>CALAQW010000042.1 GCA_937888955.1 uncultured Alphaproteobacteria bacterium | reverse complement strand
GGTTCATGTCGATGCCCGTCAATTGGAAGAAGCCGCGCATCTGCTGCTCGATCAGGCACGCATTTTGGAAGGCGAGCCGCTTCCAGATCCGGCCTCATTCGCCAAGCGCATGGCGGCAATGGTCACGCAGGCAATCGGTTCGGCCAGCTAGGTCAGGCGGCCAGCGTTTCCAGACGCCGGCTCAGGACGGTTTCGAACTCAGTAATCACTTCGTCGAGATCCGCCGCATCGCAAGGCTGCAACGCCTCGACATCTGCGCCTTGCTTCAACGCCGTGACCTGCTTGGCGATAACCGGACATTGCGCGCGACGGGTGAGGGCACGGGCTATGCGCGTCGCCCCTTTGACGAGCTGAATCTGCACCGCGAGCTGACCGGTTGCGGCCTGTCTGATCTCGTCGAAAGCGCTGGCAACAAGGCCCGCGAAACCTGTTGGATTGACAATGATACGCGCTTGTCCCTCCGCATCGCAATAGACCGGAAGCGGCGCATAACGTCGAGCGGCAATTGTGAGCGCGCCACTCAAATAATCGATAACGGAATTTGCCGTATGCGGATCATTGATACCTGGTGACAACGCCCGCAGCCCGATATCAACAAGCGCATGGACGGAAAACTCCAGATCCTGCGCCATGGTTCGCTTGCCGCCAATGACAATCTGATCGTTGATCCTGACTTGCAGGGCATCATCCAGCAAATGTGCCGGGCTCAGATAGGCCAAGGCCTCCCCCGCAGCAACAAAGTGGCCCGCCCGCATCGGTAGCAGGATTATCAAGTTATGTTCGGTCGCGAGTTTCAACAATGCGCCGAAATCGATCGCTTGAATATATCCCATTGCATTGCTGCAAACTGGCGCGCCATGGTGCCGCAACGCATCAGGCTCGGGAAGGTCTGCAGGTTCCGGCGGTTCAATTTCTGAAAATGCTTCCTCGATCGCATTGGTCAACCCAAGCGCCACCTGCGCAATCACGGTGTCAGCCTGAATACTGTCGGCGACATGATGGATAAAATAGATCAAAATCCCCAGATTGACCGCTGTAATAAGAAGCGCCAAAGAAATCGAGAACTGCGGCACGAAATGTGGATCACTGCTTGTGTCCACCGCCTGCAATACAAGCAGGGTATAACAAAACGCGCCAAGAAAGGCCCCCAATACAATCTGTGTGGGCTTGTCCTGCATGAAATTCATCAACAGGCGCGGCCCCAGTTGCGACGAGGCAATCGTCAGTGTCACCAGTGTCAGGGAAAAGACCAGGCTGGCGATGGTGATCGTCGAACCGGCGATTGTCGATAGCAGCGCCCGCGCACCCTCAGGCGACAGCTGCAAGAGCCACGGCGCAGTGGAAAAAAATGATTGCCCGAGCGCATCAACCTGCACCGCGGCAAACGCTGCGAGCACCGTACCCAGAATGATAACACCAGGTAAAAACCAGAAGCCTGACAACATGCGAAACAACAGGTAAAACAGTTTCATCCGCATGTTGTGCCCCTCCGGTTACGCCGTCATGGCCGATACAAAATCGCCGGCCCGACAAATTTGAACCGAGACGAGGTTAGCGTACCGTCATCTCAATTAACAAGCGAGGAGAGTTGGAATCTGCCGGCACCAATAATTTCCCCGGTACCATCAAGCTGCACCAGAACCGCAATACCCTTATCCCCGTCAAGCCCGATATCCTCTCGCGGCAGTTGAATTTGCAAGCTGTCGCCCTGCCACATGCCGATCGGCGAAAGCTCCTCGACAATATTGGTGTAGGTGATGTGCTTGCCACTATTTTCGCCGCCGCGCACAGCCACCTCGCGCTTAGGTATGAAGCGGATGAACCAGATAGTCGCATGTGGCGCGCCAGCCGGCAAAACACCCTCCCCGATTTCGATCGAAAATGTATCTTGCCGTTGCGTCATCAACACCGGCACCACTGGCTTCCGACTACCCTGCTGAATGGCAATCACAGCTTCAACAGCCTTTGCATGGCTGCCAATCTCACGATGCGCCCCGTCAATGACGATTTGCGGAGTATAAACACGCCCGCCGCTATATCTGCGCGCATAATCGCGCTGACGTGCATCATGGGCGGGTTTCGCGAACTTGTCGGTCCAGCCCAGATAATCCCAATAGGTCACAGGCAGGGTCAGCGCCAGAATATCCTGCCGTTTCGCCAACCTGCCCAACAACGCGTCGGCGGGGGGGCAGGAACTGCACCCCTGACTGGTATAAAGCTCAACCACCGTCAACCGGCTTTGCGTAGTGGCAAATGCCGGGAATGAAGCGGTTATCGCCAACAAAGTTGCAGCGAAAACCGCTCTTATTGCGCACCGGCGGCGCACAGATATGACACGCTTATCCATGCCGCCAACATAGAAACCGGATTACGCTTTGGAAAGTCAATTTGCGGTGAAGGGAACACACCCCTTCACCGCATTGCCTGTATCTTATACGCCCGCGAGATTACGCAGCACGTAATGCAGAATGCCGCCATGGCGGTAATATTCGACCTCATCCTGCGTATCGATCCGGCACAATAACGGCACATTGCGTGACTTGCCGTCGGCATAGGTGATCTTGGCCTGCACTTTCATGCGCGGCTTGATGCCTTTTTCAATGCCGGTAATGTCGACGACTTCCTCACCGGTCAGCTTCAGCGTGTGGCGATCCGTGCCCTCTTCGAACTGCAGCGGCAGAACCCCCATGCCAACGAGGTTCGAGCGGTGGATCCGCTCGAAGGATTCAGCGATGACCGCACGAATGCCCAGAAGCTTCGTGCCTTTCGCCGCCCAGTCGCGCGAGGAGCCGGTGCCATATTCCTTGCCGGCAAAAACAACAAGCGGCACACCGTCCTGCTGATACTGCATCGCCGCATCATAGATCGACATCTGCTTGCCGCCAGGCACATGTTTGGTCACGCCACCTTCGGTACCCGGAACCATTTCATTCTTGATACGGATATTGGCGAATGTACCGCGCATCATGACTTCGTGATTGCCGCGGCGCGAGCCATAGCTGTTGAAGTCGATCGGGCGGACCTTGTGCTTGGTCAGATATTCGCCGGCCGGTCCATCCGCCTTGATCGACCCGGCCGGGCTGATATGGTCGGTTGTGATGGAATCGCCAAGCAAGGCAAGCACGCGCGCACCTTCAACATTGGAAAAACCGCCCGGCTCCTTACTCATCCCCGAGAAATAGGGTGGATTCTGCACGTAAGTCGATTTGGAATCCCATTCATAGGTCAAACCGCCCGACGATTTGATCTTGCGCCAGCCCGCATCGCCCCGGAAAACATCCGAATAACGTTCGCGGAACATTTTTGCGGTCACGCACTGCCGGACCGTTTCGGTGATTTCGGCATTCGATGGCCAGATATCGGCAAGATAAACATCATTGCCCTGCTTGTCCTGCCCCAGCGGATCCTTGTTCAGATCGATGCCCAGATTGCCGGCCAGCGCATAAGCCACGACAAGTGGCGGCGAGGCGAGGTAGTTCGCCTGGGTGTCGGGGTTGATCCGGCCTTCGAAATTCCGGTTGCCGGACGATACCGACCCGGCGATGACGTCATGCTTGCGCACCGCATCCGATATCTGCGTCGCGAGCGGGCCGGAATTACCGATACAGGTGGTGCAGCCATAGCCTACAAGGTTGAAGCCAAGCTTGTTGAGATGCGTCTGCAGTCCGGCTTGCTTGAGATATTCGGTCACGACCTGAGAGCCCGGTGCAAGCGAGGTTTTCACCCAGGGCTTGGTTTTAAGCCCGCGGGCAATCGCATTCCGCGCCAATAACCCTGCGGCGATCAACACCCCCGGATTGGAGGTGTTGGTGCAGCTTGTAATCGCCGCGATCAGCACGTCGCCATGGCCGATTTCATAAGTCTCGCCGGCGACCGCAACGCGCTTGTCATCCTCGCCCTTCTTGCCAAACCCCTTATGCAGCTCGTCGCGAAATTCCTTTGCCACATTCGATAAAGCCACGCGGTCCTGCGGCCGGCGCGGCCCCGCAAGGCTCGGCTCGACAGACGACATGTCAAGTTCAAGTGTATCGGTGAAAATCGGATCCGGTGTGCGCGGACCGCGCCACATGCCCTGCGCTTTTGCATATGCTTCAACCAACGCGATCTGCGCAGGCTTGCGGGCGGTCGCCTTGAGATAAGCGATCGTTTCCGCATCAATCGGGAAGAAACCGCAAGTCGCACCATATTCTGGCGCCATATTGGAAACGGTTGCCCGATCCGCCAGGCTCAGCTGATTGAGGCCCGGCCCGTAAAATTCAACGAATTTGCCGACGACGCCCTTCTCGCGCAGCATCTGCGTGATCGTCAGCACCAGATCGGTCGCAGTCATGCCTTCGCGCAGTTTGCCTGTCAGCTTGAAGCCGACAACCTCGGGAATAAGCATGGAAACCGGCTGCCCCAGCATCGCGGCCTCCGCCTCGATCCCGCCGACACCCCAGCCAAGCACCGCAAGCCCGTTCACCATCGTGGTATGGCTGTCGGTTCCCACCAGCGTGTCGGGGAACGCAACCTGGACATTGCCCTTCGCGGTCTTGTCCTTGCGGGTCCAGACCGTCTGCGCCAGATATTCGAGATTGACCTGATGGCAGATGCCGGTTCCCGGCGGCACGACGCGGAAATTATCGAACGCATCCTGCCCCCAGCGCAGAAATTCATAGCGTTCGCCATTGCGTTCATATTCGCGCGCCACATTCTGTTTGAATGCCTTTTGGTCGCCAAAATGATCGACCATCACAGAGTGATCGATAACAAGATCGACCGGGGCAAGCGGGTTGATCTTCTTGGGGTCGCCGCCAAGTTCGACCATCGCATTCCGCATCGCGGCAAGATCGACGACCGCGGGCACACCGGTGAAATCCTGCATCAGCACCCGCGCCGGGCGATAGGAAATCTCCCGCGTGCTGCGGCGGCGCTTGGTCCATTTACCGAGCGCCTCGACATCCTTGACCGTAACGGTGCGGCCATCCTCGTAACGCAGCAGATTTTCAAGCAGCACTTTCAGCGAAAACGGCAAACGTGAGATGTCGCCGATCCCTGCTTTTTCGGCAGCCTTCAAACTATAATAGTCGTAGGTTTTCGATCCGACCTTCAGTTTACGGCGCGTCTTCAGGCTGTCCTGGCCAAATTGTGTCACGGCAGAAACTCTCCTCGGGCAATGAAATTATTCTGTCTGGTCAGGGCCGCCCCGCCTTTAGGTGCCGGCCATGCCCCAGTTTGCGCGCAATATAATCCGAAACGCCTACCAAATGCCAACTCACTTCCACCGCAAGCGCAACAGATTGTGCGAAAGGGAATAGACGCTGCACAAAGGTCTGGGTTAAGCCAAAGGGAAACACATTGGAATTCATGAAATATCCGACAATGACATTGGGCGACTGGAAACATAACGAAGGGCTTGCCGCGCGCGACTTAAGCTGTCAGCGCAGCGGGGTCACCGTATTCTCCAACCTGAGTTTTGCCGTGGCACCCGGTGAATTGCTGCGCCTGCAAGGACCAAACGGCGCGGGGAAGTCAAGCCTGCTGCGTCTACTTGCAGGATTGCTGCCGCTGGCAGCTGGCACGCTCACCTATACCGGGGCAAACGTGAGCGATGACTGGTCCGCATTCCAGGAAAAGCTGCACTATACCGGCCATCTCGATCCGGTAAAACCGGCGCTGACAGTTGCCGAAAATCTTACTTTCTGGGTACAGCTGGCCGGTGCATCACCAGACGATATACGCCCCGCATTGAAACAGCTGGGTATTGCCGGCATCGCCGACATACCGGCGCGGTTTCTGTCAGCCGGGCAGCGGCGGCGGCTCAGCCTTGCGCGGCTTGCGGCAATTGCACGCCCTGTCTGGCTGCTCGACGAACCGACTGTCGCGCTTGATCAGGATGCGATCGGGCGCTTTGCCGAACTCACCGCCGATCATCTTGCGCGCGGTGGCATCGCAATCGCGGCCACCCATACCGAGCTTGGCCTTGCGCATACGCGCATACTCGATTTCACGGAATTGGGGAGCCCATGCGCAGCTTCCTTCTGATCGTCAGCCGGGATCTGCAGCTTGCCACGCGAATCGGTGGCGGTGGCGCAATGGCGGTAGGCTTCTTTGTCATCGCGGCAACCCTCTACCCGCTGGCGCTGGGGCCCGAGCTTAACCTGCTTGGCCGGATCGCACCGGGCATTATCTGGGTGTCCGCACTGCTTGCCTGTCTGTTGTCGCTGGACCGACTGTTTCAGGCCGATCACGAAGATGGCACACTTGATCTGCTGCTGCTCGACCCGCTGCCACTGCCGCTTGTCATACTTGCCAAGACGCTCGCGCACTGGCTGACCACGGGGTTGCCGCTTATTATCGCCGCACCCGTACTTGCATTGACACTTAATCTTGGTGCGGACGGATTTGTGACGCTACTTGCCACAATGCTGCTTGGCACACCGAGCCTCAGTCTGCTTGGCGCGGTGGGGGCGGCGCTTACCGTCGGCATACGCCGTGGCGGGATGCTGCTGACCCTGCTTGTGCTGCCGCTCTACATCCCATTGCTGATCTTTGCCGTTTCGGCGATGGATGCAGCGTTGTTCGGACTGGGCGCGTCAGCACAATTGCTTGTGCTGACCGCGCTCCTGCTTGCGGCAATCGCGCTATGCCCGGTCGCGGCGGCGGCGGCATTGCGGCTTTACGTGCAGAACTGACACGCAAGACCGCCTGCCGCCACCGCGAACGATTATTCCTCGAGCAGACGGCGGGCGATGACCTGCGCCTGAATTTCCGCTGCGCCTTCGAAGATGTTCAGGATACGGGCGTCGCACAGCACGCGGCTGACCGGATATTCGGTTGCAAAGCCGTTACCGCCATGCACCTGCAGCGCATTGTCAGCGCACATCCAGGCAATCCGCGCGCCCAGCAGCTTGGCCATGCCTGCTTCAAGATCGCAGCGCTGCCCCTCATCCTTGCGCCGTGCCGAATAATAGGTCAGCTGACGCGCCAGCATGATTTCAACCGCCATCCAGGCGATCTTGCCCGACACGCGCGGGAAACTGTAGATCGGCTTGCCGAACTGCAACCGCTCCTGGGCGTATTTCAGCCCCAGCTCCATCGCGCATTGCGCCACGCCGATGGCCCGTGCCGCCGTCTGGATCCGCGCGCTTTCGAAGGTTTTCATCAGCGCCTTGAAACCCTGCCCTTCCTGTTCGCCGAGCAGATTTTTCGCCGACACTTCAAATTCATCAAAGCCGAGCTCATATTCCTTCATGCCGCGATAACCGAGCACCTCGATCTCACCACCGGTCATCCCGTCGGCAGGGAATGGTTCGGCATCCGACCCGCGCGGCTTTTCAGCCAGGAACATGGACAGCCCCTTATAGCCGGGCTCGTTGGGATCGGTCCGTGCCAGCAGCGTCATCACATCGGTACGCGCCGCATGGGTGATCCAGGTCTTGTTGCCGGTCACCTTGTAAACGTCCCCGTCGCGGATCGCGCGGGTACGCAGCGAGGCCAGATCCGATCCCGTATTGGGTTCGGTAAAGACGGCGGTCGGCAGAATTTCGGCGGATGCGATTTTTGGCAGATAATGCTCCTTCTGCGCATCCGTGCCGCCCCCCATGATCAGCTCGGCCGCGATTTCCGAACGGGTACCAAGCGAACCGACCCCGATATAGCCGCGGCTGAGCTCTTCGGAGACGACGCACATCGCCATCTTGCCCATGCCAAGCCCGCCAAGCTGTTCAGGGATCGTCAGCCCGAAAACGCCAAGTTCGCCCATCTGCGTGATCACCTCGATCGGGATCAGCTCATCCTTCAGATGCCATTCATGGGCGTAAGGTGCGACCTGCTCTTCGGCGAAACGGTGAAACTGCTCCCGGATCATCGCATGGGTTTCATCAAGCCCGGTATCACCCTGGGTAATTGCACCGGGGTTTTCACCGATCAGATCGGCAATCCGCTGCCGTACCGGGGCGGTATTGCCCCCCGCGATCAACCGCGCGACAGGACCGGCCTGAAATGCCTGCACCGCCTCCGCGCTTATCCCCATATCGGCAGGGCGCAGGACTTCGCCCTGGCTCATCGGGATGCCGCCTGCCATCTGCGCCAGATATTCGCCGAAACCGGCCTGCAGGATCAGCATTTCAAATTCGCCAAGCCGGCCTTCATCGCTCAGCCGGTCAGCCCACTCGACCATCTGCCGCAGACATTCGACATAGGTCGCAAGCCAGCCAAACCCGTGGGCTGAGAACTGATTTTGTTCAAGCAGGGCAGGCGATATCTTGCCATCGGCAACCAGCACCGCCCGCACCCCGTCGCGCGCGGCGGCATATAGCGCATCGATCTGGGGCAGCGCCGCGCGGCAGGTGGCGACAAGATCATCGATAAGGGGTGAATTATCTGACATGGCGTCGTTCGGCTGGTTCATCTAGCTTACTTCCTGAAACTGCAAATATCGGTTATCGGCCATGACCGGCCGCTCAAAATAGCGCCGGACCGATTAGCCCCCTATATATCTGCCGCAACGCAATATCGCCAGCCGAAGCGGTCGAATTTCGGGCAATTTCCATGCACAAGCCCAAGATTGATCTGCGGCAAAGCTTGATTTTGCGGGCAAGAGGCGCGAGAAAGCCTTCCTTGGCCATATTGGTCGCACAAGCTTTCAGGCACAGCGATACAAACAGGCGAAACCGAAACAGGCTAATGAAGACAGGCGGCACGGCAACAAGCAGCCACAGGAAGGGAAGCGACGGTTCAGGTGACCACGCAGCACGGCTCAGAAATGGCGGCGACAGGCGAACCGAACCGCTTCGCGCCAATCATCCGCTTCGACGCGGATGCCCCGCTGCCGCTTGACTGCGGCGCGGAGCTTGCGCCGTGGGATATCGCCTATCAGACCTATGGCACGCTCAATCAGGACAAATCGAATGCTGTGCTTGTCTGTCACGCGCTGACAGGCGACCAATATGTCGCGAACCGGCATCCGGTGACCGGCCGCGACGGCTGGTGGACCACAATCGTCGGGCCCGGTCGTCCGGTGGATACGGATCGTTATTTCGTCATTTGCGCAAATGTGCTCGGCGGTTGCATCGGCAGCAGCGGGCCGACAAGCATCAACCCCGCAACCGGCGCGCCTTACGGGCTTGATTTTCCGGTTATCACCATCCGCGACATGGTACGCGCGCAGGCGCGGCTGGTTGACCATCTGGGGATCGATCAGCTGTTCTGCGTGATCGGCGGATCGATGGGCGGCATGCAGGTGCTGCAATGGGCGGCAAGTTATCCCGAGCGGGTCTTTTCCGCCGTGCCGATTGCGACGGCGGCGCGCCATTCGGCCCAGAATATCGCCTTTCACGAGGTCGGGCGTCAGGCCATCATGGCGGACCCGAACTGGCATGGAGGGGGCTATTTCACCGCCGGGGCGGTGCCGGAAAAAGGGCTTGCCGTGGCGCGGATGGCGGCCCATATCACCTATCTGTCCGAACCCGCATTACACAGCAAATTCGGCCGCAATCTGCAGGATCGGGACCGGCTTGGCTTCGGGTTTGATGCGGATTTTCAGGTGGAAAGCTATTTGCGCCATCAGGGATCGACATTCGTCGACCGGTTCGATGCGAATTCCTATCTCTATCTGACGCGCGCCATGGACTATTTCGACCTTGCCGCCGAATATGACGGCGTGCTGGCCGAAGCCTTTCGCGATATCCGAACCCGTTTCTGTGTCGTCTCATTCACAAGCGACTGGCTGTTCCCGACCGTGGAAAGCAGACAGATCGTGCAAGCGCTGAACGCAGCCGCCGCCAATGTCAGCTTCGTTGAGATCGAATCCGACAAGGGCCATGACGCTTTCCTGCTTGATGAGCCGGAATTCTTCCAGACCCTGACGGGCTTTCTGAACGCGGCCGCCGAAAAGCGCGGCCTCACCAGCGATGCGGCGCGCGAGGACGTATGACGCAAAACGCCTCCCAGCCGAGCGGTCAGAAGGCCCGCATCGATCTGCAAATCATCGCAGGCATGATTTCCCCGGGCAGCCGCGTGCTGGACGTGGGTTGCGGCGATGGCGAGCTGCTGCGCCTTTTGAGCAGTACCCGCGATGTCGATTGCCGCGGGATCGAATTAAGCCAGCAAGGGGTAAATGCCTGCGTCGCACAGGGGCTTTCGGTTGTGCAAGGCAATGCCGATACCGATCTGGCCAACTATCCGACGCGCGGCTTTGACTATGTCATCCTGAGCCAGACCCTGCAGGCCACGCGCGAGCCCCGCAAGGTGCTTGAGGAAATGGTGCGGATCGGCCGCTATGCCATCGTTTCCTTCCCCAATTTCGGCTATTGGCGGGTGCGTCTGCATGTCCTGCGCACGGGACGGATGCCGGTCACCGGCTTATTACCGCATGCCTGGTATGACACGCCGAACATACATCTGTGCGCGATCAACGATTTCACCCGGCTTGCGCGGCAGATGAACCTGCTGGTCGAACGGTTTGTGACACTTGACAGTGATGGCAAGGTCAACAGGTTCAATCGCTTTCCGGCCTGCGCGAACTTATTTGCGGCGCAGGCCCTGTTCCTGCTGCGCGACAAAAGCGCGCCGTAGCCGGGCCAGTTGGTACAGGCCGCAGAACCGGGCTGCGCTGCCGCCGGCGACCAGCGGCTTCGACGGCGGGGATCGGCGCGTAGATCTGCTTGCGCGCCTCGACCAGATGCACACCCGCAAGCCGCGGCAAGAAGCTGCTGCCAAATATTTCCCTTCCGCCGCCCCGCCCGGAAAACAGCGGCAGCAGAAGCGGCGGCATATGCAGGGCACCACGCCAGCATTCGGGGGTAAACATCGCATCGCGTAAAAGACTTGTCAGCTGCAGCCGCGAGAAGGGGCGGCCGTGACCGAATGGCGTCGATTCGCGGCGCGCCCACAGACTGTTGCGGTTAGGCGCGATCAGAAGCAGCTTGCCGCCCGGCGCAAGAATGCGCCAGATTTCACGTAAAGCGGGGCGGATATGCTCACTCGTCTCAAGGTAATGGGCGACCAGCACCCGATCAAACGCCGCATCCGGCAAAGGCAGCTCCACCTCATCAACAAGCATCGTCAATGCCGCCCCGCCGGCGGGCCAGTAGATCACCCCCTGACGCGCCGGCATGGCACCGACAACCCGTATCGCTTCCCCCAGGAACGGGGTCAGAAAGGGTGTGGCATAGCCCAGCCCCAGCACAGAATAGCCCGACAGGTTCGGCCAAATGGCCCGCACCTCCCGTTGCAGCGCCGCAGCCGCGGTCTGGCCGAGCCTGCTGGAATAGAAAGCATGCATATCTATGACATCGAGATGCATCTTCCGTTATACTCCCTCACATATTGCCTTGCGTGCCCCGGCAAGCTGTCTGCCATCAACAATAATCATATACAGACCGGCATTTCACCGCGACCCATCAATGAAGGAGAGGATGATGAGCGAGTTACAGATTCACCAGTTTGAATGTCTGAGCGACAATTATTCCTGGCTCGTGCACGATCCGGACGCAAATGTCACAGCGGTCGTCGATACCCCTGAAGTCGGCCCCATCCTTCAGGCGCTGGAGGATACCGGCTGGCAACTGACCCATATCCTCAACACGCATCACCATTTCGATCATGCGGGCGGGAACGAGGAACTGAAAGCCAAGACCGGCTGCCAGATCATCGGATCGAAATCGGATGCGGCCCGCATTCCGGGCATTGATATGCAGGTCGGCGATGGCGACAGTTTTACCTTCGGCACCCGCAAGGTCGAGGTGTTCGATGTGTCGGGTCATACGATCGGGCATATCGCCTTCTGGTTTCCCGACGATAAAATCATCTTTGTCGGCGACGCCTTGTTCGCGCTGGGCTGCGGCAGGCTGTTTGAAGGCTCGCCCGCGCAGATGTGGCACTCACTGCAAAAGCTGACCGCACTGCCAGCCGACACAACCGTCTATTGCGCGCATGAATATACCCAGTCGAATGCGAAATTCGCGCTGACGGTCGAACCCGATAATGCAGCGCTGGTCGACCGCGCCAGGCAGATCGATGCCATGCGGGCAAAAGGCGTTCCGACCGTGCCGACAACGATCGGGCTTGAGCTTGAAACCAACCCCTTCCTGCGCCCCCAGAGCGAGGATTTGCAGCGCACCATCGGCATGCAGGGCGCGGGCGAGGTGGAGGTTTTTGCCGAAACCCGGCGGCTGAAGGATAATTTCTAGGCCAGCAGGCACTTATCCCGCACGCAATAAAAAAGGCCGCACGGCGCATGACGCCGCACGGCCTTTTCCGATCTTCCGCGCCTGGCCGGTCTGACCGGGCGGGCCAAAAATCAGCTTGCGATATACTGCGCGCCATTCACCGTCAGCGTCGCGCCGGTGATGAAGGCTGACTTTTCACTGGCGAGATAGACCACACTATCCGCGATTTCCTCGGGCTCGCCCAGGCGGCCAACCGGAATCGTGTCGATAATCCCCTGCAACACATCCTCGCGCAGATCCTTCATCATGTCGGTATTGACATAACCCGGCGCGATGACATTGACGGTGATGCCCTTGGCGGCATTTTCCTGCGCCAGCGCCCGGGTGAAGCCGATGATGCCGGCCTTGGCCGCGGAATAATTGGTCTGGCCGACCTGGCCTTTCTGGCCGTTGATCGAGGAAATGTTGATGATCCGGCCATAGCTGCGTGAGCGCATGCCTTCGATCACATGCCGGCACATATTGAACATGGAATCGAGGTTGGTTGAAATGACCTCGTGCCATTTCTCCTTGCTCATCCGGTGCAGCGTGGTGTCACGGGTGATCCCCGCATTATTGACAAGTACATCGATCGGGCCGAGTGCAGCCTCAACCTTTGCAATCCCGTCGGCGCAGGCGTCGAAATCGCTGACGTCCCACTTGAACACGGGAATGCCGGTTTGTTTGCTGAACGCCTCCGCAACTTCGTCATTGCCGCCATAATTCGCGGCAACCGCATAACCGGCTTCCTTCAGCGCCCGGCAAATCGCGGCGCCAATACCGCGCGTACCGCCGGTAACCAGTGCAACCCGTGTCATCTAGAACTCCCTTTATTCTGCATGCTGTTAAAAACAAAAACTTCTTCCCCGACCGGACCGGCTCCACCATGAAACCGACCCGGCCGAAAGAAGATTTCTCTCAAAATACGCGAACGCCTGCGGCGCTTACTGTGTCGCTGTGACTGTCCGGCTTTTAGCCGATACCTACTAGTCCCGCTCGACGCACATGGCGATGCCCATGCCACCGCCGATGCACAGTGTCGCCAGGCCTTTCTTGGCATCGCGCCGCTGCATTTCATACAGCAGCGTGACAAGCACCCGGCCACCGGACGCGCCGATCGGATGACCGATGGCAATCGCGCCGCCATTCACATTGACCCGGTCGGTATCCCAGCCCAGATCCTTGTTGACCGCACATGCCTGCGCAGCAAACGCTTCATTCGCCTCGACAAGTTCGACCTCGTCGATCGACCAGCCCGCCTTTTTCAACGCGGCCTTGGTCGCCGGGATCGGGCCTGATCCCATGACCGAGGGGTCAACGCCTGCCTGCGCCCAGGAAACGATCCGCGCCAGCGGCTTCAAACCGCGGCGATCGGCTTCCTGCTTGCTCATCAATGTCACCGCTGCGGCGCCGTCATTGATGCCGCTCGCATTGCCGGCGGTGACGGTCCCATTCTCTTTCTGGAACGCGGGGCGCAATCCGCTGAGATCGTCAAGCTTGACCCCGTGGCGAATAAATTCGTCATCTTCGACAACCGTCTCGCCTTTGCGGTTCTTGATGACCACAGGGACGATTTCATCCTTGAATTTACCCGCCTTCTGGGCGGCTTCGGCCTTGTTTTGCGAGGCGACCGCGAATGCGTCCTGCTGCTCGCGGGTGATCTGCCATTTCTCGGCGACATTCTCCGCCGTGTTGCCCATGTGATAGCCGTGGAACGCATCCCAAAGACCATCCTTCAGCATGGAATCGACCAGCTCGGTCGCCCCCATCTTGGTGCCATCGCGCAGATGCACCAGATGCGGCGCGCGACTCATGCTTTCCTGTCCGCCAGCAACCACAATGTCGGAATCACCATTCATGATCGCCTGAAACCCCAGCGCCACCGAACGCAGCCCTGATCCGCAAAGCTGATTGACACCCCAGGCGGGCGCGTCCACCGGAATACCGGCGGCAATCGATGCCTGACGCGCCGGGTTTTGCCCTTCACCTGCACTCAGGATCTGGCCCATAATCACTTCGGTTACTTCATCCGCCTTCACACCGGCCCGTTCGAGTGCCGCCGAAATCGCGACCTTGCCCAGCTCATGCGCCGACAAAGTGCTCAGCGCACCGTTAAAAGATCCAACCGGGGTACGTGCCGCCCCTACGATTACGACTTCGGTCATGCCCATTCCTTTCCTGATCGGTCCGTCTTCACTCTGTACATATATGGATCTGCGTCGGCACCGGCTAGATGACAAGCAGCCCGGCGTGGCGACTTCGCCCCCGCACAATTTCTGCGGCGCAGACCATGCTATAATTAGCGCGCGTGGTAAAGCACTAGCTGAGCGGAAAATGCGCGGGTTTTTGCCGCACCCCAAGCCCTGTTAGCCTATTCGCCATTGCGCGGCGCAACGCAATACTTGCGCATTGCAACATAGGCAGGCGACAATATGATGAAAATCACCTTTGTGAGGGGCCGGCCGGCAATGCAAGCGGGCCAGTGACAACATGTCCGCGGTAAGGGGAGTGAACATATGGGTAAGGGGGATCGTCGGGGCAGTAACGGCACAGAACCGGTTATCATCAAGAAATATGCCAATCGCCGCCTCTACAACACAGCAAGCAGTAGATATGTGACGCTTGAGCAATTGAGCGAGATGGTCAAATCAGGTGAGGAGTTTCGCGTGCTTGATGCAAAAACCGATGAAGATATCACCCGCTCGGTACTGACGCAGATTATTTTCGAGGAAGAAAATAAAGGGCAGAATCTGCTGCCAGTCAATTTTCTGCGGCAACTCATCCAGATGTATGGCAATGCCCTGCAACCGTTTGTGCCAAGCTATCTCGAAACCGCGATGGAGACCTTTTTGCGCAATCAGGAAACGATGCGCGAACAGATTACATCGGCCTTTGGTGCAGTGCCACCGCTCAAACAGCTCGATGAGTTGACCAAGCAAAATCTGGCATTGATGGAACGGGCGATGCAGAGCTTTTCGCCCTTCAACTGGTCAACCGGGCAAAGCGAACAGGCACAGCCATCCGCGCCGGCACCCGATACATCGGCAAAAGACGATCAGATTTCGGCGCTGATGGAACGTATCGACGCCATGCAAAAGCAGCTTGATACACTAGCCAAGAAAAACGACTGATCCAGTTGGCCGCCAGTTATGCGCGGCAATCAATAATGAACGGCCGGGCAATAATGAACGGCCGGATCAAATCGTCTTTCCCACCCGGCCATCAGATTATCTTAAGATCAGCCCTTCGCCCAGGCGCTGTCAAAGCCGAAGAATTTGACATCTTCAAGTCCCGCGCGCGGCGCATGCAGGCTGTTCACCTTTGCCTCGGTGTCTTCATAACCAAGCGCGACACCGCAGAACACCATTTCCTCGTCGGGGATCGACAGCATTTCGGTCAGTGTCTTGTACCAGTTGGCCCAGGCTTCCTGCGGGCAGGTCGCAAGCCCGTGATCCAGCGCCAGCAGCATCACATTCTGGATGTACATGCCAAGATCGGCCCATTGGCCAAGCCCCATCTGCCGGTCGATTGTGAAAATCAGACAGACCGGCGCATCGAACAACTCGTAATTGCGGAACATCTGCTTGATGCGGCCCGCCTTGTCGTCCCGCGTCACCCCGGCAAGCTCATAAAGCATATAGCCCACCTCCCGGCGGCGGGCGGTATAGGGTTCCTTCAGATCCTTGGGATAAATGTCATATTCGGTCCCTTCCCCGAAATTGCCTGCTTCCCACTGCTCGCGCACCCGGCGCAGCAATTCATCGCGCGCCGCCCCGGCCATCACATATGTCTTCCAGGGTTGCAGATTGCCGCCTGACGGCGCGCGCGCGGCATCGATCAGGATCTGGCGCACCGTTTCCTCCGGCACGGGTTTGGGCAGGAAAGCGCGCACGGATTTGCGGGCATTGACGGCTTCGGTCACATTCACGATCAGGTTCCTTCTGACGGGATCATTCGGGATAGTTACTTGCTTGTGCGGCCCTTTTACCAGAAGCGCGGCGCAATTGTCAGGAAGCCAATTCGAAATCCCTGTGCTAAGGTAGGACGCAATACGACAATACATAAAAACAGGGGAGCAGGGGCAACATGAATGGGGCAGAAACCTTAATTCAGACTTTTGTGAATGCTGGAATTGATGTGTGTTTCACCAATCCCGGCACATCGGAAATGCATTGCGTCGCGGCAATTGACCGGATCGAGGGCGCGCGCGGTATTCTGGCCTTGTTCGAAGGGGCGGTGACCGGCATGGCCGACGGCTATGGACGGATGGCGGGCAAGCCTGCCTTTACCTTGTTGCATCTGGGGCCGGGCCTGTCGAATGCGTCGGCCAATCTGCACAATGCGAAACGCGCCAATTCGCCGATCATCAATGTGGTGGGCGACCACGCGACCTATCATGCGCAATATGATGCGCCGCTCGCCTCCGACATCGCCGGGCTTGCGCGGCCGGTCTCTCACTGGGTGCATTCCAGCTCGAGCGCCGCGAATCTCGCGGCCGATGGCGCGCGCGCGGTTGCCGCCGCAATGACCTATCCGGGGCAGATCGCGACCCTGATCGCGCCGGCCAATTGCGCCTGGGACGCAGCCAGCGGGCCGGCCCGCCAGATCGCGCCGCCACCGCTTGCCCAGCCCGGCGAATCGTCAATCGCCGACGCCGTCACCGCCCTGCGCAGCGGCAAGAAAACGGCAATCCTGATGCGCGGCGCCTGCCTGATGGAAGACGGGCTTGAACTTGCCGGCGGCATCGCCGAAGCAAGTGGCGCCAGGCTGATGTGCGACACCTTCCACGCGCGGCTGCAACGCGGCGCTGGCCGGGTGACGATCGAGAAAATGCCCTATTTCGCCGAAGACATCGTGGAATTTCTCGCCGGTACGGAACGCCTTATCCTGATCGGTACGAAACCGCCGGTTTCCTTCTTTGCCTATCCGAACAAGCCAAGCTGGATGACCCCTGAGGGCTGCGAGATTATTCATCTTGCCACCCCCGAACAGGACGGCATTGCCGCCCTGCGTGCGGTTGCTGAAGGCCTGGGCGCAAAGCCAGCGCAAAAAAGGCAAGCGCTGCGCCGTCCCGACCTGCCGACAGGTGGGCCGTTCAATGCCTATACCATTGGTACGGCAGTTGGCGCGCTGATGCCCGAAAACGCCATCGTTTCGGACGAAGCGGCGACATCGGGCAATGGTTGCTACGGCCCGACCGAAGGCTGCCCGCCGCATGACTGGCTGTGCCTGACCGGCGGTTCCATCGGCCAGGGATTGCCACTTGCCGCCGGTGCGGCGGTCGCATGTCCAGACCGGAAGGTCATCTGTCTGCATGGGGATGGCGGCGCGATGTATACGGTGCAGTCGCTTTGGACGATGGCGCGCGAAAAGCTCGACGTCACCGTGGTGATTTTCGCCAACCGTAAATACAACATCCTGCAGGTCGAGCTGATGCGGGTCGGTGCGGGCAATCCCGGGCCTGGCGCATTGAACCTGCTTGATCTGTCCAACCCCGATCTTGACTGGGTGAAAATCGCAGAAGGGATGGGCGTTGCCGCCAGCCGGGCGGAAGATCAGGATGCCTTCAATATGCAATTCGCAGACGCGATGAAACAAAAGGGACCGCGCCTGATCGAAGCGGTGATATAACCTACAAATCAGATCCTGACGCAGGGCGGTATTCATGCGGGGGCTGAATAGCGCGGGAGGGGCGAGTGGAAAGCGTTCTGCTTGATGTATTGGGGCTGACCAGCCTGTTGACGCTGGCCGTGCTGATGTTGCCGGTCGCGCGGCGGCTTAATTTTCCCTATACGATCTTTCTCGCGCTGATCGGTATCGGGCTCGGGCTGATCGTCCAGCTTGGCGACAAGATTGCAACAGACGGCGTTGCGGGCGAAATTCTGACCGCACTGCGCGGCGCGGATGTCACCTCCGAAATCATCTTCTTTGTCTTTCTGCCGGCGCTCATTTTCGAATCCTCGCTATCGATTGATGTGCGGCGCCTGCTTGAGGATGTGGGGCCGATCCTGTTTCTCGCAATTATCGGCTTGCTGATTTCGACATTTGTCGTTGGCGGTGCGGTACATTGGATATCGGGCGAGGCGCTGGTTGTTTGCCTGTTGCTTGGCGCCATCGTTTCGGCAACCGACCCGGTAGCGGTGGTCGCTATCTTCAAGGAACTTGGCGCACCCAAGCGGCTTGCAATCCTCGTCGAAGGCGAAAGCCTGTTCAACGACGCAACCGCCATCGTGATGTTCAACATTCTGGCAGCGATGATTATCGGGGCGGCGGCGGTCGATGTCGGGGGCGGGGCCTTCGCCTTCGCCAAGGTTTTTATCGGCGGGATCATCGTCGGTTATGTCATGGCGCGTATTTTCTGCGCGATATTCGCCCGGCTGCATAATTCCGCGATGGTGGAAATCACCCTGACGGTGACGCTTGCCTATTTTTCTTTCGTCATCGCCGAACATTATCTGCATCTGTCCGGTGTGATGGCAGTGGTAACCGCAGCACTTGTACTGGGCGGACGCGGGCGAACGGCCATTTCGGAATCGACCTGGCACAATCTGACGGAAACCTGGGAACTGATCGGGTTCTGGGCCAATTCGCTGATTTTCCTGCTTGTGGGCATGGCCGTGCCGTCGATCCTTGCGGATGCGGCCAGCAGCGATTTCATCATATTGGGCGTTCTGACGCTTGCCGCCTTTGTCGCGCGGGGTGCGCTGATCGCGGGCTTTATCCCGTTGCTCAGCCGGGTTGGACTCGCCGCACAGGTATCGCGCAAATTTCAGGCGGTGATGATCTGGGGCGGGTTGCGCGGGGCCGTCTCGCTTGCCCTCGCCCTGGCTGTGGTCGAGAATCCGGCCTTCGATCCGGACACCCGGCGCTTCATCATGCTGATGGTCACCGGATTTGTACTGTTCACCCTGTTCGTGCAGGCGCCGACCATTCCCTGGCTGATGCGGCTCTTCGGGCTGGACAAGCTTGCCCCCGTTGATCTTGCGGTCCGCAACCGGGCGATGCGGCGCGCGCTGAAAACCGTAAGCACCCGGATCAGCGAAATTGCCGAGGAGCAGAATACCGACCCAAAGGCGACCGAACAGTTGCTGGCACATTATGCCGGGCGGCGTCACGAGCTCGATGACGAGACACAGGCGCATGCGGGCCTGAGCAAAGACGCCTGGATGACTGTCGGGCTCGGCGCGCTTTTGGGGCAAGAGCGGCATATCTATCTGCAACGCTATAGCGACGGAGTGCTCAGCTCCGAACTGGCGCGGCATATGATGCGCGTGGTCGACGATTTGAAGGACGCGCTCAAGGCGGATGGTCTTGACGGCTATCGTACGGCCTACCGTCTGCATCTGGGGTTTGACCGGCAGTTCAGGCTCGCCCTTCTGGCACAGCGGCGATTTGACTGGACACAATTGCTGTCAAAACAGCTTGCCGACCGGTTCGAGACCTTGCGGGTCATGCGCGCCGCATTGATCGAAGTGCGAAAACGGGCCGACACGATCGCCGATTTTGTCGGGGAGGAAACCGCACAGCTGCTGAATACGGTGATGACAGAACGGCTTGATGCGGTCGACAGCGCGTTTGACGCCCTGAAGGCGCAGTATCCCGATTATGCCACCGCACTCGAGGAACGCTATCTCGAACAAACCGGGCTCCGGCTGGAAGAGACAAGTTACAGGGAGCTTCACCACAATGCCGTGATCAGCCCCGAAGTGTTCCACAATTTGACCGACGCATTGCGGCAGCGCGCGCGTGTGTTGGAGGAACGGCCGCCGCTTGATCTCGGGCTGCACCCGGAACAACTGGTTGCGAAAGTGCCGATCTTTGCTTCACAGCCGCCAGAACGGATCAGCCAGATCGCTGCCATGCTGAAGCCCTATTTCGCGGTGCCGGGGGAATTACTCGTACGCAAAGGCGAGCAAGGCCGGTCAATGTATTTTGTTTCATCGGGCTGTCTTGAAGTTGGCCTGCCGCAAGGGGCGATCCAGCTTGCCAATGGCGATTTTTTTGGCGAGCTGTCGCTGCTGCACGGCGCGCCACGGACAGCCGATGTGAAAGCGCAGGGTTTTTGCGACCTGCTGACGCTCGATGCGCGGGATTTCGACAGCCTGCTTGACGAGACACCCGGCATGCGTGAGGAAATAGAGCGGATTGCCACGCAAAGATCGCGCGACAATGCCGCGGCCAACAGCTAACCTCAAAGATCTGGGTCAGGCTGGCATGGTCAAGCCACGGTCAGCTATTGTTGCTGATCTGGGCGCGGGTCAGCGCAAGTAATGCGTCGCCTGCCGTTTCCTGCGCTGCACGCAGATACCAATCAGTTGTCAGATCAAGCGCCTGATCGAGGCTGAGCCTGGGCGTCCAGCCGAGCTTGTCAGCCGCTTTCGTGCAGTCAAGTTGCAGCCGCTGCGCTTCATGGAGTGCCGGCAGCTCGTTTTCCGCGCGCCAGCGGGCCTCGCCCCCCTGCCCGCGCATTTCCGCCGCCATTGCGCCCCACCGGTCCACCATCTTTTCGATGACATGACGCACCGGCTGCACCGCGTCGAGTTGCGGCCCGAAATTCCATGCTTCCGCGGCCGCAGCACCGCCTGCACCGCATAACGCTTCGGCCAGCATCAGATAGCCACGCAAGGGTTCGATCACATGCTGCCACGGACGCGTTGCCGACGGGGAGCGGATCACCAGCGTTTCACTGTCACGCCAGGCACGCACCGCATCGGGAATGAGACGATCCTCACTCCAGTCGCCGCCGCCGATCACATTGCCCGCCCGCGCGGTGGCGACCATCACGCCTTGTTCGGCAAGAAACGACCGGCGATAAGCGGCCCCGACGATTTCCGAACCTGCCTTGCTGGCGCTATAAGGGTCGTGACCGCCCAGATGATCGCCCTCTTTGTAAGGCAGCTCATGTTCGAGATTTTCATAACATTTATCGGTGGTGACAAGCAGGATCGCCTGAATGCCCGGCACATGACGCGCTGCTTCAAGCAGATGCGCGGTGCCCATGACATTGGTCGCAAATGTCGCGAGCGGTTCGCGATAGGACCGGCGGACGAGCGGCTGCGCCGCCATATGGATGACGATTTCAGGTCGCGCCGCCCGCAACGCCTCCTGCAGCGTCTCGAAATCCCCAATATCGCCGATCCGGTGATCAAGGCTGCCCGCCAATGCGCGTTCAAGCTGAAGATGCGCGAACATATCCTCGGCCCGTTCGGGGGGCAGCGCATAACCTGTCGTCTGCGCGCCCAGCATATCGAGCCAGATACCAAGCCAGCTTCCCTTGAAACCTGTATGGCCGGTCAGAAAGACACGCCTGCCGGCCCAGAATGCCGGATCGATCCGGTTTGCTGCCATATTCTCATCTACCCGTTCTGTGCACAGACGCCGCTTACACCGCGGTGCCGGACTGCGATCCGGTTAATTGGCCCTAGCCCAATTGCCCCTAGCATTATATGCAATGTTTTGAAACGGGTTTCATTCCGCCCGTCCTTGGCTTTCCGGGGGCTTTGATCAGGCCGTCATGCATCACACTGCCAGCACTCATTTTCAGCGGCGAGGCCCCTCATGTGCGGCATAGCCGGCCTTGTCGATCGGCGGGCCAGTGTTGTGCAACCCGCCGCGACACTGGCCGCGCAAGCCGGCGCGATGGCGGCAACACTGACCCATCGCGGGCCGGACGCGCAAGCCAGCTGGTCCGACGAGACGGCGCGCGTGGGGCTTGGCCATGCGCGGCTGTCGATCATCGACCTGTCGCCCGAGGGACAGCAGCCGATGCAGTCCCATAGCGGCCGCTATGTCATCGCCTATAATGGCGAGGTCTATAATTTTCAGGAATTACGCCGCGAACTGGCGGCAGCGGGGCATAGCTTCCGGGGCCATTCGGATACCGAGGTGATCGTCGCAGGGTTTGACGAATGGGGAATTGCCGCAACGATAACCCGGCTGATCGGCATGTTCGCGATCGCCGTCTGGGATCGCGCGGAGCAAAGCCTGACCCTGATCCGCGACAGGGTCGGTATCAAGCCGCTTTATTGGAGCTATCAGAACGGACGGATGATCTTTGCGTCCGAACTGAAAGCCTTTCATGCGCTGGCGGACTGGCGGGCCGACACCGACCCGCAGGCAGTCGGGCAGATGCTCGCCTATTCCTATATAGCGGCGCCGGCCACGATCTATCGCGATCACCACAAGCTACAGCCAGGACATAGCTTGCGGCTGGATCGCGACGGCACGATCACCCAGCATCGCTACTGGTCGCTTTCCGATGTCGCGCAACAGGGGTGGGACAAGGCGCAACTGCCTTGCGATGCGGTCGCGGCAACCGAGGCGCTTGAGGCGTTGCTGAAGGACGCGGTGAAACGGCGCATGGTCGCCGATGTGCCGCTTGGCGCATTCCTGTCAGGCGGCATTGATTCAACGCTTGTCACCGCACTGATGCAGGCGCAAAGCGACCGCCCCGTGCGCACCTTCACGATCGGCTTTTCAGAAGACCGGTTCAACGAGGCGACCCACGCCGAACAGGTCGCACGCATTCTGGGTACCGATCATCTGTCAGAATATCTGTCCGCCGACGATGCGCTGGCGCTGGTGCCGAAACTGCCCGAACTCTATGACGAGCCGTTCGGCGATTCGTCGCAACTGCCGACCCACCTTGTTTCCCTGATCACCCGCCGACATGTCACCGTCGCCTTGTCAGGCGATGGCGGTGACGAGCTGTTTGCGGGCTATAACCGCTATCTCTGGTTCAACAAGATCTGGCGCAGCCTTGGCTGGCTACCGCTTTCTGTACGGCGGCTGCTTGGCGGTGCATTGGGCGCGGTTTCCGCGTCGCATTGGGACCTGCTGCAAGGGCCGCTACCAACCAACCGCCGCATCCCGCAGCTTGGCGACAAGGTGCATAAAATGGCCGCCGCGATCGCCCAGCCAGATCCCGCGGCCCTTTACGAGCGGCTGCTGCGGCAAGGCGACAGGCCCGAACGGCTGCTCAATGATATCGCGATTGCCTCACTGCCTATGACAGGTGCCCCCGATACGGGCAAGGCTTTCATCCCGCAAATGCAATATGGCGATATGAACGCCTATCTGCCCGATGATATTCTGACCAAGGTCGACCGCGCCAGCATGGGGGTGGGGCTTGAGGCGCGGGTACCGCTGCTTGATCACCGGGTCGTGGAGTTCGCCTGGTCACTGCCCATGGACTATAAATTGCGCGACGGACAGGGGAAATGGATCCTGCGGCAAATCCTCTACAAATATGTGCCAAAGGACGTTATGGAACGCCCGAAGGCAGGCTTTGGCATTCCACTGCAAAGCTGGCTGTCAGGCCCCTTGCGCGACTGGGCGGAAGCGTTGCTTGCCCCCGAAAGTCTGGCGCGCGATGCGATCCTGAACCCGGCCGCCGTGCGCGCCGCGTGGGATGGCTTTATCAACAATGGCAGCGAAAGCCCCTACCTCATCTGGAACTTGCTGATGTATCAGGCCTGGA
Organism: uncultured Alphaproteobacteria bacterium; assembly: GCA_937888955.1. Classification (GTDB taxonomy): domain Bacteria; phylum Pseudomonadota; class Alphaproteobacteria; order UBA11222; family UBA11222; genus CALAQW01. Next base: position 7,811 of record CALAQW010000042.1, on the reverse strand, counting down.
AGGCGCGCTGGCACCCATGAGCGGGTGACGGCACGGATTTATCTTGTTTCCTGACAGCATAACAGCATCCCTGCCCTATCCTGTGTGGCTTACCGCAGCGGGCATTGCGGGCCTTCTTTGGGGCAGTTTCGCGGCCAGCTTCGCCTATCGCTGGCCGCGCGCGCAATCGGTGTGGCGCGGCCGGTCGCGTTGCCCCGCCTGCGGGCGGAATTTGCGGGCTGTGATGCTGATACCGCTTCTTTCATTTCTCTGCCTGAAAGGGCGCTGCAGCTATTGCCATGCGGCGATCAGCTACCGTTATCCACTCAGCGAAATCGTCAGCGCAGTAAGCTTTGTCGTCATTGCCGCACTTGCCGGACCGGGTGCCAATGCGCTGTGGCTGCTTGCACTTGCAGCACTTCTGCTGCCGCTTGCCATGGTCGATCTTGAGTTTCAGCTCTTGCCGGATGTGCTGTTGCTGCCTGCCGCGCTATTGGGGCTTTTCCATCACCTGCATCTGGGCTTTCCGCAGGGCAGTTGGCAGATCGCCGCCCTGGGATTGCTGATCGGGGCGGGCACGGGGCTGGGATTGCGGTTTGCGATCCGCTACTGGAAAAAGCAGGAAGGGCTGGGCCTTGGCGATGTGAAATTTTTCGGCCTTGCGGGCTGGTGGTGCGGGGCACTGGCGCTCGGTGACTTCATGCTGATTTCAGGGCTTGCGGGGCTTGCCTTCGCGACACTCTGGCGCGCATTCGGCAAAGGGCGGCTTTTTCCATTCGGTCCCGCCCTTTGCATCGGGCTGATCGCCACATTGCTGCTATCGCAGCATGGCTATGTGCCGCTGGCCGACTATTACCGGTTTGATTGAGCCAGCCCACTCCTAAGACCCACCCCCTAAGGCCCTCCCTAAGGCTTGACCCCGCCCATTTCGCAAATCAGTGCCCAGCTCTCAGGATCGACCGGCGTCACGGACAAGCGTGACTGCCGCACCAACGCCAGATCCTGCAGCCGCGGCTCAGCCTTGATATCAGCCAGTGTAACGGGATTGGGCACCGGTTTCACCGCCTGCACATCGACCATCCCGAACCGCCCCTTGGGGTCGGTATGATCGGGATAATGCTCGCGGATCACCTTGACGATACCGACAATCCGCTTTTCATTGACCGAGTGATAGAAAAAGCCAAGATCGCCCTTGCGCATGGCCTTCATATTGTTGTCGGCCTGATAATTACGCACCCCGTCCCAATGTTCGCCCTTCTTGCCGGCCTTCACCTGATCGTCCCATGACCAGGTGCCCGGTTCCGACTTGAATAACCAATAAGCCATTGGCGGCACTATCCCTTCTGGTCCGGATTGCCCACACTCCAGCGGAACGGATGGATTTCCACCGACTGGAAAAGCCCCGCCTTCGCATAAGGGTCATTATCGGACCATTGCTGCGCCTGATCGAGCGTGTCAAGCTCCAGCACCAGCACACTGCCGGCCATCTCGTCACCCTTGCCGGTGATCGGCCCGCCGATCCGCACACAATCGGATCCGCGCACATAGGCAAGATGCGCCTCGCGATTGGCCATGCGCAAGGCAAGACTGTCCGGTTTATCCTTGCAGTAAACGATGAAATGCATATCCAAGCTCCCCTTCCATATTTGTTATGCGTTGATTTTCCAGCCTGACGCGGCTGCTTGCAACAGCCAGGCGACAAGCGCGGGCAATTGCCCTACTCCTCTTCGCGCACGAAGGGACGCGACAACAGCTCTGCAATCGCATCCGCAACCCCTTCCTGCCCTTCAAGGATGGCCGAAACCGCGGCGCAGATGGGCATTTCCACCTGTTCGCGCGCCGCAAGTTGCGCTGCCGCATGCACGGTATGGGCCCCCTCAAAGACCGAGCGCGACCCTGCAAAGATATCATCGAGCCTGTCGCCTTGGCCAAGCTGGTAGCCCAATGTGAAATTGCGCGATTGCCGGCTGTTGCAGGTCAAGGCCAGATCGCCAACGCCGGCCAGACCCAGCATGGTTTGCGGCTGGCCGCCCATGGCGATGGCGAGCCGGGTGATTTCGGCAAGCCCGCGCGTCATCAGCGCCGCCCGCGCGCTGTCGCCATAGCCGCGCCCTTCCGCGATACCGCAAGCGATCGCAATCACATTCTTCATCGCGCCGCATACCTCGACCCCGATCATATCGTCGGAGAGATACGGGCGGAATTCAGCGGTCCCGAGCGCGCGTACAAGTGCCGCGCCGATTTGCGCATCATCTGCCGCAAGCGTCACGGCCGTCGGCAGGCCGCGCGCAACTTCAGCGGCAAAGCTCGGCCCCGATAGCGCCGCAAGCGGCGCATCGGGTAAAATTTGCGCCACAACGTCGTTCATCAGATTGAGGGTCGAATTCTCGATCCCTTTTGCGCAGATAATAAGTGGTGTTACAGCCGAACGCTGTGCTGGCAATTGCGCGACGACCTGACGCAAAAATTGCGCCGGCACCGCTAAAATCAACGCATCGCAGGCCGCCGCCACCATGATATCACCAGTCGCCTGCAGCCTGTCAGGCAAGGCGATACCCGGCAGATAGTGTGGATTTTCATGATCCTGGTTGATCGCGGCGACAATATCGCGATCGCGCGCCCACAGGGTGACGCTGCGCCCCGCACGCACAGCGGCACAGCCAAGCGCTGTGCCAAACGCACCGCCGCCAATGACACCGATGGACTGATATTGCCGCGACTGGGTCAAAACCACCTCTTCAGGCTGCTCACAAGTCTTTCTCTTAGCCGATCGCGCGCACAGGGCGAAACGATAATCGCAAATCCGCGCCCCCGAGGATGTCAACTGCGTGAACGCCGGATGACAAAAAACTAAATCTTTTATTGAAGATTCATTATTTAGAACTATTATAAAGATAATAAGGAAACGCGAGGGTCAATAATGCCCAGGACAGACACAATTCGCACGAAAATTATCGACGCTGCGCGCCGCCGCATTGGTCGCTATGGCTATTGCAAGACGACAATGGCGGAACTTGCGGCCGATTGCGGCATGTCGCCGGGCAACCTCTACCGTTATTTTCCCGGCAAGCTCGATATTGCCGCTGAAATCGCCCGCAACGCCTTTGACGAGACGATCGCGGCATTGCGCGCGGTTGTGCGGCAGCCGCAAAGTTCTGCGAAACAACGGTTGCGCGACTTCCTGTTCACTGAACTGCATGTGACATATGAGCAGTTACATCATGATGAAAAAATCCATGATGTGGCGGAAATCATCAAACAGGAACGACCTGAAGCGGCAAATGAGAATCTGGCCCGTAGCCGTTCATTGCTTGTTGAGATCCTGTCCATGGGCAATGCCAGTGGCGAGCTGGATGTGCCGAATGTGGTGGACACGGCGGAAATGATCCAGTGCGCCACGATGAAATTCCGATATCCCCAGCTTTTCTCCCAGCTTCCGCTGGATGCGCTGGAACGTGAACTTGATGGCGTGATTGAATTGCTGTTGCGCGGCATTGCCGGCAAACAGCCCGCACAGACCCGTTCCCAGGTCTCCGCATAAGAAATTTCGGCGACAAACATTCACTGTTTTGTGAATTTCCGGGCTGTCGCTTGGAAAAAACCTGAACTCTCCCATATCAGATCAGCACCGCTGAAAAATCCGTAATCCATTGATTTATAATAAATAAAATCGATGTTGACGGATGTGCCGTTGAACGCGAGAGAAGTTTCAGCAAAAAAATGAATATTTTTCATTTTATTCATTGTTTTTTATTCAGGGTGTTCTATATAGGGTTTATCAGGCAGACGGGATCAGCCATCCCGTCATGCCACTCAAAATTTAGCGCCCCTGTCGATGGAGAAGATGATGAAGAACCTGTTCCGCAAAGCGAGCCTGCAGAATATCGCAACCACGCTGACCGGCTTTGGTCTGACGGTGTATGCCCTGACTGTCAGTGCAAATGCAGCACTGACCTACGGCATTATCTAACCGCCCCGCGGTGACTTACTGGAGTAAAAACAATGCGTAAACTGCCCCGAATTGACCGGATCGCCGATGCGCTGACCTATATCAGCGGCGCTGTGCTCGTGCTTTACGCCGCCGCGCTGATCGTGAATGGCGCCAGCTGGATTGTCTGAGCCGAGACGCCGATCCAACCGACAAGGCGGATTGGCGAAAATGCAAGCTTCCTCCCCTGGCGCGGCAGAGTTCAGCGGCGCCAAAAAAACTGGCCGGCTTGTCCGCACCGTGCAGAAAACCTGCACTGGTTCCGGGCAATCCGGCCTCCTTTTTTCCGGCAGGCCTTGCGTCTGGCGTTGCTAATTCGGCGATTGTGCCGCTAATTCGGCGATTGCGCCAATGGCCAGCGCGCGCGCGGCGCCACATCAAGCGGATCGGTAAGACCAAGCGCAAAGCGTTCGATCCCCGCCCACGCAATCATCGCACCATTATCGGTGCAAAGCTTGAGCGGCGGCACGGTCAGCGCCACACCGGTTTCCGCACACAGTTCCGACAGCGCGCGCGCAATCGCACGGTTTGCGGCAACCCCACCGGCAATCACAAGCTGCGGCGAGATATCCTCATGTGCCGCACGGAACAGTGCGATCGCTTTTGCCGTCCGATCAGCCAGCACATCGCAAACCGCGGCCTGAAACGCCGCCGCAATATCGGCAGCATCCTGATCGGTTACCGTTTCAAGTCGACCAAGCGTGTGCAGCACCGCCGTCTTGAGGCCGGAAAATGAAAAGTCGCAATTATCGCGCCCGACCATCGGACGCGGCAGATCGAAACGGCCGGCATTTCCGGTGCGCGCGGCCGCTTCGACCGACGGCCCACCTGGATAAGGCAGATCGAGCATTTTCGCGGTTTTGTCGAACGCTTCCCCGATCGCATCGTCAAGCGTCGTGCCAAGCCGTTCATACGCCCCGACCCCGCGCACGATCAGCAATTGACAATGCCCGCCTGACACAAGCAGCAGCAAGTAAGGAAAAGCCACTTCCGCACTCAATCGGGGGCTCAGCGCATGTCCTTCCAGATGATTAATTGCAAGCAGCGGCAAATTGCGCGCAGCCGCAATCGCCTTTCCGGTTACAAGCCCCACCATCACCCCCGCGATCAGACCGGGCCCTGCTGTCGCTGCCACGGCATCAAGCGCGGACCAGTCCAGCGCCGCCTCCGCCATTGCGGCTGCGATTATCCCGTCCAGCTGCTCGACATGGGCGCGGGCAGCGATTTCGGGAACGACCCCGCCATATGGACGATGCGCATCAAGCTGGCTCAGCACCACATTGGACAGAATTTCGCGCGTCCCGTCCGGATGCCCGCGAACTACCGAGGCCGCGGTTTCATCACAACTTGTTTCGATCCCCAGCAGGGTGTAACGCTGCGCTATTGAACTGGTGGCTGTCATTTCTCTCACTTGCGTGCCACGAAAGGTTGAACATGCTATGCAGCCTGCATACAGGCAGCGGCATCCATGCGCGCTTGTGCGCGAATACATAAACACAGGCCAGATATAGCCCAGGAGCGATATATTTCCATGCGAATTCACCGGCAATTGCCGATCCGGATCGGAACACGTGGTAGCGAACTGGCGCTGGCTCAGGCTCATGAAACCCGGAACCGGCTGCTACATGCGCACCCGGTCTTGACGGCAGCGGATATCGACATACAGGTTATCCGCACGACCGGCGACAAGGTTCAAAACCGCCCGCTGTCGGAAATCGGCGGCAAGGGGCTTTTCACCAAGGAGATCGAGGACGCGCTGCTTGCGGGCACGCTCGATCTTGCGGTGCATTCGATGAAGGATATGCCAACCGAATTTCCCGCCGGACTTGGCATCGTCTGCCTGCTTGAACGCGAACATCCCGGCGACGCGTTTATCAGCCCCAAGGCCGCCACCATCGCTGCGTTGCCGCAAGGTGCGGTCGTCGGCTCCTCGTCGCTGCGGCGGCAGGCGATCTTGCTGCGCGAACGACCGGACCTCAAGGTTGTGATGTATCGCGGCAATGTCGGCACCCGGCTTGCGAAACTCGCCGCGGGTGAGGTTGACGCAACTTTGCTTGCCGCAGCGGGCCTTCACCGGCTGGAACTCCAATCCCATATCACAAGCATTGTGCCCTACAGCCAGATGTTGCCCGCCGTCGCGCAGGGCGCGATCGGGATCGAGATTGCGCTTGCCGATACGGAAATGGCCGAATTGCTCGCACCGCTCAATCATCGGGAGACCGAAATCCGGGTCAGCGCCGAACGCGCCTTCCTCGCTGCACTTGACGGTTCCTGCAAGACGCCGATCGCAGCCCTTGCCGAATTGAACGATGATGGTCAAGTTTTATTCCGTGGACAAATCATCCGCCCCGATGGCAGTGAAACGCTGGAGGCTGTGCGTACAGGCGCGCCGGAGATGGCTGCTATGCTTGGCCGCGACGCGGGTGAGGAACTGCGCCAGAAAGGCGGGAAGGCTTTTTTTGACGCCGCTATCTGACAACCTGTTTCGCAACATGGACAGCATGCCGCGCACTACCCCGAAATCCGAGGCATCACAGCACCGCGCAATGCCGCGCCCCGAAGGGACGACCCGATGCGCCTGTTGATCACCCGCCCCGAAACCGACGCGCTGCCGCTTGCCGAAACCTTGCGCGCGCGCGGTCATGAGGCGGTTATCGAACCGTTGCTCACCATCGACTATCTTGATCTGGCGCTGAATCTGGAAGGCATTTGCGGCGTTTTGATTACAAGTGCGGCAGGCATCCGCGCGCTGGCACGTCTTTCGGGAGACCGGCGCGTCCCCGTCTATGCGGTTGGCAGCGCCAGCGCGGCAACCGCGCGCGAACTTGGCTATCGCAATGTCCACACGGCAGACGGTGATGTACACGCCCTTGCCGATCTTGTCACAAACAGCGTGTCGCCTGATGACGGCATTCTGTTTCATGCCGCGGGCAGTACACTCGCAGGCGATCTGAAAGCACTGCTCGAAGCAGAAGGGTTCACCATATTTCGCACCGCTATCTACCATGCGCGAACGGCAATGGCGCTGAGTGATACGGCGGCGGACTTGATCGCGGCCGGGGGACTTGACGGCGTTCTGCTGTATTCGCCACGGACTGCGCGGACATTTGTACGGCTTTTGCGCGATGCCGGGCTTGAAGAACATTGCAGAACGATCAGCGCATATTGTCTCAGCCGCGCGGTAGCCGACGCAATCGCCGGCCTGCCATGGCACACGGTGCATGTTGCCGCGCAACCGACACAGGCTGATTTGCTCCGCCTGCCCGGCCTGTAAATGCCGGGCGGGTTGCGCGTGAGGGAACGTTTTGCCCGCGCGCAGCTTTTATAGTTGCGGACATCATACTAAGTTAGAAGGAATTAATCGGGCCAATGCGACAGCGTATGACCGAAATGTTCAGGGCTTCTGTTAAGGCATTTCAATGAGCGACCCCCAGCAACCCAAAAGCAAAGACAGCGATCCGGCCAAACCAGCGCCAAATACGGCACAGACGGACGAGGCAGGCCGTTTGCAGGCAGGAAAAAACGGGGCCGGTGCGCAGGCCGACACGAAAGACGCCCCCACGCAACCGGCCGAAAGCCGAACAAGCGGCAGAATCGGTCGATGGCTTGTCGCACTGCTGGTGCTCATATTGATCGGCGTGGCGACAGGCGGTTTTCTATTATACCGCTACGCTCCGGACCGGCTTGACCAAACCTTACGCCAGATCGGCCTGCCGCAGATTGCCGCATTGATCGCTGATCACGCACCCCCCACGACTGAACTTTCCCGGGAGACAGCCGGCATTGCGGAAGCCGATATGTCACAATCAGCTGTCCCATCTGATACGGCACCATCCGATGCGGC
>CALAQW010000041.1 GCA_937888955.1 uncultured Alphaproteobacteria bacterium | reverse complement strand
AAGGCGGATATTGCGCCCCGCAAGGCGGATATTGCGCAATGATGGCCGCTTCATCGTGATGCCTGAAACCCCGCGTCTGTGGCCGGCCGGCAGTGCGGCTTGACCCTTGTCGCGCCCTTCTTGACCCATTCAGCCAGACGTATGCCCGGCTCCCCTGACAGATTAACCCAGTTTCGCCAGCCAGCGCACAAGCTTTTGCGTGCGTGGGCTGAACAGGCTCTGGGTGTAATAGGCACCAGCCGCTCGCTTGTTGACCTCGCCCAATGTCGGGTAGGGGGCGATGATCCCTGTCATTGCACCGATTTTTTGCTTTGTCGTCATGGCAAGGATCCAGGGCTGGATCAGCTCGCCCGCATGCGGTCCGGCAATGCCTGCCCCCAAAATCCGCCCACCCTTGCCGGTGATAACTTTGACAAGCCCTTCGGTGCGGCGTTCGGCCTGCGCACGGTCATTCTCCGCGAATGGCCAGCGGACCACCCTGACATGATCATGCTGCGCGCGCGCCTGCGCCTCGGTCAGTCCGACATTGGCAAGCTCGGGATCGGTATAGGTGACCCAGGGAACGGTGCTGTGATCGGCTTTTGCCGGCACCCGGAACAGCGCGTTGCGGATCACGATGCCTGCGTGATAGCCCGCAACATGGGTGAATTGCAGCCCGCCAATCACATCGCCGATCGCAAAGATGCGCCGGTTTGTCGTACGCAGCCTGGCATCGACCGCAATGCCACGCCCGTCATGTTTGATATCGGCAAGCTCAAGGCCCAGCCCGTCAATATTGGGTTTGCGTCCTGCCGCGACCAGCAGATGTGATCCCGTGATGCTGCGGCTCTCTCCGCTCTCGCCGCCCTCGCGCAGCGATACCGTGATCGCGCCACCGCCAGGTTGTTGGCTGATGCGGTCGATGCTGACGCCTTCCAGAATTTCGACGCCTTCCGCGCGCAGCCGCTTCAGCACGACCGCCGTGAGTTCAGGGTCATCCTTGGCGAGTGCGGCATAAAGCTCCAGCACGGTTACCCGCGCGCCGAGCCGGCGATGGGCTTGCGCCATTTCCATCCCGATCGGGCCGCCGCCGATGATGATCAGATGTTCGGGACAGGTGCGATTGCTGAAAATCGTTTCATTGGTCAGGTAATCGACATCTTCCAGTCCCGTGATCGGCGGAATGGCGGCAGATGAGCCGGTCGCGACCACGAAACGGCGGGCGGTAATGATCGTGCCGCCGGCTTCGACCTCGCGCGGGTTGAGAAAGCGCGCGGGTGCGCGGATGACCTTGCAGCCAAGCCCTGTGAAACGTTCCTCCGAATCCATTGGCGCGATTGTCGCGATCACCTCATGCACATGCGACATGGTGCGTGCGAAATCGACATGGGACGCACCAGTTTGGACACCGAATGCACCACTGTCGCGCAACAGTTGCGCATGCTTGCCTGCCGCCAGCAGGGCCTTGGAGGGAACGCAGCCATAATTCAGGCAATCGCCGCCCATTTCCCCCTTTTCGATCAGCACGGTCGGCACGCCAAGCTGTGCCGCTCCGGCCGCGACGCTCAGTCCGCCCGAGCCCGCGCCGATCACGCAGATATCGGTCTTGATCCGCTGGCTCATGATGCTGCTCCCATCCCTTTTTTGCCTGTAAAATGTTTATAGAGCACCGGCAGCATGGCAAGTGCGGCAAGCCCGATCAGCGGCAGCAGGATCTCAGGTGCGAAAATGATCGATAAATCAGGAGTTTCCCCCGCATCGAAAATCGCCCCCAGCCCGTTGCCGACAAGGGCATAGACGAAAGTGCCCGGGATGATCCCGAAAAACGACGCGATTACATAAATATGAAGCCGCACCCCGAGGAAGGCGGGCGCCAGATTGACCAGGAAGAAAGGAAAGATCGGGACAAGCCGCAGCACGAACATATAACTCAGCGCATTGTCCTGAAAGCCGGCTTCCATCCGCCGGATCGCGGGGCCGGCCTTGGCGCGCAAGACATCCCCCAATGCGGTTTTCGCCGCCAGAAACAGCAAGGTCGCGCCAATCGTCGCGCCGATAACCGTCCACAGCGTGCCGAAGACCGGCCCGAAAAGAAAGCCGCCGGCAATCGTCATGACCGCACCGCCGGGCAGTGAAAAAGCCACCACCGCGATGTAGAGAAGAATATAGTAGAAGATGGCTGAAATCCGGTTGGCGGCTGTCCATTCTGTCAGGAAGGCGCGGTTGTCGCGCAGGGTGTCGAAGCTGAGATAGCGATCCAGCTCGAGTAGAAAAAACAGCATGATCCCGCAGGCGAGCAGTGCCAGCGGCCATAGCCGGACAAGCGAAAAAGACGCCTTCTCAGCGGTGTCATTCATGGTCCTCAAGCTCCGTTAGCGGTTTTCAGGTGCAATTGCGGCGTCATTGAGCCGCCAATCGTAACCTGTGTCCGAAATCTTGGTAATCGGCGCGAGCTGCGCGGCAAGCGGTGGCGCGGCATAGCGGCGGATATGCGCAATGATCTCCTGATCGGTTGCGCCAAAATCACCGCCATACCAGTCATATATGCTGGAGAGGTGGAGTTTGCCCGCCTCGACGCGCACGCCGCGCGGATGATTGATAAATTCCCGTGCTGCCTGATCAAGCATCTCGGGCATTCGTTCGGCACGGTAAGCCGATGCCGCCAGATTGGGACAGCCGATCGAGGCGCAATTAACCGCATAGTGAATGCGGGGATCGCGCCAGATCGGCCGTAATATACGATGCTCGATATCATTAAGGCTCAGCGCCTCGCCCGCTACTTGCAGCAATTTGGCATCCCACGGGCCACGGCTGAAAAAGCCCGGCGAAATATTGATGTTGCGGATCGATTCGACCGGATAATGCGCCAATATCAGCGCCACGGTCGCCGCATTGTATAAATTGACCCAATAGGCAAATTGTTGGGCGCGCCCATAGCTGGCGATATCGGTTTGCTGTAATGCATTGATATAGTTCTGCAGTTCAGCGTGTGCAGCCGGTGTGATAGCGGCATAGGCGATCCGGTTGATACCATCATCGCCACGCCGGATATGTTGTTTCAGCCAGTGGTCCCAGGGGCTATGATCGATCTGTGCGGTCGATTGTGGCGAATGCCGCTCCCAAAACGGCCATAAATCGGCTTTCGGGGCGGCAAGGGCAGGGGCGGTGGCGGTCAGCACGAATAACAGCGCGGTCAGGGCCGTAATTGCGATGGAAGCCGTCTTTAGCCTTGCGGTCCTACGCCATGCTGCTCGTAAAAATTTTTTCAAGATTGTTACCCCGATCTCTGCGAAGTCGGTTAATGGCGATGACTGCCTGTTGGGTTCGACTGTAACGGTAAATAGGTGTGCTGACAGGACAAGTCCGCTCGCGCTCACCCGATTGTGACCCGGATCGGGGTAGGGGCAGGCAATTTGTCACGGTGGTGTCATCGCCCCCGATTGCGCATCCGGACGCAAATTGGCGGCATGCCATGCGTTGACTTCCGCCGGATGTTTTTCTATACAGCGCGCTACTCAATTGCGCCGGACCCTTGATGGTCGGGCGAGGCAATGTCTGTGTCGGAGAGAATTCCGTGAAACGTACTTATCAGCCAAGCCGGCTTGTCCGGAAGCGCCGTCATGGCTTCCGCTCACGGATGGCAACCAAAGCTGGACGCCGCATCATCAATCGTCGCCGTGCGCGCGGCCGTAAACGCCTGTCGGCGTAGCCGTTTTCGTCGTTTGGCCGGAAGCATGTCTTCCGATGCTGTCGATAATGGATCGGTTGAACCGTCTGCGTCGTCTGTTGAAAGGCTGCCGCGTCTGAAGCGCCGGGCGGATTTTTTGCGTGTCGCGCGTGGCCGCAAGACGCAGACCGAGGGGCTAATTCTGCAGGCAAGGGCGCGTGCTGACGTGCCACAGGATCAAACCGCCCCCCGCATCGGATTTACGGTTACCCGTAAAGTAGGAAATGCAGTCATGCGAAATCGTGTTAAAAGGCGGTTGCGCGCGGTCGCGGATCTGTTGCTGCCAGGCTTGGCAAGAGCAGGATATGATTATGTGCTGATCGGTCGGAGCACGACGGTGAACCGGCCGTTCCATGCGTTGTGCAGCGATCTGGAACAGGCGCTGCGCAAGGTGCATGCGCCGCGGACTGGACGGATGCCGGGTCGGAAATCCCGGCAGCAAACGGGACGAAGTTAGGCAATGGTCGATAATCGCAATTTAATTCTGGCCTTCGGACTTTCCATGCTGGTCATGTTTGGCTGGATGTATTTTGTCGATATGCCGCGGATGGAGCAGGAAGAGCAGGCCCGGATCGCAGACGAGCAGGCAACACAAGCTGGCCAGGAAAACAATTCCAACCGCAGCGCGGGGACGGGCGATGCAAGCCTGTTGCCTGATATCGCCAATGCGCCAACCGGCGCGAATGGGGCGCGGGTGCCTGGCGCGGTTGATTTGGGCGGGCTTGCTGATTTAGGCCGTTCTGCCGCCCTGTCGCGCACGCCCCGGATCAAAATCGACAATGGCAGTCTGCACGGGTCGATTTCGCTGATCGGTGGCCGGCTCGATGATTTGACGCTGGCGAATTATCATAAGACCCCCGATCCCAAGAGCCCCGAGATCGTTTTGCTGTCTCCGACCGGGACCGCGCAGCCCTATTATGCGGAATTCGGCTTTGTTGCGCCTGGTGGTGATCAGGTGAAGGTGCCCAATCACCGCACACAATGGTCAGGCAACCCGGCGCAGACACTCAGCGCAAACAGCCCGGTGATCTTGAATTGGGACAATGGGGAAGGGCTGGTTTTCACCCGCACGATCACTCTGGATGAACATTATATGTTCACGGTGACAGAGCAGGTGGAGAACCGTACCGGCAAGGATGTGACATTGCTGCCTTACGGGCTTGTATCGCGTCACTACACACCTGATATCGCCGACTTTTATATCCTGCATGAAGGGTTGATGGGGGTCATGCAGTCGACCCTTACCGAGACCGACTATGAGGATATGCGGGAACAGAAAAGCTTCAAGTCGGAAAGCACGGGTGGCTGGCTCGGTATTACCGACAAATATTGGCTCGTTTCGGTCATTCCCGATCAGTCGGACCCATTTACCGGCAGCTTTTCCTACAATCCCCTGCAAGGGCGCGACCGGTATCAGGCTGATTTCCTGCGTTCGCCGATCACCGTCCCCGCGGGTGGGGAGACTGAAATCACAAACCGGCTGTTTGCCGGCGCGAAGAAGGTCGAGCTGATTGACGCCTATGGTGAGGATCTGGGGATCGAACGGTTCGATTTGGCGATTGATTGGGGGATGTTTTATTTTCTGACCAAACCGCTATTTGCGCTGCTGAACTGGTTTTACGGGCTGGTTGGCAATTTCGGTGTGGCGATTATCCTGCTGACGATTGTCGTCAAGCTCGCTTTCTTCCCGCTTGCAAACAAATCCTATGTGGCAATGAGCAGGATGAAGAAGTTGCAGCCCAAGCTGATGGAATTGCGTGAAAAATACGCCGATGACAAGCAGAAGCAGCAGCAGGAAATGATGGCCATGTACAAGGCGGAAAATGCAAATCCGCTGGCTGGCTGTTTGCCGATCCTTGTGCAGATCCCGGTTTTCTTTGCGCTCTACAAGGTGCTGTTCGTCACGATCGAGATGCGGCATGCACCGTTCTTCGGCTGGGTTCAGGACCTGGCCGCGCGCGACCCGACCTCCATGTTCAACCTGTTTGGCCTTGTCCCCTGGACACCACCGGAATTTCTGATGATCGGTATCTGGCCGGTAATCATGGGGTTCACCATGTTCATTCAGCAGCGGCTCAATCCGGCCCCCACCGATCCGGTGCAGGAAAAGATTTTCCTGTGGATGCCTGTGCTGTTTACATTCATCCTGGCATCGTTCCCGGCGGGGCTTGTCATTTACTGGACGGTGAACAACATCCTGTCGATCCTGCAGCAGATGGTGATCATGAAACGCGAAGGCGCGCCGATATCCTTCCGTATGTTTGGCACAGGACAGGCGACATGATCGATGGTCTCACTGCCCGAATTTGACGACACGGCATGCGAGGCTGGGCGGCTTTTGTTTGCGCAGTCCTGCGATTTCGTGATGGGTGCGGTGGATATGCGTCATCTGCCGGCCCCCGATTTACCCGAAATTGCGTTTGCCGGCCGCTCCAATGTCGGCAAGTCAAGCCTGATCAACGCGCTGACCAACCGCAAGACGCTGGCGCGCACCTCAAACACCCCCGGTCGCACACAGGAAATCAATTTCTTCAATCTGGCGGGGCGGCTGATGCTCGCGGATCTGCCAGGCTATGGCTATGCACGGGTATCGCGCACGCAGGTCGAACGCTGGACGCGGCTGATCAATCAATATCTGAAGGGACGGCCCAATTTGCGCCGCGCCTGTGTGCTGATCGATTCCCGGCATGGTCTGAAAGACTCTGACATCGCGGTGATGAAAATGCTCGATGTCGCGGCGGTTTCCTACCAGATCGTGCTGACCAAGGCGGATAAACCCAAGGCTGTGGAGTTGACCGCGCAGATCGAAAGGGTAAGAAAGGCGATGCGCGCCCATGTGGCGGCGCATCCGGAGATACATGTTACCTCGGCAGCCAAGGGCACCGGGATAGCGGAATTGCGCGCGGCCCTGGCAGAGTTGGCCTTACCTGCGCCGTTATGAAAATTGGCTGCCAAAAGGGCAGATTGGTTGGGAAATATGAGTGACGCCGGGACCAGTGACAACACCAAGCTTTCCAAGGCCGACTGGCATGCAACCGCGGAAACCTTGTCAGAAGGGCTGCCCTACATTCTGCGTTATGCCGGTAAGACCGTACTGATCAAATATGGCGGTCACGCCATGGGGGACGACAGTCTGGCTGCCGGGTTTGCGCGCGATCTGGTGCTGATCAAGCGCGTAGGGGTGAACCCGATTGTCGTGCATGGCGGCGGGCCGCAAATCGGCAAGATGCTGGAACGGCTTGGCATTGTCAGTGAATTTGTCGACGGGTTGCGCGTGACGGATCAGAAAACCGTCGATGTGGTCGAAATGGTGCTGGCCGGATCGATCAACAAGCAGATCGTATCGGCGATCAACAGCGCCGGCGGCAAGGCGGTCGGCCTGTCGGGCAAGGACGGTAATCTGATCCAGGCACGCAAGCTGCAACGCACCACCCGCGATCCGGAATCGAATATCGAGAAGTTGCTTGATCTTGGTTTTGTCGGCGAGCCGATGCAGGTCAATCCGGAAGTGCTGGAAACCATTTCCGCATCCGACATTATTCCGGTTGTTGCGCCAATCGGGATCGGACCTGATGGCGAAACCTATAACATCAATGCCGATACGGCGGCTGGCGCGGTTGCGGGCGCAATCGGCGCGAAGCGGCTTTTGATGCTGACTGACGTACCCGGCGTGATGGATGAGGCGGGTAATGTGCTGACCCGCCTGACCAAGGCGCAGGCGAAAGAGATGATCAGCAGCGGTGCGATCAATGGTGGCATGATCCCGAAGGTGGAAACCTGTATCGAGGCGGTCGAGGGCGGCGTCGGCGGGGCGGTTATCCTCGATGGACGCGTACCGCATGCGGTGCTGCTTGAACTGTTTACCGAACATGGGGCCGGCACGCTGATCTCCTGAACCTGGGGCAGGCTGCGAGGTGCGGGGGGCCCCCGGCAGGGCAGGCTTGCCGCGCCGCGCTGGCTGCGTCATCCTGAAAAAAAACAGGGTGTGCCAAAACAGGGGAGCGGGCGATGGGGCAAGCAGAATTTCAACATCATTATGCGCAGCTTAAGGGTGTCAGGCTGCATTATGTGACCCATGGGCCCGAAGACGGGGTGCCGATGCTGCTTGTGCATGGCTATCCGCAAAGCTGGTATGAATGGCGGCATCTGATGCGGTTGCTGGGGGATACATACCGGTTGATCGCGCCAGATACGCGCGGGCTTGGGGATTCGTCGCGCCCGCTTGAGGGTTATGACAAGAAAACGGTCGCGCATGATCTGTGGCTGCTGATGCATGCGGTGCTTGGCCATGAGCGGTTCATATCGGTCGGCCATGACTGGGGGGCGCCGACCGCCTTCCGGCTCGCCGCCGATCACCCCGACAATGTCAGCCATCTTGTGATGCTCGATGTGCCGGTGCCCGGCGATCAGCCAAGGGGTGCGGGCGTGGGCGGTACACCGCGCTGGCATCATATGTTCCATCAGGTGCCCGATCTGCCCGAGGCGCTGACCTCAGGGCGGGAGCGGCTATATCTGGAATATTTCTTCATGAATGGCTGCGATGTCGCGGGCGCCATCACGGATGCGGATGTGAGCGAATATGTGCGGACCTATTCGCAGGTCGGGGCGATGCGCGCGGGATTCAGCTATTATCGCAAAATGCGGCGCGATGTTGCCGATAATCGCGCCTTGTTCGAAACCGGCTTCAGGCTGCCCATGCCATGCCTTGGGATTGGCGGCGGTGGGCCGCGCGGTCGCGGCGAACTGGTCGTCGAATCGCTGCGCCGGGTATGCGATGCCCGTGTGGACGGGGGCGCGATCCCGGATTGCGGTCATTTCATACCGGAAGAAAAGCCGCAGGAACTGGCCGATTGGATGCGCCGGTTCCTCGCCGTTCAGGATTGACGCGCGGCGCGGCGGGCGCGGATCAGTTCGGGCAGCATCAGGGTGTCGGTCTTGAAGCGCGTGTCATTTTCGCGCGGCATTTTGAATGTGCCATTGGCGCGCAGAACCGGCCCGTCGGGCCCGATCATCACCCCGTGAACGGTGCAGCGGCTGCGCGTTGCATGGGCAAAATGCGCGCGGCTTTCGATCCAGTCGCCGACCCGCGCGGGGGCAAGAAAATCCACTGATAGCGACATGGTGGGGGAAAAACCCGCCTTGTCGATGAAATTGGCGATGCCGATGCCAAGCCCCATATCCATCACCGTCATCAACATGCCGCCATGGCAGATCTGTGCCGGATTTGAATGCTTGTCGAGCACGCGGAAACCAAGCACGAACTGATCGCCGCGTTCGCCCCAATAGACAGGACCGACATGATTGGTGAAGCCAAGCCCTTCGGGCATTATTTCAAAGCCTGCGGGCACCTCGCCCGGCGCAACGATGATCTGTTCATCCATACGTTTACTGCCTGATTGTCTGTGTGTTTAGCCGATCTGCCCGCGATGGCGGAGCAGGTGATCCGCAAGAATGCAGGCGACCATTGCCTCGCCCACGGGCACCGCGCGAATGCCGACACATGGGTCGTGCCGGCCCTTGGTAACGATCTGGGCTGCCTTTCCCTGTTTTGTTACCGTCTGGCGCGGCGTGAGGATGGAGGAGGTCGGCTTGACCGCAAAGCGCGCGATAATGTCCTGGCCTGTCGCGATACCGCCCAGAATGCCGCCCGCATGATTACTGGTGAATTCTGTCTGCCCGTCCGCGCCGGGGCGCATTTCATCGGCATTTTCCGCACCGCTCAGGGCGGCAGCCGCAAAACCGTCGCCGATCTCGACCCCCTTGACCGCATTGATGCTCATCAGAGCCTGTGCGATATCGGCATCAAGCTTGCCATAGATCGGCGCGCCAAGGCCCGCCGGTACGCCGCTTGCCACGATGTCGATGACCGCGCCGCAGGACGAGCCATCCTTGCGGATCGCGTCGAGATAGCTTTCCCAGTCCGCAACAGCCTGCGGATCAGGGCACCAGAAGGAATTGCGGGTGGTTTCCGCCCAGTCCCAATTCGCGCGCGCAACCGGATGCGGCCCCAATTGGGTCAATGCGCCGCGAATCGTGATATCCGCGCCCAGCACCTTGCGCGCCACCGCGCCTGCCGCCACGCGCGCCGCGGTTTCACGGGCCGATGAACGGCCACCGCCGCGCGGATCGCGAATACCGTATTTTTGCTGATAGGTGATATCCGCATGGCCGGGGCGGAATTTGTCTGCAATATCGCTGTAATCCTTGGAGCGTTGATCGGTGTTGTCGATCATCAGGCTGATCGGGGTGCCGGTCGTGCTGCCTTCATAGGTGCCTGAGAGGATTTTTACCTGATCGGCTTCGCGGCGTTGGGTGGTGAAGCGC
The DNA here is from genome assembly GCA_937888955.1 of uncultured Alphaproteobacteria bacterium. Taxonomy (GTDB): domain Bacteria; phylum Pseudomonadota; class Alphaproteobacteria; order UBA11222; family UBA11222; genus CALAQW01. The sequence continues at coordinate 21,511 of CALAQW010000041.1, read as the reverse complement.
GACTGGCCGGGTCTGCGCTTGTCGAGCCAGGGTTGAATATCGGCTTCCGACAGCGCAATTCCGGGTGGGCAGCCGTCGATCACGCAGCCAAGCGCGGGCCCATGGGATTCCCCCCATGTGGTGACGCGAAAAAGATGGCCAAAGCTGTTATGGGACATGCGCGGGTTTTATCCGGCATCGCGGGCCCGGTCAAACGTTCCCGTCACCCCTTGTTACCCAAAGCAACCGCGATATCAGGAGCGTTTTCGTCCTTCATGCCGACCACATGATAGCCGCAGTCGACATGGTGCATCTCGCCTGTCACGCCGCTCCCCAGATCACTGAGCAGGAACAGGGCCGCCTTGCCCACATCCTCGATGGTGACGTTGCGTTTGAGCGGGGAGTTCAACTCGTTCCATTTCAGGATGTAGCGGAAATCCCCGATGGCGGAGGCGGCAAGTGTCTTCACAGGACCTGCGGAAATCGAATTGACGCGGATATTCTTGCCACCCAGATCGACAGCGAGATAGCGCACGCTTGCATCAAGTGCGGCCTTGGCAACACCCATCACATTGTAATGTGGCATGACCTTTTCCGACCCGTAATAGGTCAGCGTCAGCAGGCTGCCGCCGTCATGCATCAGCTTTTCCGCCCGCTGCGCGATAGCCGTGAAGGAATAGCAGGAGATATTCAGGCTGAGCGCGAAATTTTCCGCACTCGTATCGACATAGCGCCCCTTCAGCTCTTCCTTCGCCGAGAAGGCGATCGCGTGGACAACGAAATCAAGCCGGCCCCATTTTTCCTGCAAGGTGTCAAATAATGCGTCGATGCTTGCGGCATCGGTCACATCGCAAGGCAGGACAAGGTCCGAACCGACCGATTCGGCAAGCGGGGCGACCCGCTTGAGCAGGGCATCCCCCTGATAGGAAAAGGCGAGCTCCGCCCCGTGTAAATGACATTGCTGCGCAATACCCCAGGCAAGTGAGCGGTCATTTGCGACCCCCATGATCAGGCCGCGCTTACCTTCCATCAAGCCACCGCTCGAAGCCATGAAAACCCCTGAATTCTCTGTTAAATTGATATTGACACCATCCTACACAAAAGGTGAATCGCGTCAATCTTGCGGGCTGTTGCGTGGTGCCAATAATCCAGCCATGCCCGCTTTGCGTGCGCGGTACAGTTCAAAAAGTGACCGCACCGCAAGTATGGCGATTGTTACGGTTGCCAGTACAATCAGGGCGATCGGGATTGCCGACGGCAAGGTTGAACCAATTGCGGCACGATAGTCGAATGCCGCTCCGGCCAGGGCAGCCAGCGGAAAACTGAACGACCAGCAGCGGATGCTGAACGGTATGCGGAGGAAGCGGTCGATCATCGCAAAATTGAGCAAAAGAAAAAATAATCCCGCAAAAAAGAATAGATGTCCGGGAAAGTCGATCAGTGCGTGATTCAGCTCCAGATAGGCGGCAAAAGCGAGCGCTGGCGGTGTAATGAAAATGGCCATTGATGGCAGCTTTTCCGCCGGGATGGCCCGGAAACCGGTCAACCGTCCAAACAGCAGGACAAGCAAGGTAAGCCAGCTAATCAGCCCTGCTGTAAACATCAGCCAGGATGCGCCGGCAAACCCCAGCGGGATGCCGCTGACCGGGCCCAGCAGATTGCCAGCCAGCGGTAAGAACAGGAGCGGTGTCAGTATTGCAGGCGAGTGGGGGCCGCGTATGAGCAAACTCAACGTCGCAAGTCCGAGCGAAAATTGCGCTGCCGCGCCTGTAATCCACAAGCATTTTGCCGCCTGTGTGCTGTAGGGAAGAATTGCTGCGGCGAGCAGCAGCAGGCTGAGCGAGACTGTCGCGGCAAAGGAGAGCTGCTCAAGCTGCCCGACGGGGGTGACCGGTTCTGTCCGTGACCGGTTCTTGATCAGCCGGTAGCCGCAATAAAGTGAAAACAGTCCAAATAGTATGCCTCCGCAAAGCAGCAATATTTCCGCAATCGACGCAGGGACCAAGCCATAAAGATGTGCATTCCGCCAGGCGAGCCCAAGCCCGGTAATCCCCATGACGATACTGAAGAGCGATGTTGGCGGCGCGGCGCTTGGCCGGTTGAGGCCGTGAGACATAAAAGGTCTTTCAATTTACTCTGGCTGGCTGATTTATCGAGCTATGAATGGTTACGCAAGCAGCAGCCCGTGTCAAAAACGGCGCCAGAATGAACCAAAAATCGCACGTCCGGCACCGGTATTCCGGCCAGCCAGTTCCGTGAAGCCGCCAAGCTGGAGCGCCGTGGAGCGGGAGATATCCTTTAAGACGGAAAACTGTAGTTTATGCAGATTGAATCGGGTGCCTGGATCGCCCGATTGGGTGGTGGCGTTTATGTTGAAGTTCTGCAGCAGGAGCTGCCAATCGCGGGTTGGCCGAAAACCGGCGGTAGCATCAAGGCGAATCTGGTCAGCCGCCCCGCCGGTTCGGTATCTGTAGCCCGTTTCTGCGCTGAAGAAATAATCGCGCCGCCGCCACTGGCCGCTATGTCCCCACAGCAGCCTGACTTCAATATCGCGATAATTGGGCCGCTCACGGCGGTCGATGCGCCCGGAATTATTGCTGCGAATTTTTGTGTTGAATTGTGTTGAAACAACCCAGCCATTGCCTTTGCCGGTCTCCCGGCGGCCAAAAAACTCGATATTGTCGAGTGTGGTGCGTGAAGGTGTGCCTCTGCTGCTTGTGGTCCGCACACGCACAAATGTTGGTTGTGCGCCAATTGTCAGCTTGTCCGAATAACCATAGGCCAAGTAGGACGACAGCTCGAATTTCTCAAATCTTTCTGTCTGTCGCGTGTGGCCGCCCGATTCGAAAAAAGCATCAGCCCGATAGGCCGTCAGCGCGGAGATTGTCAGGAGATCCCCGCGCGGCTCGACCCAGGCAGCATGCGCAGATGCCGTCGAGGCGGCAATAACGCTCATACAGATAAGGGCGGCGTGCGGCAATCGCGCACGCCGCGGCTTGCAGCTGATGGCGTCTGAACTGCTATTCACCTGCCCCCCGGCAAATATCATCCCAGTGCGAATGGCCTGTTGGAAGTCAGTCGCTAGAGTTTGTCGTTCGATTCCTTTACTTCACGCTGTGCAATTTCCTGATAGATTTTGCCGCCGCTGTTGCGGAATTCAGCCGATTTCTCGGCCATGCCGCTGGCGGCGAAGTCGCGGACTTCCTGCGTGATCTTCATGGAGCAGAATTTCGGACCGCACATGGAGCAGAAATGCGCCACCTTATGTGCTTCCTTCGGCAGGGTCTGATCGTGATATTCGCGCGCGCAATCGGGATCAAGCGACAGATTGAACTGATCCTCCCAGCGGAATTCGAAACGTGCCCGGCTTAGCGCATCGTCGCGGGCCTGCGCGGCCGGGTGACCCTTGGCAAGGTCGGCCGCGTGGGCGGCGATCTTGTAAGTCACGACACCGACCTTCACATCATCGCGATTGGGCAAGCCCAGATGTTCCTTGGGCGTGACGTAGCAGAGCATGGCGCAGCCGAACCAGCCGATCATCGCCGCGCCGATCCCGCTTGTAATATGGTCATAGCCCGGCGCGATATCGGTGGTCAGCGGGCCAAGCGTGTAAAAGGGGGCCTCGCCGCATTCGCGCAGCTGTTTATCCATATTGACCTTGATCTTGTGCATCGGCACATGGCCGGGCCCTTCGATCATCACCTGGCATCCTTTGGCCCAGGCGCGCTCAGTCAGTTCGCCAAGGGTTTCAAGCTCGGCGAATTGCGCTTCGTCGTTTGCGTCGGCGATGGAGCCGGGCCGCAGCCCGTCACCGAGCGAGAAGCTCACATCATAGGCGCGCATGATGTCGCAGATTTCGTCAAAGTGGGTATAGAGGAAGCTTTCCTGATGGTGGGCAAGACACCATTTCGCCATGATCGAGCCGCCGCGGCTGACGATGCCGGTCACCCGCTTTGCGGTCAGGGGGACATAGGCCAGCCTTACACCCGCATGGATCGTGAAATAGTCAACGCCCTGTTCAGCCTGTTCGATCAAGGTATCGCGAAACACCTCCCAGGTGAGGTCTTCGGCAATGCCGTTCACCTTCTCGAGCGCCTGATAGATCGGCACCGTGCCAATGGGAACCGGGGAATTGCGAATGATCCATTCGCGGGTATTGTGGATATTGCGGCCGGTGGACAGATCCATCACCGTATCCGAACCCCAACGGATCGACCAGACCATCTTGTCGACTTCCTCCGCGATTGAGGAGGCGACAGCGCTGTTGCCGATATTGGCATTGATCTTGACCAGGAAATTCCGGCCGATGATCATCGGTTCCAGTTCGGGATGATTGATATTTGCCGGGATGATGGCGCGGCCGCGGGCCACTTCCTCGCGCACGAATTCAGGCGTGATGAAATCTGGGATTTCCGCGCCAAAGGCTTCGCCATCGCGTTCGGCGGCTTCCGCCATTGCGGCGCGGCCCATATTTTCGCGGATCGCGATGAATTCCATCTCCGGCGTGACGATGCCGGCGCGGGCATATTCAAGCTGGGTGACCGCCTTGCCCGCGCATGCGCGCAACGGGCGATGGCTGACCGGGAATTCGCGCGCCAGATGGCTGCCTGCCGCATTGCCGTTATCTTCGGGTTTGATTTCACGGCCCTCATATTCCTCGACATCGCCGCGCGCCCTGATCCATGCATCGCGCAGGCGCGGCAGACCGGCATGAATATCGATATCGATAGCCGGATCGGTGTAAGGGCCCGAGGTGTCATAGACCCGCAGCGGTGGCTCATTGGCCGATTCATGCAGCGCAATGTCGCGCATCGGCACTTGCACGCCGGCAAGCTTGCCGGGGATATAAACCTTCGTCGAGGCGGGCAACGGCCCGGTCGTGACGGAAATCTGTGTATCTTTCGCGTGAATATTCATCTTGGATCTCCCCAAACTGCTGCGCGGAGATCCGGGACGGTGCGTGAGGTGGCAGCACAAATCATGCTTGCCGGATTAGTCAAAACACCTTGCAGACCGTGCCCGGTTCTGCGACTGGTCTTCCGTTCCCTCCGCCGGCGTTACCCGGATCAGGTTCTAAGGGTTGTTTCCCGTATGCCAGCCCGAAATCGGATCAAGCAGAAACGGGAAACTCTCAGCCCACGGGGCACCCCTCGGCTTTATCTATAGTGGACCGGACGAAACCGTGACGCAAGTATGCAAATCAAACAGCCATTTCTCGCCCACACATGTTCAGTGTCCGGATTATGCTACTGGCCTGTTGAGGTCGCCGTGGTCGAGGTGGCCGTGGTCGTGCTCGTTGCGACATTGTCGTTATTGCCATCATCGCCTGACGCCGCGCTGATGCCTGCGGCGGCAGCTCCGACTGCTGCCGCACCAAGGCCGATTGTACCCAGGCCAATTCCGGTTCCAGCAATTCCCGATCCCGCGGCGCCGGCAGCAGTTCCCGCCCCCACGCCCGCGCCACCACTACCTGCTGCGGCAATTGCTGAGCTGACGTTAGTTGCTGTGACGACGCCCTGCGCGCTGGTGATCGTACCGATCGATCCGGTCGAGGTGGTGATCGCTGTCGGCTGTGCGATATTGGGGACGGTCTGCATCACGCCCTGAAAACCCGCCGGCGGGGGGGCGGGCGTGGTCGGCGCAGGTGGCGGTGAGCCTGGAACAGCCGGCGATAATGTCGTCGACATACCCGCCGGCACGGTCACAGAAACGCCTGCGGCATTCGTGACAACGGCGACGCCTTCCACCACATTGACTGTTGTAGCACCGTTGGCCGCAATCGAAATCTCGATGACCGTTCCACGAATCCCGATCGTTGCCGTCGGCGCACGCAATTTGATGGCGGAACTGGGCATCTGGCCGGACACGAACCGGGCGGCCCCGACCGCCATTGTCACAACCATCGAACCGGTCGATGCATTCGCGTCATAGACAAACTCGTCCATCAGGACTGACGCGTTCTCGCCAATCGACAGGGTGCTCGTGTCATTGAAGACGATACCCGCAAAACTGCCTTGCCCGGTTTCGATCACTTCTTGCGCGTTGATTTGCGCGTTCATCGACATCGCACGTTTTTCCGCACCGGATTTGGCGCTTACCTCATCGACGATATTAACCGCCTTGCCGATCGGGATTTCAGCGTTAGCGGGTGCGAGGGCGACACCGGATGCGATTAAAATGCCAACAAACATCCGCAGTGCATGCTGCCTGCCGGGCCGGATGTGGCGATGTGGCCGGATGTGACGATGTGTGTGACTATCAGTGTGGAAAATCTTCTGCACTATCTTGCCCTCTTCGTTCGTTCCCCGTGACGGTATCGTTATCGGGCATATAGTTGCAACGAGAATAGCAGGAATTAGAGACTGGCAGCAGCAGATTTTCCGCAGATGTTGCGAAAAATCAAAAGCTGTCCGTATTGTCGCGGCTCGCTTGCAGCAGTTGCTAGACCAGAAATTGCTGGCAACCCGCTTTGGCCAGCACAGTGTCCAGTAATTGGTTGCCCGATAGGCCGGCATAACGTTCGCGTAATATGCCGAGCGAGCGGGCATGATATTTCTGCGCTGTCTGGGTAAAGGGCTTGCCCTCAAGCGTGACCGACATTTTCTCCTTGCCCTGTTCAAGCGCGATGGCATTCGCATCGGACCAGGGCAGGAACAGGCCGCCGATTTCCGATTGCAGAAATGGCATTAAGGTTGTTTCCAGGCTTTCCCAGCTTTCGAATTCACCGTCCGCGGACGGGTCCTGCATTTGTTCGGCCCAGGCTGCCACATTGGGGGCCTTTTGATCGAACAGCTTGCGTGGGGTGGGGTCGGTCCAGCATTGATAAAGCTGCGCCGCAAGCCCGAAATCCGCAAGTGCCGGGCGTCCGCCGAACAGGAAGGGGCGGTGGGTCAGATGTTTTTCGAGCAATTTCAGTGTCCGGATGAAAGAGCTTTCGATCTGCTCTTTGGTGGTTGAATGCGAGCCGACAAAGCCAAGCCGCTGTACCATCCGCTCACGCAGCATTTGCGCCATCGCCTCGATCTCGACATCGGCGGCGTGGGGGCGGGCGTCGCGGGCCAGCCGTTGCGCGGCGGAGACTTGGTCGGCATCGTACCACCAGCGATAATGGAACATATATTTATTGGCCCATTCATCCGCATATTCCTCGATGAGCGCCGATAGAAAGGCGAGTGCGGGATCGGCGGGGACGATCGATGGCTCGGGGAACATCGTTTCGAATTCTTCGATGATCGGGGTGGAATCCTGCCAGGCATCGCCATGATTGGAAACCACAAGCGGGACGAGCGGCAATTTCGCAAATTTCTGAAACTCCGCCATATTCTCGTCAGTGCGCGGCAGCCAGTCATGCGGAATGCCCTTATATCTGAAATAGGCGCGAACCTTGACCGAATAAGGTGAAAGCTCCGCACCGAAGATTTGATAATGGTCCGACATGTCCCTGGCCTTCCTCTCGTTTCAGCGTTGGTCGATAAGCCGCCGCTGGTTGCTGTTCACCGATCTTCATTATGCGTCGGCATGGTTAAGCTGCCTTTTGCAGGCGAGGACGCATATTGGGCCGCATCTTCCGCATATGATGCAAACTTTGTGTTGATTCAAATCAATGGAAATGAATTTATCAGGGGAAATGAATTTATCAGGGGAAATGAAGTTATCGGGCATGGCGGGTCGATGGAAACGGGCTGAATAGAAAACGCTGAATAAAAAACTGGAGTGTCGGAGGAAGGGCGATGGCGGACGAAATTTTATACGAGATGCGCGGGCAGGTGGCGGTGATCACCATCAACCGCCCCGAACAGCGCAATTCGATCAATGCGGCGGTGCGTGCGGGGCTGTTTGCGGCATGGGAACGCTTTGACAAGGACCCCGCGGCAAAGGTCGCGATCCTGACCGGTGCGGGCGACAAGGCATTCTGCGCGGGCGCGGATCTCAAGGAAATGTCCGAAACCGGCCTGCAGATCCTGCCGCGTGACTTCATTCCGACCCTTGGCGACAATGTGCGCTTGAGCAAACCGGTTATCGCGGCCGTGAACGGTGCGGCATTCGCCGGCGGCTGGCTGTTTGCGCAGATGTGCGATCTGTGTCTTGCGAGCGAAACCGCGCGCTTTGGCATTACCGAAGCCAAGGTCGGGCGCGGCATGCCCTGGGCAACTCCGCTTGTGCATATGATCCCGCAGAAAATCCTGCTTGAGATCCTGATGACCGGCAATCCGATCACGGCGGAGCGTGCCTATGAGATCGGTTTTGTCAATCATGTCACAGCGCCCGGTGAGTTGATGGACAAGGCAATGGAGATCGCGGAAACGATTGCCGGCAACGCGCCGCTGACCGTCGCTGCCGCCAAGGAGATGGTCTATACCGCGACCGAGATGGGGCGCAGCGCGGCGCTGGAGGCGGGACGGCGGATTTTCGATCACGTCTATCTGAGCGCGGATGCGCAGGAAGGGCCCAAGGCATTTGCCGAAAAACGGGCTCCGAAATGGCAGGGGAAATAGTTTCCAGCATGCTGGCCCAAACCCGCATACTGGGCCAAATACAGTGAAATCGGCCATTTCGCCGAATTTGGTTTGCAGTTGTCGAATGTTTGTTCGAAAATGCGCCTGTAGCGTTGCTTATAGGTCAGGCATCGCCTAAGCAAACATCGAGATAATAAGTAGGGTGTAATTGCCTGCGCGGATATTTGCGGGCAGCGGAGTGGTTCAGCCATTCTTGATATCGCCCCGGATAAGGAGGGAAGAATGGATTTCAGTCTGTTTGTCTATGGCACCATGGGGCGCCGCGCGGAGCTTGAGGCCGGCATGGCGGGGCGTCGGCCCGAACTTTATCAGCGCATGATCGAGGAGCTAGGCGATCTGGTCCGCTTCACCGACAAGGCAGGTTATTACGCCTTCGGTCATCCCGAGCATCATCTGCAGATCGAAGGGTTCGAGGCAACCAATGACCCGTGCCTGATGGCAATGTGGCTTGGCAAGCATATGGAGCGGATGCGGGTGCTGACCTGCGGTTTTGTCGCCACCACGAACAATCCGCTGATGACCGCGGAAAAGATCGCGACCCTTGACCATATGCTCGACGGCCGGTTCGGTTTCGGTATCCTGCGCGGCTATCAGGCCCGCTGGGTTGAGAATTACAAGATCCAGCCGCAGCTTTCAGCGGTTGGTCCCTGGAATGCGGACAGCCCGGCGGATAATCTGAACCGCGAATTCTTTGCCGAGTTTGTGGACATTGTGCTGACCGCGCTGCGCGAAGAAACCTTCAGCTATGAAGGCAAGTTCTGGAATTTCCCGCCCAAGGATTTCGTCAATCCGCATGAGCATCCCGTCTATACGAAATATGGTCAGGGTGTGGATGCGGATATGCGGGTGCGTGAAATCGGGATCGCGCCGAAACCGCGGCAAAAGGAAATCCCGCTTTATGGCGGCTTTTCGGCCAGCCTGCGCACAGCGAAATTCTGGGCGCAGCACAAGGGTCGGCCGATCGTGCTTGCCGGCGATCTCGATTTCCTGAAACTGCTGTGGAAGGAATGGGGCGAGGAAGCCAAGAAGCATGGTCACGATTTTGAGCCGGGCGACCAGGCATGCTGGGGCGGTCTTGGCATTTGCGCCGAAACCGACGAAAAAGCCTGGAAGCTTTATGAGGATATGGAATGGTTCTGGAAAACCTGGTCCACACCTTACGGGCAGGGGATTCCGGAACTGCTGGTCGGTTCGCCCGATACCCTGAACAAGCGGATCGAGGAAGTGTCGAAGGCCGTGCCGATCAAGGAAGCCTTCCTGCTGATCCCGCAGGGGATCCATGCCCCTGACCAGTTGAAGGATTCGCTCGGTTTGTTCGCGGAAAAGGTGATGCCGAACTTCCAGTGAAGCTGCATTGAATTTGCCATGTACCGGTTGCATGGCCATCGAAAAGGCCGTCCCTTGGGACGGCCTTTTTTGTGGCGTATGGGAGTGTTTTGCGCGGGGTGCTCGCACCCTGTATCGGGCGAAAATGATGGCGTTTCGCCCCGCCGACGGATGTGGCGTTCACTGTGCAGGTGATGCGCATTTTCCATTGCCGATCATTGAAAATCCGATTAAAACAGTCTAATTAATACATAAGTCACAAAGCAGCGCCAAACTCGGACCAACCGGGGGCATTTACTGGAGAGAGACATGGAACATATTACGATAGATCCGGCTTATGATTGCTGTGCGCCCGATGATTTTCCCGCGATGCTGGAGGTCGACCGTTACGGCAAGCGCTCCAGCGCGTTCGACAAGATCATATCCGCGACCCATGACCATTTCTGGGACCCGACCGATTCGCGCTATGTCGATTTCAGCGTGCCGTTCGATGTTGAAAATGAAATGATCATGCCCGAGACGCTCAATCTCGAACTGCGTACGGCAGTTGCCGACCGGCTGAACGAGAAGCAGAAGGTGCGGCTCGTCAATGGCACGGTGCATTTCACCCTGTCGAGCATCCTGCATGGGGAGCAGGCGGCGCTTAATCTGTCCGCCAATCTGTGCCACATTCTGCTCGATCCGGGCGCGCAGGAATATGCCGCCAATCAGGCGCGCGAGGAAGCGCGGCATGTCGCGGGCTTCACCCGCTATATTCAGACCCGCTTCGGCAAGCCGACACCGATGGATCCGTTCCTGCAGGGGCTGATCACCGATATGGTCCTGACCCCGCTTGTCTGGAAGAAGATTGTCGGTCTGCAAATGGTGCTTGAAGGGCTGGCCATGGGGCTGTTTGCGAACTTCTATCAGTTCAGCAATGACCCGCTATTGACCCGTCTGCTGCAATTCACCATGACCGATGAGGCGTTCCACCATAAATTCGGCAAGATCTGGGCTGACAAGACTGTCCCGCATCTGCCCGAGGAGGAACGCGTTGCGATCGAGGATTGGGCGTGGGAAATCTTCAGCGCGCTGCTCAAGAACAATATGGGCTTTGAGCAGAAGAAGGACCTTTATGCCGAGCTGGGCCTGGAATGGCAGTGGGTGCAGGGTGCGGTGATGGAAGCGATGACCGACAAGCGCCGCCGCGACAGCATGGCGAAAACCACGAGCGTGTTCCGCGCGCTGGTCAAGACGCTGCTGAAGGCCGGTATCATCACCGACCGCACGGCATCGAATTATGCCGCTTTTGTCGATCTGAAGGAGCTGCATGCCGAAGGCGATAAAATGGTCGGGGACGACATCGCCGAGGAAGGTATCAAATTCCTGAAAGCCATCAATGAAGGCAAGGACCCGGCGACGCTTGCTGCCGCTGAGTAAGATGTGCGGCGTTCTTCAGGGGCGCCACTAAAGCAATATGAAGTGAGGCCGTCTGTTTTCTGACAGACGGCCTTTTCTTTGTGGGAATGCACACGAGCGCAGCGGCTTTTACTGGCGAAGTATTGGGTAAAAGCCTGTGAACACCATATCCTTGTCTGCGTTGGCGGTATGACAGCCCGAGCAGTTCTCGGCCGGAAGTGCTGCAGCCGTTTTTTGATAGGGCGGCTTATGGTGACCATAGTTGAAAAAGCCCCAGCCATCGGTAGCCGCATAGCGTTGCGTATCTTTCACCATCATATCGATACCGGCAAAATCATCCGCGAAGAAGCCGCGCCCGGATGCCTCATCACGTGATCCATCGTCATACTCCGGCGATTTCAGGGTAACGAGCTCTTTGACGATAACCGTGCCTTCAGGAAATGCGCCTGTTTTCTTATAGGCGGCATAGGCGTTCGGCTCGATATAGACATGGTGAAATTCGGGAAATGCGGCCGCGCCGCCATTCAGCCCGTTCGGTGTCAATGGCGCGCCGATAAACACCCATTCGCGAAAGCCTTCGGGCAATGCAACTTCGCCATTTTCCATTGCCATGCCTGGCATCTGGGCCATGCCTGGCATCTGGGCCATGCCCGGCAACTCAGCCATATCTTCGGCCATCGCCGCAGCATCCTTTTCCATCATCATCTGCGCCTTGGAGGGGGGTGCCACAAGGCTCAATGTGAGTAGTGAAACGGCCGCGACAATGGCAGTCCCTGTCGTGAAGCCACGCGGTCGCGGCGTCGGTCTTATATGCATTGAAACTCTCCTCTTAATCGTTTGTTTCGGGTGCCAGGATTTAGAAATGATACAGATCTGTATACTTAGTAAAGATACAGATTAGTATCGTTGTCAATTGACGTCGGCCGGTTGATGGGGTTGTCTGAATTCAAGAAACCGTGAATGGTTAGTGCTGATCGTGCGTAAGCGCAGGGAAAGCCACGGCTGAAAAAGTACAGAGCTGTTTTATTGAGGTTCGGATGAAAAGGGCTGAAAAGCGGGCGCATTTGATCGATGTGGCTGCGGAATTGTTCAACCGCTATGGCTATCACGCAGCGGGGATCGACCGGGTTATTGCCGAAGCGGGAATCGCAAAAACCACCCTGTACCGGCATTTCAAATCGAAAGAGGATTTGATCGTCGCTGCCCTGCGGCGAATGGATGAAAGATTCCGCACAGAAATGCAGCAGTTCGTGGCGCAGGCGACCCCGGATCCCAAGCAACGGATACTGGCAACGTTTGATTTTCTGGAAAAGTGGTTTTCAGAAGGCAGTTTCTATGGTTGCCCGTTTGTCAGCGCGGCGGCGGAATATGGCGACCGTGCAAATCCGGTGTTCCAGGAGGCGATGGTACATAAGCGCCTGATGCTGGCCTATCTGGAAGAACTGGCGCGGGCGGCGGATTTGGCTGATCCGGCAGAAGTCGCGCAGCAGATTTGCCTGATACAAGAAGGTGCGACCGCGGTTGCCCAGGTCACCGGAGATCCCGATGCGGCGCAAAGAGCCAAGCGCATGGCGGCGCGCCTAATCCCCCAGATGGGGCTGTAGCGCGGTTGGAAATTCCGGTGTGGCGGAAGCAAAGCTTGCCTGCTCGTCCACACTGTCGCGCGCATTGCTGCCGATCGGCCAGAGATTGTCGAGAAACTGCCCGGCACAGGCACGCCAGGAAAATTGCAATGCATAGTCGCGGCAATATTGCGGTGAAATGCCGATGGCGCGGCATGCCGCTTCCCCCAGATCCTCGCTCAAGACGCCTGCGCCTGAATTGCCCACCACATCAAGCGGCCCGGCGACCGGATAGGCGGCGACCGGAAGGCCACAGGCCATCGCTTCCAGCATCACAAGACCGAAGGTATCGGTAATGCTGGGGAATACGAACACATCGCCTGCCGCATAGTGGCGGACAAGCTCCTCCCCCTGTTTTGCACCCACAAACACAGTTTCGGGAAATTCCTTCTCAAGTTTTTGTCGTGCCGGTCCATCGCCAACGACGAGTTTCGTGCCCGGCAGCTCAAGCGTCAGGAAGGCGCGCAGATTTTTCTCGATGGCAACCCGCCCGACATAGAGGAAGACCGGGCCTGGCAATGCCAGTGCGGGATCGGGATGGGGACGGAAAAACTCCGTATCCACCCCGCGCGACCAGGCACGCAAATTGTCAAAGCCATGATCTGCGAGTTCGCGCGCGAGTGTCGGTGTTGCGACCATCACGCCTTTTGAGGGGCCGTGAAACCAGCGCATGAATTTGTAACCGGCACTGACAGGCACCGGGATCCGGGCCGACAGATATTCGGGAAACTTGGTGTGATAGCTGGTCGTGAAGGGCAATCCGCGTTGCAGGCAAATCCGCCGTGCCGCGAGGCCAAGCGGCCCTTCAGTCACGATGTGGATAACCTCGGGATCGAATGTCTCGATTTCGCGTTTAATGCGCCCCCGGACAAACAGTGAAAGCCGGATCTCGGGATAGGTGGGGCAGGGCAGGGTCCTGAACATGGCCGGGTACAGCATGCGGATGTCGTGGCCCAGCGCTTCGCATTCCTTGATCACCCGGCTCATTGTGCGCACAACCCCGTTTACCTGGGGGTGCCAGGCGTCTGTCACGATAAGAATGCGCATCAGGCGGCCTTTGGCACTTTTGGCAGGTCGGCGGGTTTGGGCAATTGCCGATTGGCCAGTAATTCCAGCTTGAGCTGTTCCCAGCGGATGATTTCAAAGCGGCCATCGGGATGCTCGACCGCGGCTGAGCAACTCTCGACCCAGTCACCGTCATTGATGTACAGCACTTCGCCCCATTGCCGCATTTCCGCATGGTGGATATGACCGCAGATCACACCGTCCACCTGTCTTTTTTCGGCTTCTTCGGAAATTGCGACTTCAAAGCTTTCGATGAACTGCACCGCGTTTTTGACCTTGACCTTGAGATATGCGGACAAGGACCAGTATTCGAGGCCCAGCCATTTGCGGGCATGGTTGAAATGGGTGTTGAAATTGAGCAGGGCGGTGTAGGCCCAGTCGCCCAGAACCGCGAGCCATTTGGCATATTTCACAACCACGTCGAAATCATCGCCATGGGTCACATACATCCGGCGACCGTCGGCGGTTTCATGAATATCGTCGAGCCTGACCTCGATACCGCCGAAATGGGTGCCGCAATAATTTCGCAGGGAGGAATCGTGATTGCCGGGGATATAGACGATCTGCGTTCCCTTGCGCGCCTTGCGCAGCAGCTTTTGCACAACGTCATTATGCGCCTGCGGCCAGTACCAGTTGCGCTTGAGCCGCCAGCCATCAAAAATATCTCCGATCAGATAGATCTTGTCGGCTTCGCAATATTTGAGGAATTCAAGCAGCTGTTCGGCTTTGCAGCCGCGCGTCCCCAGATGAATGTCTGAAATGAAAAGGGTGCGGTATTTACGGGTCTCAATTGTCGTTCCCAAAACGCATCTCACAATATTCAATTAATGTGATTACGATCTGGATTAAATAATCAAACTGTGAAAAGCGGCGGAACTTTTGATGTATTATTTATGACAGTGTAAGCGGGCGGAATATATATCGAATTATACACAGATAATATTTGATTCATATAATGGTCACTTAAATGTCATGCGAAAAATCGATCGTGGGACATTCTGCGAATCAAATTCAAAAGTCAGTTTATGCGGCTGCTTGTTATCTATAATCCTGTCTCGGGGCGGGGGCGTTCGCGGCGCCTGTTCGAGAAGGTCATCGACCATCTTGAGGCCTGGGGATGCCATTTGCGGGTGATCGAAACCGCGGCGGCCGGCGATGCGGAGATGTGGCTGCGCCGGTTGCATGTGCGTTCCTATGACAGGGTGGTGATCGCCGGTGGCGATGGCACGATCAACGAGGCGGTGAACGGGCTTGCGGATGGTAATGCCGATTGTCCGCTTGCGATCATTCCGACCGGCACCGCAAATGTTCTGGCCTGCGAGATGGGGCTGCCGGTCAATGCCGATATTATTGCCCGCACCATTGTCCGCGGGAAGGCAGTGCCGGTTGCGCTTGGCATGGCTGACAGCCGCTACTTCATCCTGATGGCCGGTGCGGGTTTCGATGCGCATGTGGTGGCGGGGGTAAGCCCGACACAGAAGGCGCGGCTGGGCAAACTTGCCTATGTGTTGTCGAGTTTCCGCACATTCTTCAGCTATCGCTTTCCGCGCTATCGGGTGACGGTCGATGACCGGGTTTTCGAGGTGGCATCGGTCATTGTCACCAATGCGTGTCACTATGCAGGGCCTTATGTCATTGCGCCGACAGCCCGGTTGCAGGCGGCCAGGTTGCATATCTGCCTGTTCGAGAGGTCGGGGCGGCTCGCGGCGTTCAAATATGGATTGGGGCTTTTGCTCGGCCGCTTGCCGCGCATGTCCGGTTTTACAATTGTTGAGGGCAAACGCATTCAGATAGCCGGGCCGCCGCTCGATCCGGTGCAGATCGACGGGGATTTGTCAGCGCTGCTGCCGCTTGACATCCGCATGCTGAATGAAGCGATTGACCTCGTCGTTCCCGACAGCTACGCGGCCTTGTCAGAAGTCAGGGCGGCGCACGAACAGGCGCGTCCGGCTGAACCCGCCCGTAATTCTGCAGTGGGATAATATTTCCCCGATTGCCACCAGTCAGTATTCGCTGAAACGCTGATGTCCAGCAGGCTTGCTGTTTGGAAAGTCGTGGCGATTGCGGCATAGTCATGCGCAAAACAAGCCAAGTCCGTACCGTGGCCGGTGCCCGGCAAATTGCGGAGGAGAAGACGCATGCAGCTATATGAACTGGAATTGAATGACGGCCGCCGGATAAGCCCGTTTGTCTGGCGGGTGAAACTTGCCCTGGCGCAAAAAGGCATCGCGGCCGACACCATCGGTATCGGCTTTGGCGACAAGGACAAGATCGCATTTTCGGGCCAGGGGCTTGTGCCGGTGCTGCGCGACGGTGATAGGGTTGTCAGCGACAGTTGGGATATTGCCTGCTATCTGGAGGATCAGTATCCCGATACGCCATCAATTTTTGGCGGTCCGGTCGGGCGCGGGCTTGCGCGTTTCGTTGCGCGTTGGACCGATATCACCATGCTGGGCAATCTGGCCGTGCTGATGATGCCCTGCGTCTTTGATCATGTGCCTGAGCGGGACCGCGCCTATTTTCGGCAGGATCGCGAAAAACGGTTCGGGATGACGCTCGAACAGATGCGTGAGGACCCGGAGGGAAAAATCGCTGCATTCCGGCAGATATTGCTGCCGATGCGTGTCTGCCTGCGCGATCAGCCTTTCCTGTCGGGCGACGCACCGGCTTACGCGGATTTCTGTGTGTTCGGCGGCTTTATCTGGGCCGCGTCTGTCAGTGATTACAAGTTATTAAGCAATGATGACCTATTATATGCATGGCGGGAACGGATGATGGGGCGCTTTGAGGCGCTGATATCGGCATCACCAGGGGTTGTCTTTACATAAGCTAAGCAGCGCCTGGCCGGATCAGTAGCGGCATTTGTGGGAAATGACGATACTTACCGAGGAACAACTTGCCTTGCAGGCGCGGCTCGACGGCACCAACATCAATCCTGTGAGCTTTCTGGCAACCGATTATCTCAATCACTTCAATGAGATCATTATGCTGATGGAGATGATTATGGATATGCCCGACTGTATCGAGGATATGGTTGACTGGGCGCCCAAAAGCTATCCGGCGCATTTCGCCGACAGCGCCTTCTCTGACAAGGAGCTGGCGATCGAGGCATTTGATCTTGCGCCTGAACCATATAAATCGACATTCGATTCGATGATCAGCCAGATGGACCTGCTGGCTGAAACCGCAATCACGGAAATCAAGCAGGCGGTGGATGCCGATGATATGGCCGCACTTGAGGTGACCGTGCAGGGACCGTGCCGGGAGTTGCGGCTGGCGGCGGAAAAGGCAGGGGCCGTGATCAATGGCGAATGCAGCGTTGCCGGTCAGGATGAAAGTGACGATCTGGTTGAGGAAACCATTGATCAGGACGCAATCGACGCGTTGTTTGACTAGATGCCCCCGCATGTCTCGGGGCGATCTTTTCAGCGGCTTGCGTGGCGGTTGCGACGGGGTAACATTCAGCCGGGTTATTTGTGCTGCATATGCCAGACCCCGTCCCAGTGATTTGGGAGCGGGTCGTGCCGCAATTGCTCGATCCGGGTAAGGAAGGTTTTGCTTGGCCCGTCATCGGGCATGATTTTCAGGCATTTTGAGAACAGGGTTTCCGCCTCATCCCAGGATTGTGCGCGATAGGCGGCGAGCGCCTGGCCGAAGCGGCTGGCCAGTTCAAGTTTATCAGGCGCGGTTGCGGCGATCGGACCGAGCGGTTCGTAGATTGCTGTTGCTTCCGATTTGCCTTTGACGGCCAGCAGATCGATCTCGCGGAAGTGAAGGTCAGTCTGCGCCGCATGGAATGTTTGCGCGCAGACAAGAATCTGTGTCCCGTAATCCTTGTTTGCGGCTTCAAGGCGCGCCCCCAGATTCACCGTATCGCCCATCACGGTATAATTCTTGTTGGTATCCGAACCGATATTGCCGACGACAACCGGGCCGGTCGCCAGTCCGATCCGGCAGCGAAGCTGCGGCGGTTGTGCCCGCAAACCGGTGATTTCGGGGACGTCGGTGGAAAATGCCTCAAGCTCTGCCAGATTGCGCAATGCCGCACGGCATGCAGCAGCGGCCATGTCTTTCTGCGCAACAAATGGCGGCCCCCAATAGGCCATGATGGCATCGCCGATAAATTTGTCGATGATGCCGCCTTCCTCGCGGATACCGCCCGACATCTTGGTGAAATAGGCATTGAGCAGGCGTACAAGTGCAGATGCCGTCAGCATTTCGCCGATCCGGGTAAACCCCGACAAATCCGAAAAATAGATTGTCATATCCCGGCGTTCACCTTCCATCACCGACTGATCGGATTGGTCGATGATCTTGTCCACGATGCGCGGGTCGATATAGCGGCCAAATGTGTCCTTGATTTCCTCCTTGGCGCGAATTTCGCCGACCATGTGATTGAATCCCGCTGTCAGGCGGCCAATTTCGTCTCTGTTCTTTACCGATAGCTCGATGGTGAGGTCGCCGGCCTCGACATTTTCGAAACCGACCAGAAGCTGTCGAACCGGCCGGACAATGCCGCGGGTAATGGCCAGTGCGATCAGAAGCCCAAGTGCCGCCCCGGCAGCGGTCAATCCCAGGGTCGACAGCCGCGCCTGATGTTCCTGGATTGCCGTGCGCGCGGTGGCATTGCGTGCGAGCGCCACCGCCTCTTCCCTGATTTCCGATAGTTTGCGGTCGAACTGCGCCTCCTCGGCTTCCAGAACGACGATCAGCTCCTCGGCAATATCGGAACGGTTTTCGGCTTCCAGCGTCAGGATCCGTTCGGCCAGCACGGCCATATCGTCATATTCGCGTTCCAGATCCGCAAAGCGGCGATCGAAAATATGCAGGGGCAGCGCTTCCTCATAATGATCGTCATCGCGCAAAAATTCCGCGATCTGCACCCGGACTGCCGCGATTTCGGACCGTACTTTGGTGCCATAGGCTTGCCACTGCGCGAGGTAATCAGGTGTTGCTCTTGCCAAATCCGAAGCCTGGCTTGTCCCCTGGCTACGCAGCAGGCGTGTGAAGATGATTTCCTGTTCAAGTGCGGCAGCATCGATTGCGGCGACTTTTCCGACCAGCGGGATCAAACTGTCTGCTGCGACTGCCAGCCTGTCTTCAATCCTGTCCACCGTGATCACGGAATAGATCGACAAACCGATCATCAGCGCCACCAGCATCACTGCGACACCAAGAATTTTTGCGCCGATTGTGAAGTGCATAATCTCCAGGCCCTGACTATATTATGTACAGCAATTGCCGTTTGGCGGCTGGCCGGCACAGCATATAGTGGCTTGGTGGGGTATACCAGTGTTGCCTGGTGCCGTTGGCGTGGCGCAAAATTCAGCCAGGGCTAGCAAAAAGTCCCATCGCATCCTATAACCCGGCTTCGCGAAATAGAGAAAATGGGGCGAATTGCCCCTGTGGTCAGGTGTAATCATGACGGAAAAATGGACCCCCCAAAGTTGGCGCAACAAGCCAATCGTGCAGGTGCCGACCTATCCCGACCAGAACGGATTGGAACAGGCGGAAGCGCAGCTGCGCACATTCCCGCCGCTGGTGTTTGCGGGGGAAGCACGGAATCTGAAGCAGGAACTGGCAGCGGTCGCGCGCGGTGAGGCATTTTTGCTGCAAGGCGGTGATTGCGCGGAAAGCTTTGCCGAATTCAAGCCCGACAATATCCGCGACACCTTCCGGGTCCTGCTGCAAATGGCGGTGGTGTTGACCTATGGCGCGAAATGCCCGGTTGTTAAGGTCGGCCGCATGGCGGGGCAATTCGCCAAGCCGCGTTCGGCGGATACCGAAACGATCGAGGGGGTCGAACTGCCAAGCTATCGTGGCGATATCATCAACGGTATGGAATTTCAGCCGGCCGCCCGGATCCCCGATCCCGCCCGTATGGTGCAGGCCTACGGCCAGGCGGCATCGACGCTGAACCTGTTGCGTGCATTTGCCAGCGGCGGCTATGCGGATCTGCATCATGTGCATAGCTGGAATCTGGGGTTTGTGTCCGACAGCCCGCAAGGCGAGCGGTATCAGCATATCGCGGAACAGATTTCCGAAGCGCTTGACTTCATGGAAGCATGCGGCGTGGGACCAGCAAGTGTTGGCCGGTTGCGGACGGTGAATTTCTATACCAGTCACGAGGCATTGCTGCTTGCCTATGAAGAGGCGTTGACCCGGATCGATTCAACCTCGGGCGAATGGTATGACACCTCCGCGCATATGTTGTGGATCGGTGACCGGACACGCCAGCCGGACAACGCACATCTGGAATATTGCCGGGGCGTCAAGAACCCGATTGGCGTGAAATGCGGACCGAGCCTTGCGCCCGATGAGCTGTTGCGTCTGATCGATATCCTCAATCCACAGAACGAGGCAGGCCGGCTGACGCTGATTTGCCGGTTTGGCGCGGATAATGTCGACAAACATCTGCCGCAACTGATCCGCGCTGTCGAACGCGAGGGGCGTACGGTGGTCTGGTCCTGTGATCCAATGCATGGCAACACGGTCAAGGCGGAAGGCGGCTATAAGACGCGGCCATTTGACCGTATTCTGGCCGAGGTGCGGCAGTTCTTTGCCGTGCATCAGGCGGAAGGCACCTATGCGGGGGGCGTGCATTTCGAAATGACCGGCCAGAATGTCACCGAATGTATCGGCGGTGCGCAGGCGATTACCGAGGCAGATCTGTCGGATCGCTATCATACCCATTGCGATCCCAGGCTGAATGCCAGTCAGGCGCTTGAACTTGCCTTCCTGATTGCCGAAGGGCTGAAGGAAGAAAGGAAGCGCGCGGCGGCCTGATGGCCGAAATCCGGAGGCGGATGAAAGGTGAAGGCGGCAACAGGACAACCGAAAAGATCGCATGGTGACCAAAGGCCCGTCCTGCGGGCACTGCGCCATGCGGACGGGTTTACGCTCGTTGAATTGCTTGTCGTGCTTGTCGTGCTGGGGCTGTTGATCGGTATCGTCGGGCCACGGGCTGTGGGCTATCTGGGTGGGGCGCGTGCGGATACCGCGCGGATCCAGCTTGAGACCTTCATCACCGCGCTGGAGCTGTACCGGCTCGATATGGGGCGCTATCCGGGGGCCGATGAAGGGCTGTCGGCGCTTGTCACCGCGCCGCAATCGGCGGCCAAACGCTGGCGCGGGCCCTATCTTGGCAAGCGCACGGTTCCGCTCGACCCATGGGACAACCCATATATCTATCGCGCACCGTCCCCCGATGGCGGACCGTTCCAGCTTGTCTCGCTTGGTGCGGATGCGCGCGAAGGCGGGGAAGGGGACGATGCGGATATCGTGGTGCCCTGATACGGCCACCCGCCGCCAGGGTTTGGCGCAAGACGGATTTACCCTGATTGAATTGCTGATCGTGATGAGCCTGATCGCAATTGTCTATGCGCTCGCGCTTCCTGCTTTTGGCACGCTCACCGCTGACGGCCGGCTCAACAGCGCCACCAATGCACTTCATGCCGAATTGCGCGCGGCCAGGGCGCAGGCCCTGTTGCAAGGCCGATCGGTCGCACTGGACCCAACAGCAGGCGTGTCAGATCCCGATATCCGCCTCAGCGTCAGGGAATGGGGAGGCAGCGAAGCAGCGGCCGAAGCGAAAGGACGATTTGG
>CALAQW010000040.1 GCA_937888955.1 uncultured Alphaproteobacteria bacterium | reverse complement strand
GCTGAAGCGCGAGAATGAACGGCTGGTCTATGCCAGTGTCACCGGCTATGGCCTGCAAGGGGAAGAAGCGAACCGACCCGGCTTTGACATTGTGGCCTTCTGGGCGCGCTCGGGGCTGTGCCGGATGATGATGCCCAAGGGCTCCGAACCTGTGCCGCTGCGCGCGGCGATGGGCGACCATGTCACCGGCATTGCCACGGTGGCGGGCATCATGGCCGCACTTTATGACCGCAACACGACCGGCAAGGGCAAGCTTGTCGAAGCCTCGCTTCTGCGCACGGGCATTTTCGCGCTCGGTTCGGATATGAGCACCCAGCTTCACTTCGGGCGGCTGTCATCCACGACGCCACGGGCGGAAGCGACCGAGGTGACGCGCAATTTCTACGAAACTTCGGACGGGCATTGGCTGATGCTGATCCCGCGCGGCAACAAGACCGACCTGCAGACGATCTGCGATGTGGTGGGCTATCCCGAATTGCCCAAGGACCCGCGCTTCAAGACCCCGATCGACCGCAAGGAAAATGCGCGCGAGCTTGTCGCCATGTTCGATGCGGCATTCGCCAAACGCACATTGGCCGAATGGGGCAAGGCGCTGGATGACGCGGATCTTGTCTGGGCGCCGGTGCAGCATACCTCGCAGGTGGTCGAGGACCCGCAAGCCTGGGCGGCCGGCGCCTTCGTCGATATTCCCGATGGCCATGGCGGCAAGATGAAAGGCGTTGCCTCCCCGATCCGGTTCGATGGCAAGGATGTGGAAATCCGCCGCCCGACGCCGAATGTGGGCGAACATACCGCCGAGGTCCTGCGCGAACTCGGCTATGACGAGGCGATCATCGACCGGTTGCGCGCGGACGGCATCGTGAACTGACGAGGCGACGGCGGACAAAATCCGCACCGTCTTGCATTACCGGCTTATGAACACATATGTGAACAGATCGGCAAAATTTACACTGGATCTGGATATCAATATTTAGGGGAATCTGACTATGGGGATCGAAGTGGGCGGTATTATCGGACTGTTGATTCTGATCGCCGATATCTGGGCGATCGTGAATATTTTCCAAAGCGGTGCGGGCACCGGCGCCAAGGTGTTCTGGATCATTCTGATCCTGCTGCTGCCGGTCGTCGGCCTCATTATCTGGTTCTTCGCCGGCCCGCGCGGTACAGCGGCCCCCACCCCTTGACGCAAACGCGCAATCGGCAAACCCGCATTCAGGCGTACCGGCGGCCAATGACGATCGCCGGTACATAAAAGCTGAACAGGATGGGAAACCCCGACAGGGTCAGGCGGCGGTAACGCCCCCAT
>CALAQW010000039.1 GCA_937888955.1 uncultured Alphaproteobacteria bacterium | reverse complement strand
GGAAGGGGAAGGGGAAGGGGAAGGGGCAGGGTGAGGGCCGCTGACTGCTGCCGGCTCACCAGTATGTCACAGATATATCAGGATCCGGGGCCGCTGCTGCCGCCGCCCGAGGCGCCGCTGAAGCGGCCGAAATTGCCGAACATCTGCTCAAGGAAGGTCAATTCGCGGCCGCGTGACGGTGTCTCACGATCCACAAATGCCACGATCCGGCCATCGGCGAGGCTGTAGCGGCGCATATCGGCGACATTGCCATTCTGGTCGAACTCGACCGCAACAATGGTGCGCGAGATAAGCTCGGGATCAAAGAAGGCCTCACGCTTCTGGGTGGTCGAAACATAGTACCAGACATCGGTATCAAAGGTGGCCACGGTCGATGGCGTGCCAAGCATGTCCGACACTGATTGCCGATTATCGACGCCGGGCCGGACACCGGCCAGAACCGCCTCATCGGGCACATAACCGCGGACTTCTATCGTCGGACTGCATGCGCCAAGCAGCAATGCCAGTGCGGCACCGCCAAGAAATTTGCGCGCGGAATCCGGTGCGGAACGGCACGCGGCGCGCAGTGATTTTCTACACGGGGAATAATCTGGATAATACATAATGCTTGACCTAACCTGCGCAGATTCAGAGTGCAAGTAACCGTTCATTTCTGATTCCGCTTATAACCGATATTTTCGCCCTCATGCGCAGGTAATCAACCCATGCTGTTCCGCAAATTTTTCCGCCAGAAACGCCATGAAACCGCGTCCCACAAGCTTTATCTCAAATTGGTGGGACAAGCACGCATGCCCGGTTTCTACGCCTCAGGCGGGGTGCCTGACACGGTGGACGGGCGGTTCGACCTGATTGCGTTGCACACATTTCTGATCATCCGGCGGTTAAGCGGTTCGGATGCGAGTGAAAAAGAGCATGAGCTGGCGCAGGTTCTGTTCGATCTGATGTTTGCCGATATGGACCGCAATCTGCGTGAGATGGGCGTTGGCGATCTGGGCGTCGGGCGGAAGGTGCGCGATATGGTCAGTGCATTTTACGGGCGGGCGGAAGCTTATGAAAAGGCATTGCAGGGCATGGACAAAAGTCCAGAGAATACGACTGAAGCACTTGTAGACGCCCTGCGCAGAAATCTGTATCGCGATGCAAGCCCTGACGATCAGCAGGTTCGGAAGATGGCGGGTTATGTGCAAAAGCTGGTCAGGCGCCTGAGTGAGCAGACAGCGGAAGCTTTTTTGCGCGGCGATATCAGATTTGCTTCTATCCCGTTTCAGTAGGCCTAACCGGCTTTAGCAAGAGCGAGAACCTATCCATGAGCGATCCACTCACGTTTCACAGAGAGATTTCAACAACGGATCTGAGTCGCGAAGGCCGTCATTTTACTTTTGCCGCTAATGACGATGAATGCCGCGAGATAGGCGATTTCCTCGGGCTTCGCGCCTTGCGGTCTCTGTCCGCGACGCTTGAGGTGAAGCGCTGGCGAAAGCAGGGTGTATCGGTTGAAGGTATGGTGCACGCGGATCTGGTGCAGGATTGCGTCGTCACGCTTGCCCCGGTCGATGAAGCCATTGCGGAAAACATATCATTGCGTTTCGAGTTGCGGGACGGTCGACGGCGTCCTGCGCGAGCGGACACCGAGCAGGAGATTTTTGTCGATCCCGAAGCCGCCGATCCGCCGGAATTGTTTGACGGACCGACACTTGATCTCGGACCCTATCTTGTCGAGTTTCTGGCGATGGCGCTTAACCCCTATCCCAGGGCGCCGGGCGCCGAGCTGGCGCAGAGCGCATTTCCAGCATCAGATAACGAGGCGCAGGGCAGCACGGATCGTGGAAAAGACAATCCCTTTCATGTGCTGCGCCATCTGAACAAAGGTCAGGCAAAATAAAACACGGCATGTTCCCGGGGGCGCATGCCGTGCGAATATTTGCTGCTGCCGGATCTGCCGTCCGACAAGCCCGGACGGGCTGGATCAATAATCGTCTTTGGGTTCCAGGACCTGACGACCGCGATACATGCCGCTTTTCAGGTCAATATGATGCGGACGCACCAGTTCGCCCGAATCCGCGCTTTCCTGATAGACTGCAGACTTCACCTTGTCGTGAGACCGGCGATTGCCGCGCTTGGCGCGCGTCACTTTCTTGCGTGGGACTGCCATGAAAGGCCCCTTAATTCAAATTTGTCGTTTCAATATCGTGAATCGCCGACCGCAAGAAGGTGGTGGCGATTGCCAGCTAGGCGCGGAAACTAGTTGCGCGCAGGATCGCTGTCAAGGGCGCATTCCCGGGCATATTTGCAAACAGGAAGCAAGGCTGGCCGCAGGTCGCTAGATACTGCTAGAGTATCGAATCGCTTGGTTTTTATGCGCGGTTTAGCTAAGCCTTGCGGCGACCGGCGGCCGATGGAGCAGGCCGCTTGTGTGATTGGGTCTGTGTAGTGCGGCAAAGGCCCGGAAATAAAGAAAAATCCGTCGACAAGACGGCGAAGGAAAGACAGACCTGTTTGGCAAATGAATTGACAGTTGCGCTTGATGCCATGGGGGGCGATGCGGGCCCCGAAATGGTATTGAAAGGCGTCGCACTTGCAAGTGAACGGCATCCCGATGCCCGGTTTGTCCTGTTTGGCGATACCGTTATTCTTGCGCCCCTGCTTGCGGATCATGCGGAACTCGCTGCTCGGTGCGAACTGCGGCATGCGCCAGATATTGTCGACCCTGACGCAAAACCAAGTCAGATCGTTCGCCGTGGTCAGCAGACAAGCATGTGGCAGACAATCGGGCTGGTGAAGGCGGGAGAAGCGGATCTTGCCATCTCGGCGGGTAATACCGGTGTGTTGATGGCGATGTCCGTCCTGCAGCTCAGAACTCAGGAAGGAATTGATCGTCCCGCGATTGCATCAACCTGGCCGGGTCTTGAACGGGAATCGGTGCTGCTTGATCTAGGCGCGAATTTGGAATGCGACGAGGATAATCTCGTTCAATTCGCAATTATGGGGGCGGCCTTCGCACGCATCGTGATGGGGGTTGAGCGGCCCCGGGTCGCGCTGCTCAATGTCGGGGAGGAGGAACAGAAAGGGCATGAATATGTCCGGCTGGCGGCGCAGAAACTGCGCGAAACCCCGCAGGAGGAGATGTCGTTCACCGGATTTGTCGAAGGCAGCGATCTTGGCTTCAGCGTTGCCGATGTCATTGTGACGGACGGATTTTCGGGCAATGTCGCCCTGAAGACGGGAGAAGGCAGCGCGAAACTTATTTTTCAGACACTTGCGGACGCGTTTGGTGGATCATGGCGGGGGGAGATTGGTTTTTTTGTTTGGTGGAATGTGTTTGGTCTTTTGCACGCGCCTGTGCATATT
>CALAQW010000038.1 GCA_937888955.1 uncultured Alphaproteobacteria bacterium | reverse complement strand
TCGTATCGACATAACCCTGAACCTCGCCATAACCAAATTCAATCGCTGAAGCGGGTGCGACAGCTAATATCGTGGCGATTGCTGTTGTTGTTAGTCCAAGCTGCGTTCTACTTGTATTGGACATTCATGCCTCCTTGGTGACCAATATTCTTTTTATTTGACTGCGCTGAAAGCTTTGTCTGTTGCGTCGGCATTACCCCAAAAAAGGAGCGGTCCGCCGCAGCGCAGCAGACCGCCCAGATATATTGAGGCATGGCACCGCCAAGACGGTGCAACGCTGTTGTCGGCACGATATTTCGCACCGCGTTTGCAAGGCACGCGTTGTGATTTTGCTCAGCTAGACTTGCAAACCCCTGATTGACTTTCACCGCCAAAATCCTCGCTCAAAAACTGAGTACGAGGAATTCCCCCCGGAATCCGCGACCGGTATATGAAACGAATTTTCCAGACCCTAAGAAGAATGCCTCTATGCTCGAATTCTTATTTGTAATTACCGAGCATTGGCGACGCTAAAATCAAATATCCCTGATTTCAAATAGAAAAAAAGTCATAACATTTACTATAAATACGTTAGATTTATTATTTTTAATATGATTATTAATTTATTAACTAATAGATTATTAGTTTATTAAATAACTATTAGAATTTAGATGATGGATGGGCGCTGAATCTTGCGGTGCGGTTAGGCTCGGGGAGAGATAATCGCTTTTGTCGAAAAGTCAGGTTTCTAACAGAATCGAAAAGGCCAGCCTTCCATTCAGGAGGGCTGGCCCATGTTGTTTGTACCGATCACAAATTGCCGCGCGTCAAGGGTGGCGGCAAGGTTGTTCCGCGCCGTTGATCAGAATGCGTAGGACACATTCAGGGACGCGAAGTCCCGATCGCTCAATGGTGCATCCGGTCCGAAATTATGCGTCCAGCTGACTGAACCAGTCCAGCTTGACAGATAGGTTGCGTTCGCGCCGAGGGAGATCGA
The DNA here is from genome assembly GCA_937888955.1 of uncultured Alphaproteobacteria bacterium. Classification (GTDB taxonomy): domain Bacteria; phylum Pseudomonadota; class Alphaproteobacteria; order UBA11222; family UBA11222; genus CALAQW01. The sequence goes on along the minus strand of CALAQW010000038.1, from coordinate 1,098 downwards.
TTTGCGATCCTCCTGGAAATTGCCGTAGGGCGCGGGTGTCCGGCCATTTATGTCCCAACGCCAGTTCACGCGCGGGCTGACATTGAACGGCGTGCCGAACAGCCGGTTATAGGTCAACTGAACACGGCCCTGCGCACCCCAGGAAAAACGGGTCGGCAGATTATCTGCAAATTTCAGGCTCTTATTCACATGGTAATATTGCGAAGCCAGCGTATTGGCCAACCCGCTCGTGCCTGAAGCCGACAACCCGTCCGCGGAAGAAATTCCCGGGACATAGACCATGCCGAATTCGGTGATCAAGGTGCCTTGATCCGCCCCAAGCGCGGTCACCATTGGGTTTGAAGCGAACAGCAATTGGGTAAAGGTGGTTTGGGCTGTGAACATATCCTCGCGACGGATTTTCAGGAAGCCGTCCGAATTGACAAGCCCGCCATCAAGTGCGGAAGCTCGTGTAATGCCACCAGCAGGCGCGCCCGCCGGGCCGTTTGCATTGGGTAATGCAACCACTGCTGCGTCCGCCGCTGTTGCTGCGGTCAAGCCGGGATTGGCACCGACAAAGGCACCGCCGAAGGGATCAATCGGTGTGCCGGCCGGAATAGCGCCCGGACCGGTGCCGTTTGATGTCGGTGCCGCAAATGCTGCTGCTGCATTGGTGGCGCTGGCTGTGACGCCGGCTGTGACGATTGGCAATGTGGTGCCGCGAACAGGGTCAGGCGCTGCACCGGTCTTGAACCGGGTTTGGCCGTCCAGATCATCCGACAGGGCCAGCATTTCAGACGCCGAGTAGGAGAAGGGAGCATCATGCCGATAGCTGAATTCGCCCTGCACCGCAATATCGCCAAAGGTGGTGCTGAAGCTTGCGCCCAGCAGCTTGATATCTTCGGGATATTCCAGCCTGAACGTATTCGTATTAGAGATGACTGCCGCCACGGCTGACTCGAGATGGCTGGCAACACCGGGGCGCAATTGCGCGAAAGCGGTACAGTTGGCGCGTCCGCCAGGCGCACGCAAAGACACTGGCGCACCGCCCGCGACAGGCGCGATGGCGAGGTTACACAGAGTTTCGCCAACCTCGAACGGTCCAATCCTGCCGCAGCC
>CALAQW010000037.1 GCA_937888955.1 uncultured Alphaproteobacteria bacterium | reverse complement strand
GACAACATACCCGCGAAGTGCCCCATTCGGCCAGTGTTTTCCGCGCGAATGTCTCATCAAGCAGTGCGACGAGTTCGACCGAGTTCTTGCGCCGGCCGAGCTTGGTCGAAAAACGTTCATCCTCCGCATAGGCTTCCAGTCCGATGGCATTGGCAAGCTCGACCCAATCGGCTTCGGTCTGGCGCGGCAGATAGCAGAACCACTGATCGTCGGCTGTCTGGAAGAAATTGGTGAGCGGCGTCATCGCCCGTTCGCGTGGCGGTGTTGCGGCAAGCTTGCCAAAGCGCAGCTGGATCGCATAATCCGAACTCATCATATAGATGCCGGTGCGTAGCAGGGAAGTTTCGACAAGCCGGCCCTTGCCGGTCTTTTCCCGCTCGTAAAGCGCGCCCATAATACCGCCCAGTGTGGACAGCCCCGTGACATGATCGCCCGCTGCGGTACGCAGCGGAAAGGGTGCCGCACCGCCTGGTGTCATCATGTTGCATGTGCCCGCGCGCGACCAGAAGGCGGCCATGTCAAAGCCGGGGCGGTCGCGTTCTTCGCCTATGATGCCATAGCCTGACACGCTTGAATAAATCAGCCTGGGATTTTCGCGCTTCAGGCTTTCATAATCGAGGCCGGCGCGTTCCAGCGCCCCAGGTCGTGTATTCGTGATGAAGACATCGGCCTCGCGGATCAGTTTCTTGAGCGCGGCAATCCCTTCGGGCTGTGAGGTATCGAGGGTGATGGCGCGTTTGCCGCGATTATCGAGATCGAATAGCGGATTGCCCAGATCCTCCCCCTTGGTGGGGGTGGGGAAAACCCGCCACGGATCGCCGCGGGGCGCTTCTACCTTGATGACATCCGCACCCCAGTCGCACATGATGCCGCCAGCCGACGGCGCAGCCACATATGTCGCCATTTCGACGACTTTTACCCCTTCGAGCATGAGGTTCCCTTTCCTGCTGAATTCTTGCCTTTTGCAAAGAATAGCCGTCAGGCAGGGGATGTGTCGATATTTGCGCGGGCCCCGATGCCGGCCGGGCGTCGGGTGCCCGGCCGGCAGTGTGTAGTGATATTGCCTGTAAGCAGTCAGGTTGACCGTCTAGACATTGCAATCGGGATTGAAAACCGGCGGGCGCTTTTCGCGGTGTGAGGCAACGCCTTCCTTGGCGTCGGGTCCTGCAAAGCCCAGCATTTCATATGCGGTGGAGGCATCGAAGATCGGTCCCGCCTGCCGCAACCAGTTATTGAGGGCATATTTGGTGAACCGGATCGCACCCTGTGCGCCTGACGCGAGGTTGGATGCGACCCTGAGCGCCTCGTCCTGCAATTCGTCTTCCGCGACGCATTTCGAGACAAGCCCGATCCGTTCCGCCTCTTCCCCGTCGAGCGATTCGCAGGTCATCAGATAATATTTCGATTTCGCGAGCCCGCAGAGCAGCGGCCAGACGATTGCCGCATGATCGCCGGCGGCGACGCCAAGCCGGGTATGCCCGTCAACGATCTTGGCTTTTTTCGTGACGATCGAAATATCCGACAGAAGCGCTGCGACAAGACCTGCCCCGACCGCCGGGCCGGTGATCGCGGAAATAATCGGCTTGTTGCAGTTGATGATATTGTAGACCAGGTCGCGTGCTTCCTTCCAGACCGCCATCATCTTGTGATAGTCGGTTACGATCTCCTCGATCATCTCGAAATCGCCGCCGGCGGAAAAGGCTTTGCCCTCACCGGTCAGGATCACTGCATTGATCCGGGGGTCGCTGTCGATTTCGGGCCAGATATAGGAAATTTCCCGGTGCCCGATCTCATCAAGCGCATTGAGCCGTTCGGGGCGCGAAATGGTGATGCGCAGCACCCGCTCTGCCGGCCAGTCGAATTTCAGTCTCTGATATTTTTCGGTATCCAGCGGCATAATGTCCTCCTTGCTGTAGGTTATTGTCGCGCCCAAGGGCGCTTTGGTCTTTTTGTCTGTCGCATGCCGTGCGTCTGCGGCGTGCACCGGGCTGCTTGCAGGGCCGACATGTCTTGTTCACCCGTGGCGCGGGTGCTTTCTCAGCTCACAATCGGTTGAGAAAGCTTACCACCGCTTCGGCAAAAGCATCGTTCTTGTCGCCCGCGACCATATGGCCGGCACCCGATACATCGACGAATTCCGCATGCGGCACCATGGTCATGAATTCGCGGGCCGCTTCCTCGCTGACAAGATCGCTCATCTTGCCGCGCACCAGCAGCGTCGGGATATCAAGGCTGCGGGCTGCATTTTCCATCCGTTCGGGACGGCGCGCATCGCGCGGACGGCTTGGTCCGGTGCTGAATTTCGGGTCCCAATGCCAGTAATAGCGGCCATTTTCGCGCAGCCGCAAATTCTTCTTCAGCCCCTCAAGGCTTTTCGGGCGGGGCCGGTGCGGCAGATATTTCGCGATCGCGTCAGCCGCTTCCTCAAGGCTGCCAAACCCTTCTTCCATATTGGCATGCATGAAGCCACGGATCTTCTGCACCCCTTCTTCCTCGACCTTGGGTGTGATGTCGACAAGAACAAGCGCGGCAAAAACATTTTCAGGATGCTCACCCTCGGCGATCAGGGATGAGCTGCCACCAAGCGAGGCACCGACGGCGGCAGGTTTCCTGTCGAATGTCGCAGCGATCTTGCGCAGATCCTCGGCATAGGCGTCGATCGAATAGTTGGCGTCGGGGCACCATTCGCTGTCTCCATGGCCGCGGAGATCGACAGAGATCGCATGCCAGCCCTGGGCTGCAAGCGTTTTTGCCGCGCCGCCCCAGGCATGCCGTGTCTGGCCGCCCCCATGCGCCAGCAGCACCGGCTGATTGCCCGGCGTGCCATAAGAATCGGCAGCAAGCTTCAGCCCGTTATGCCCCGCAAATTCAACCCGTGTCGGTTCCATGCAAATCTCCCGCTTTTTCAATTTTCCAAGATAAAGTGATCAAGGAAATAACGGCCTTTCTGGCCAGCTTCTTATTTTTCTGTTTCTTAATACGGTTCAGTTTAGCCCGTTTCGCGAAGCCCCGCATAGGCTTTTGCAAGTGCACAGAAGCCTGCAACGTCAATTTCCTCCGCCCGCGCGGTGGGCTCAAGCCCTGCCAAGGCAAGAAGATCGGGAACCGATACCCCAAGCCCTGACAGGCTGCGCCGCAGCATTTTACGGCGCTGGCCGAAGGCTGCCATGGTCACCCTTTCGAGATCGGCTTGTGCGATCGCGGCCATCGGGGCTGCGCGGGGAGTGATCTGGACGATTGCCGAGGTGACCTTGGGTGGCGGGGTGAACGCCTTTGCGGGCACATCGAACAGAATTTCAGCGTCGCACCGCCACTGGGTGATGACGGACAGCCGGCCATAGGCCTTGCTGCCCGGTTGCGCGACGATGCGCTGCGCGACCTCTTTCTGAAACATCAGGGTCAGATTGTCCCAGACAGGAGGCCACTGGACAGGGCTCAGCCAGCCGATCAGCAGGGGCGTCGCGATATTATAGGGCAGATTTGCAACGATCTTTGTCGGTCCCGCGCCAAGTGTCGCCAAATCGAAGGTGAGCGCATCGCCGGCGATAACCTCAAGCCGCCCCGGATAGGCTTCGGCCAGTGGTCGCAGCGCTGCGATACAGCGCGTATCTTTTTCAATCGCGATGACTTTTTCGGCCCCGACCGCAAGCAGGGCGCGGGTCAGCCCGCCTGGCCCCGGCCCCACCTCGATCACCCGGTAGCCGGCTACCGGGCCAGCAGCGCGGGCAATTCGGCCGGTCAGGTTGAGATCAAGGAGAAAATTCTGTCCAAGCGATTTGCGCGCGCGCAGCTCATATGCCGCGATCACCTCGCGCAGGGGCGGCAATTCGGGCTCAGCGTGCGTCATAGGCGACCCGATTGCGGGCGATATCGCGTGCGGCGATGAGTGCGGTAATCAGGCTTTGCGGGTCGGCGCGCCCTTGCCCTGCGATATCGAGCGCGACCCCGTGATCGGGTGATGTGCGCACGATATCAAGCCCGAGCGTGATATTCACCCCGCGCGCGAAGTCAATGGTCTTGAGCGGGATCAGCGCCTGATCATGATACATGCAAATCACGCAATCATGGTTTCTGCGCGCGGCGGCATGGAACAGGGTATCGGCGGGCAGGGGGCCTGCGGCATTGATCCCTTCCGCGCGTAACCTGGCGATGGCGGGGGCGATAATCGACAGCTCTTCGTGACCAAGTGCACCTGCTTCCCCGCTATGGGGATTGAGTGCGGCAATTGCGAGCCGCGGTTCGGTAACGCCGAAATCGCGCGGCAATGCCTGCGCCACTGCACGCGCGGTGGCCACGATGTTGGCTTCGGATAAATTTGCAGGGACCTGCGACAGCGGCAGATGCACGGTGACGAGCGCGACGCGCAGCCCCGGCCTGTCGCCCTCGTCTGGGCAGCTCAGCAGCATGGTGGGCGGTGACTTGGCGCCGGTAAGATGCGCAAGATATTCCGTATGCCCCGGATGACGGAAGCCTGCGTCGTAAAGCACTGATTTCTGGATCGGGTTCGTCACGATGGCGGCAACATCACCTGACTGGGCAAGCTGCACGGCCCGGTCAATCGATTGCAGTGTGACTGCGGCGTTGGCGACAGAGGGGGTGCCGGGCCGGGCGGGTTCATGCAGGTTGAGGGGAAGCACCGGCAGCCCTTGTGCGAACGCGGCTTCGCAATCTCGCGGCGCTGTGATTTCCGCAACAGGTAATCCGGCCAGCCCGGAAGCGGCCCAGTCCGGGTCACCAATCACAAAAAAGGGCGGCAGATCAAATTGCCCGCGCGCGGCCCAGGCCCTGGCGGTGATTTCCGCGGAAATCCCGGCCGGTTCGCCCATGGTAACCGCGATTGGAAGTTCGGCCATGCAGCGGCGTCCTGTTTCCTGTGGCGGGATTTTTGCGCGACCGCGTCGTCCGCCCTGGCTTAGCGGAATTCGACCACAGCCTCGCGGCGCAGATCCCGCAGATAGCGCCGTGCCCGCAATGCCAGGGTTTCCTGATTGAGGCGCGCCTCAATCACATCGCGGGTGGGGACAGTGGATTCATGCATGCTGCGGTCACACACAATCAGCACATGCGCCCCCTGCGGCGACAGGATTGGCTCGCTTGGTACATTCAGTTCCGCTGTTTCGGCGGTTGCACGGAACAGCGGCGGCACTTCAGCAAGCAGAATGGATCCGCCATCCGCCATAATGTCCCGGCCATGTTCTTCCTGTAATGCCTCGATATCCGTGCAACTGCTGACATTTGCAGCAATCTGTTTTGCTTTTGCCACCGCATTGGCTACCCGTTCATCCGAAAGTTGCGGATTGGGGATCGGTGTCAGAATACCGCTTGTGTAGGGCACCATGAACTGGCGCATATCCATCACGACGCCGCTCAGCCCGCCGCCCGTTGCTGTCCGCCGATCCTGAAGATTGAGGATGTAATAGCCACCGATGGTGCGGATCGGGTCGGAAATGTCACCGATCGACAGCCTGGCAAGCTCGCGATCGAGCTCCTCGCTGAGCTGACCTTCCTGAACCCAGCCAAGATCGCCGCCAACCGCGGCGGTTGCCGCCTGGCTGAACTGCCGTGCCACGCCCCGAAAGGCGGCGCCGCGGCGAAGCTGCTCGACCAGTCGCATCGCGCTGCGCCGGACCTCTTCCTCATCATCGGGAGATTCGACGCTGAGGAAGATTTCGGACACCTGATATTCGGGCCGGCCGGCATTGGCCTCCATACGGGCCATCACCGCATCGATCTGCTCGTCACCGGGGGCGATGCGCGACATGAAACGGCGGCGCACAAGATCGCTCCAGGCGATTTCGGCGCGTATCTGCTGGCGTAGTGCATCGAGATTGACCCCGCTCTTGCTCAATGTCTCGCTCAATTCGTCAATCGTCATCCGGTTCTGCTCGGCGACGGACTGAATGGTGTCCTCAACCTCTTGGGGGTCGGGGATAACGTCGAATTCACTTGCTTCCTGCAATTGCAGCTTCTCGTCGATCAGGGTGCGCAGAACCTGCTGGCGCAGCCGTTTGCCTGCTTCCCCCGATGCATCGACACCGGTGGAGGACACGATCAGCGCCAGGCGCTGCTCAAGATCAAAACCTGAAATCACCTCGTCATTCACAACCGCAGCGATCCGCTGAAGGTCCTGAGCGGCGGCTGTACCTGTCAAGCCGGCAAGAAACAGCCAAAGTATCGCGGCAGCCAGGGCCGGGCGGGATTTCGTGATCGCTTTTTTCAATCTCATCATCTCGTTTCAGGATGCGTGCGGCGCACGGCTTTTTTCGCGCTTGAGGGAGTCTTCGCTTCCAAGATAGTCAATACAGGCTATGGGGCAAGAGGGATATAATCTTGCTAACCCAGATTACGCAAAGCGATTTTGAAACCGAACGAGGTTGACGGTTCGACATCGCGGTCGCGGGTGAAGCGGCGGTCATAGGTGAAACCGAAATCGATGCATTCATCCGAGTAAAACAGGCCCGCCCGGTTGGAGACGGTGGAATTTTGCGCAAGGTCGCGCCGGGTGGAGGCACGGGCGCTCCAACTGTCGTTGATGTCAAAGTTCAATCTTGCGGAAATTTCTTCACGACCGATCAGCGCGGCGTTGGTCTGTTCGCGCGCCAGCCTGACATAGCCGACTTCCAGTCGGAAATTTTCCGGCCCGGCGGCAAGATCGACCTCGCTGCGACTGTAATTGAGCGTCTCCCGGTCAAGCCGGAATCTGTGCACCAGATCGAACCACGCGCCGGGGCTGAGCTTGATCCGGCCGACATAGTCGGAGCGTTGATCATCAAGCCCTGTTTCGGGTGCGAATGTCGAATCTTCCTTCAGGCGAAAGACCTGTCCGACAAGCACGCTGGCCGCGCCGCCGCTGGCGCTGTAGGCGCCCCATTTCATGCCGACATTGGCACGCGGCCCGCCTTCCCAACGGTCGAGCCCCGGAAAGCGTGCGGTACTCAACAGATTGGTATCGTCAAACTCGAAGCTGCCGCTGTCTTCATTCGGTACCGATGACGGGTTGCCGCCATAAGGGCTGTAGATCAGCTGCGCAATCGGTTCGACGATCTGGGTGACGGCTTCATGATGCTGCGCCATCGGCAGCCGCCATTCCATGCCGATTTGCGGCAGGGCGCGGCCCTGTACGGTTTCATCAGAGCTTTGCGGGCCCTGATCGGTCAGGTAATAGGCATCGCCACGCAGATTGGCGAACATGGTGTAAATTTCCCCGGCGGTCGAAATATAGTCGCGTCGCCATCCGCCCGTCAGGGACAGCCGGTGGGTATCCGCCCCGTCATTGCGGCGCAGGACAAGCGCATTGGCATCGAAGCTCAACCGCCCGCCGTAATGTTGCGGTTCGCCTACCGCGCTGTATTGCAACAGCGGCAGGATCATCGGTGTCAGCCCCGGATCGTCATTCCTGTTCAAGCCCTGGAACAGGAAAAAATCGATGCCGCCATAATTGCGCCCTTCGATCCGCTCGGCGAAAAGCTGGCTGGTCAGCGTATCGATATCCGTCAGATCATAGCGCGAGAGATAGGTGTCATCGGTTGTGCGTTCCAGCGTGAAGCCCAGCAATGTATGCGGGTCCACCGCGAACAGTCCGCGCCCGAAGATATGACCGCGGGTCATCTTGTCGCCGGTCTTTGCGTCCTGCTCGTCGCGTTCGTCGACGCGGGTCAGGCTGCCGGAAAATTCATAGCGGCCGGTTGGCGTGAAGACGCGATATTCCCCTTTCAGGACCGGCCCTTCCCGGCTTGTGTAAAGCGGGGAAAAGGTCATATCGCGTGAGGGCGATATGGACCAGTAATAAGGCACCTCGACTTTCGTGCCCAACTCGCTTGAACTGCCGAAGCTGGGGGCAAGAAAGCCCGACTTGCGTTTCACGCCCGGATCGGGGTGCGATAGATAGGGCGTATACAGAACAGGCACGCCAAAGGCTTCGAGGAAGGCGTGGTTATAGGTAATGCGCTGCGCTTCCTGATCGTGGGTGACCTGTCTTGCCTTGAGTTGCCAGGTCGGCACGGTCTTGCCTTTTTCGGGGCAGATCTCACACGGGCTGTAAACCGCATAGTGCAGTTCGGTATAGCGGTCGTCCCGGCGGCGCGCTTCATTCGCCGCCATTGCCGAATTATCGGCAAGCCGCAGACCGATGCCCCGGATTACCCCTTCACGCAGATCATCAGCAAGCTGCGCTTCCTTTGCGAACAATGTGTTGCCTTCAGGATCGGTCAGCACCACGTTGCCCATCGCCTGCACGACACCTGTATTCTGGTCGTAGACAACTTTATCTGCCAACAGCATGCGGTCCTGATAGACAGCCTCTACATGGCCTTCGGCAACGATTGCATTCGCATTCTGGTCATAGGCGAGATTATCGGCCTGGAAGAAAATCTTTTCCGGCGATACCGCACCATCATCTGCGGCAATGGCCGCATGTCCCGCACAGGCCATTAGCGGAATGGAGAGGGCCAGGGCGCGCAGGGCTGATTTTGTGAAGGCTTTCACGCGTTCTATCACCGGCTTAACCATCTTCGAAATGCAGCAACATACTTAATCCGGCAAGTCCGCTGATCCCTGCCGGCGCCCAGGCGGCAAGAATGACAGGCAGGCTTCCTGACCGGCCAAGCGCCAGCGCCACATCGGTGATAAAGAAGAACAGAAAGCCGGTAAAGACCGTCGCGAGAACGGTCATTGCGACGCCCGAGCGCGCGGTGGCGCGGAATGCAAAGGCAGCCGCGACCATGACCATTGCACCAAGCAGGAAGGGTAACGCCAATGTGGCGTGCCAGTGCAGCCTGTGGCGCAAGGCGGAAAAGCCGGCCTCTTCCAATACAGAAATGAATTCCGGCAGATCCCAGACAGGCAGTGTCTCGGGCGAGGCGAAACTGTCCTGTATCCGGGCGCGGGTCAGGCTGGTCGGCAAGGCGTAGCTCGCGTGGAATTCGGGTTGCTTGTCGGGACCTGTCAGCGTCGCATTGCCGATTTCCCAGTAACCGTCATGCAGCCGCGCCCAATCCGCATCAATCCGGCCGGTGAAACGGTCATTGCCCTCATAAAGAAAGATAATGACATTTTCGAGCTGCATCCCCTGATCGGATACGGCAAGCGCGTGAATAACCGATTGATCCTCGCTATGGGCCTGCCTGAGCCACAGCCCGGAAGAGGAAACAGCAAGCAGGCTGGGACGCCCGCGCAGATGCTTGGCCTCCATCTGTTCGAACCGCGCCGTGAAGGAGGCGGAAATCGGGTTATAGACGGTGACAATAAACCCACCCGCCAGCATGGACGCGATCAGACATGGGGCGATCAATTGCCAGACAGATACTCCCGAGGCGCGGGTAACGACAAGCTCGCCGCTGCGGACCAGTTTGATGAATGTCCAAAGCGCCCCGAACAGCACCGCAAAGGGCAAGGCGCGTTCCGACAGGGCTGGGGTTTGCAGCAGCCCCATTTGCAGGATTGTCGCAAAATCCACCTCGGCATTGCCCGAGGCGCGGCGCATCAGCTCGACAAGCGCACCAATCAGCACGACAGCCATGAAGCCGCCGAACACAATGGCGATATTTACCAGCAATTGTTGGCCGAAATAACGATTGAGTGTCCAGGAAAGCCGCATGCGCTCAACCTGACCTGCTGGGGAGTTGCGGCAATTGCATCTGTATGCGCAGCAGCCAGTGCTGCAGGCGGGAGCGCCCGGTTTCCGAGAGATAGAGCAGGCAGGCCGCACAAACCAGCAGCGGCCATAGATAGACCGCCAGAACAGCCGCCCCGTTATGCATTGCGATCGTTTCAAGGCCGAGCCCGGCCAATCGTGTCGCCACCGTAACGATGACCGCGACCCCCAACCGCCAGAAATAGCCGCGCCGGGTAAACTGTCCGGTCAACATCACCGCAAGCGCAATCAGCGCAAAGGCGGGAACGTAAAAAGGCGTTGCCAGGCGCCGATGTCCTTCCACCCGTAATTCCGCAACATGCGCAAGGTCCCCTGCGCTGCCTTCGGGGAAAAACAATTCATGCAGATAGCGTTCTTCGGGCTCTTTCCAGCGGTCGCTTGCCCCGGGCAGAAACTCCGACAAATCATAGGTGTAGCGGTCGAAATAGAGCAGCGACAGACCGCCCGTCTCCGCATCCTGGCGTTGCACATTGCCATTTACCATGATCAGCCTTGGACCAAGCGCGGTTTTCACAAGCGCGCCGCGTTCGGCCATATAGGTCACCGGATTGGCCAGATCGCGGTTGTCATGCACAAGGATGCCAAGCATCTCGCCACCCGAATTGCGCCCGCGCAGATAAACGGTCAGCCCGTGCATGGGCGTTGAAAATGCCCCTTCGCGCAGCAGGCTGGCGGCAAAATCCGCCCTGACCTCGAGAATTCGGCCGCGCAATTCATTGAGCGCGGCAGGCGTTATCCAAAGATTAAGCAGCAGGACAATGGCGGTCACCGCGCCCGAAAACCACATGATCGGACGGATAATCGTCCATGGGCTTTGCCCTGTTGCGGACAGGACGACCAGTTCGTGATCGCCTTGCATGCGTTGCAGCCCGTAAAGGATCGCCGCGAAGAATGCGACCGGCAGGATCAGTACAAGCACCGTGGGAAACACCAGCAGGCTGAAGGTCATGAAGGTGAAGGCAGTCTGGCCTTTGGTGATAATGACGTCGAGCATCCGCAGGGATTGGGTCAGCCACACCACGCCGGACAGGGTCAGCACGAAAAATGCCAAGGGGGCGGCGATTTGCCGGGTAAGGTAGCGGCTGATAGCGGACATGCGGGGCCGGTCGATGTGATGAAGATGCCAAACTGGCCGATTCGAAGCCAGAAGCCGGCAGAATCGCCGATTGCCGCCCTTTCCGCAAGGCTAACGGGGTTTTTCGTTACACGTTAACGCGTTAGCCAACTCTGCGCTGTTCGTCTATGGTTATGCCATCAGCTATTATAAGAAATACAGCGGCAACAGGTGAACAGGCAATTCATAGCCGCGTTCCTGGGAGGTTTGACTGAGTGATGAATATCGTTTTCGCAAATATCGCCTTGCCGCGGTCCGGCGCGGTTGCCGTTCTGGTGGCCGAAGGCGGCGCGCTGGGCAAAGTCGGCAAGGACATCGATAAAAAAACCGGCGGAATGCTGGCGCGCGCGATCCGTGCCGACCGGTTTGAGGGAAAAGTGGGGCAAACGCTTGATATCCTCGCACCCAATGGCATTACAGCTGCGCGGGTCTTGTTGATCGGTATCGGCAAGCCACAGGACATCAAACCACTTGTCGCCGAGAAGGCTGGGTCGGTGTTGGTCGATGCGCTGGCGAAAAAGGGGGACAAATCCGTTGCTGTCGCGATTGATGAATTCTCTGACGCCGCGATGCAGGTCGCCGATATCGCCGCTCATGTGGGCGCCGGCGCCCGGCTTGCATCGTACCGGTTTGACAAATATCGCACGACACTGGGCGAACGTGACAAGCCAAGCCTGACCAAGGTCACGGTTATGTGCGCCAAGGCACCTGCTGCGAAAACTGCCTATCTGCCGCTCGACCGTGTGATCGACGGGGTGTTTGATGCCCGCGATTTGATGAATGAACCGGCAAACAGCCTGAATCCTGCGGAATTTGCGGCGCGCGCCAAGGCGCTGGTAAAGCGCGGGCTGAAGGTCGAGGTGCTGAATGAAAAGCAGATGGAAAAGCTCGGTATGGGCGCATTGCTGGGGGTCGGGCGGGGCAGCGCATGCGAAAGCCAGCTGATCGTCATGCATTGGAAAGGGGATCCAAAGTCCAAGGAAGCCCCCATCGCGGTGGTCGGGAAGGGTGTGTGCTTTGATTCCGGCGGCATTTCGCTCAAGCCCGGGGCGGGGATGGGCGACATGAAAGGTGATATGGGCGGTGCGGCAGCCGTCTTTGGCCTGATGGCGGCACTGGCTGGCCGACGCGCGAAGGTCAATGTTGTGGGGGTTCTGGGCTGTGTGGAAAATATGCCCGGACCCGATGCGCAGCGACCCGGCGATATCGTGACAAGCATGTCGGGCAAGACGATCGAGGTGCTGAACACGGATGCGGAAGGCCGGCTTGTTCTCGCAGATGCGCTGACTTATGTGCAGCAGAAATTCGCGCCGCGGGCAATTGTCGATCTGGCGACGCTGACAGGCGCGATCATGGTGGCGTTGGGTGATGCCAATGCGGGATTGTTCTGCAATCAGGACGCGCTTGCCGCGCAATTGACGGGTGCGGGGGCTGCGGTGGGCGAATCTGTGTGGCGCATGCCGCTTGGCGAATCCTATGACAAGAAGCTTAAATCGAAATTCGCGGACATGCAGAACATTGCCAGTTCGCCACATGGTGGGGCGATTACCGCCGCGCAATTTATCCAGCGTTTTATCGAAGGCGATACCCCCTGGGCGCATATCGATATAGCGGGGGTTGCCTGGTTGAGTGGCGAGCCCAAGCCAAGCTGGGGGACAGGTTTCGGAGTTCGGCTGCTTGATCGGTTTATCGCGGATAATTACGAAAACTAGGCTGTGCCGGGGCGCGGATCGTGACTGAAGTGCTTTTTTATCATTTGCAGTCGCATCCGCTTGAACAGGTGTTGCCGATCTTGCTCGAACGGTGTCTCGAACGCGACTGGCGGGCGCTGGTGCTGGCCGGGTCGGAAGAGCGCGCGGCGGCGCTGAATGCGCATCTGTGGAGCTATCGCGATGATTCATTCCTGCCGCACGGTAGCGCGGCGGATGGTCATGCCGCGGCGCAGCCGATTTATTTGAGTGCGACATTCGTCAATCCCAACCACGCGCAGGTACTGTTCCTGACAGATGGTGCCGATTGCGAGGACATCGCCGCGTTCATCCGCTGTGTCGATTTGTTCGATGGCAATGACGAAACGGCAACCCAGGCCGCGCGCGACAGATATCGCCGTGCGGTGGCAGCAGGGTTTGAGGTGACCTATTGGCAGCAGACCGAGCGCGGCGCATGGGAACGGCGCGGCTGAACCTGTTTCACGTACAATTATATTGCGGTACGGCGGCTGCGGTTGCACAAAAATGCGTTATTCCTCGGCCAGCGCGGTCTCATATGCTTCCTGCGCGGCAAGCCAGTTATCTTCCGCAGCGGCAATCTGAATCTGAAGCTGCCGTCCCTTGATGGCCAGCTCCTGCGCCTTTTGCGGCATATCGCGGAAAAAGTTCGGGCGCGTCAGAATATTTTGCAGCTTTTCCTGCGCGCTTTGCAGCTCGCTCAGCCGCTCTTCCGCCAGTTGTGCAGCTTGTTTCAGTGGCGTCAGTGCCGCGCGTTTTTCCGCCGCATTGCGTTTGCGGTGCTTTTGTCCGCTCTTTGTATGATGGCTAAGCGTACCGTTCTTGTCGCGCGCTGGTTTATCGGCCTTCTGTTGTTGCCTTACCGCGCGCAACAATTCGGTGCGGTAATCGTCAAGATTGCCCTCATAGGGCGTGACGGTACCCTCCTGCACGACCCATAGCCTGTCTGCACAGGCATTCACCAGATGCCGGTCATGGCTGATCAACAGAACCGCGCCTTCATATTCGTTGAGCCCCTGCGCCAGCGCTTCGCGCGAATCCACGTCAAGATGATTGGTCGGCTCGTCAAGGATCATAAGGTGCGGCTTGGGCAGACAGAGCAGCGCGAACAGAAGCCGGGTCTTCTCGCCACCCGACAAATCCGCTACCTGCGTATCCGCCTTGTCGATACCAAAGCCGAAACCGCCCAGACGGGCCCTTAGCTGCGCTTCGGTGGTTTCCTCAGGCAAAGCGGCGCGAAAATGATCGTAGGGCGTTTCCTTGGGATTAAGCTCATCGATTTGATGTTGCGCCAGATAGCCGATACGCAGCTTTTTCGACTGCCGCATCCTGCCGTCCTGCAGGCGCAGCTTGCCGATCAGCAATTTGGCGAGTGTCGATTTGCCGTTGCCGTTCGCGCCCAGCAACGCAATGCGGTCATCCATATCGACACGCAGATCGAGCCGGCGCAGCACCGGCTTGTCAGGATGGTAACCGACCACGCCCTGTTCAAGCGCAATCAGCGGCGGCGACAGCCGCTCGGGGGCGGGAAACTCGAATGGGGTGACGTGATTTTCTGTAACGGCTGCGATCGGCTGCATCTGGGCAAGAATTTTCAGCCGGCTTTGTGCCTGCCGTGCCTTGGATGCCTGATAGCGGAAACGGTCGACAAATTGTTGCAGGTGGCGCCGTTGCGTATCCTGCTTCGATTTGAGGGCCATCTGTTGCGCCAGTCTTTGCCGGCGGGTTTCCTCAAACTGGTCATAGCCGCCGCCATAAAGGGTCAGCTTGCGGTTTTCCAGATGCAGAATATGATTAACCGCGCTGTTCAGAAGATCCCTGTCATGGCTGACGAGCAGGACCGTATAGGGATAGCTTTTGAGATAGGATTCCAGCCATACCGTGCCTTCAAGATCAAGATAGTTGGTCGGCTCATCAAGCAGCAGAAGGTCTGGTTCGGAAAATAACACTGCCGCAAGCGCGACCCGCATCCGCCAGCCGCCGGAGAAGGCCTGGCAGGGTTGTTGTTGCTGGGTTTCCGAAAATCCCAGCCCGGCAAGAATGGCAGCGGCGCGGGCGGGGGCCGCATGGGCACCGATATCGGCAAGCCGGGTATGGATTTCCGCGATTTGGTGGGGGTCTGTTTCGGTTTCGGCCTGCGCCAGCAGGCCCGCGCGTTCAGTATCTGCGGCCAGAACCGTGTCGATCAGGCTGCGCTCGCCGCTTGGGGCTTCCTGCGCCACCGTGCCGATACGCGCCGAGGGGCGTACATTTACACTGCCTGATTCTGCGGATTGCTCTCCTGTGATAAGCCGCAGCAAGGTTGATTTTCCCGTGCCGTTGCGGCCGACAAGCCCGACGCGCCATCCAGCGGGAATTGCCGCCGTGCACTGCTCAAACAAGGGCTTGCCGGCGATATGGTGGGTGAGGTCGTTGATATGCAGCATAGCGCCTGCTGTGTAGCACGGCGTTCAAACAGCCGGAACAGAAGAAAAAGGGCCGCCCGAATGGGCGGCCCTTCTGGAATTCAGTGCAATCCAGGCGGTTGAAACCGGGCCGCCCGGATTTTGTCTATGCCTCAGAAAGCATAGGAGATGTTGATGGACGCGAAGTCCCGGTCATCGAGCGGTGC
>CALAQW010000036.1 GCA_937888955.1 uncultured Alphaproteobacteria bacterium | reverse complement strand
CCAGGTCGAAGGATAGGCCTGGCCGCGATGATGACGCCGGGCCTGTTTATCTGAAAATTCAGCCCCGGTGCGGGACGCGCGCGGCCGGGGCCGGCGGCACCGCCGCCCCTGCCTGTCAATCCTCTTCGGCAGGCCACACTTCATTCAGCACACGGAAAGCGCTTGCCGCCACGGGCCAGCCCGCATAATGCGCCGCGTGGGTGATCATGCCCTCAAGCTGCTCACGCGGGACACCGAGATTGCGTGCGCCAGGGAAATGGATGCGCTGCTCCGCCTCGCGGTTGAGCGCAACCAGGATCGTGCAGGTGATAAGCGAGCGCAGCTCGACAGGCAGATCCTCCTGTTGCCAGACATCACCGAATAAATGCTCCATCGTGAAGCGGGAAAACGCTGTCGGCACCGACGCGCGGCTTGATCCGGGATTGCGCGGCTGTCCTTCGGTTATCTTCTTGAACAGGGCAATGCCTTTTTTGCGCTTTTCCTCATCGGACATGTGGGTCTTCCTTCCTTCGCTACTAACTTAAGATACGATTGACTTAAGATACGATATTACGCGGCACATCCTTGAACGGACGGTCCGTGTCATTATTGGCTTCGCGCGGCATGCCAAGCACACGCTCGGCGATGATATTGCGCTGAATCTCGTCCGTGCCCCCCGCAATCGATGTCGCAGGAACCGAAACAAGGATTTCAGCGACAAGCCCATTGCGCGGACTGTCAGGACCAGACAGCATCGCATCAGCACCCGTGATCGCGGTATGGGCATGCGCCGCCGCGCGCGCCACATGGCTACCGATCAGCTTGCCGAGCGAGCCTTCAGGCCCCTGCTTGCGCCCCATGCGCGCCGCCGCGCGCGCCCGGTTCGACAGCCACTGCGCGCTGTTATAAAGCGTCATGACCTTGGCGATTTCCTGCCGCACGGCAGGATCGTTGCTCTTGCCTGTTTCCTTGGCCCGTTCGATCACCCAGTTGGCACGGCCCGCGCGCTGGGGATACCATTTATAGGGCTCCATAACCGTGGCGACTTCCGCACGTTCCTCGTCATAGGCGCGCCCCTCGCCGGTCGAGCCCTGCCCCCAGGAGCCAAGCCCCGTCGCACCGCGCCGCTCATGCATCAGCGTGGTGGTTGCCACCCGCCAGCCCTCACCCGGCTTTTCAACGATGAATTCAGGTTCAATCACCGCGTCGGTGAAGAACACCTGATTGAACGAGGCATGACCGTTCATCTGCTTGAGCGGCTGCACGGTGACGCCGGGCTGCTCGATATCGATAACGAAAAAGGACAGGCCCTGATGCTTGGGCACATCCCAGTTGGTACGCGCCAGCAGGATGCCGTACTGGGCATGCTGCGCACTGGTCGTCCAGAGCTTCTGTCCATTGACGATCCATTTGCCATCCTTGAGGTCGGCACGGGTTGTCGCCGCCGCCATGTCCGAGCCGCTTCCCGGCTCGCTGAACAGCTGGCACCAGACATCCTCGCCCGTCAGGATACGGCGCAGGAATTTCTCCTTATGCAGGTCTGTACCATGCTCAAGCAGGGTCGCGGCCACAAGCATGCGCACCCCGGTGCGCGCAACGCCGATCGCACCGGCACGCTTGAATTCGCGCTCGACCGCAGCGGAAAGCACTTCATTGAGTTCCCTGCCATACCATTGCTTGGGCCAGGACGGCACACCCCAGCCTGAATCAACAAGCATATTGCGCCATTCCACCAGCCCGCGATCAGGATCCCAGTTATCGGCAATCCAGGCCCTTACTTCCTCGCGGATTTCTGCTTCTGTCGGTTCGCTCATCTCTATTTCCTCCCCCTCACACGTCCCAATGCCGCAGCATCAGTTCACGGTGGTAATGCGCATCGCCAAGAAACACTTCCGAGCTTTTGGCGCGCTTGAACCACAGATGGGTGTCATTATCCCAGGTAAAGCCGATACCGCCATGGATCTGGATCGTATCGATCGCGGTTTTCATATAGGCATCCGACACGCTCGCCTTGGCAAGCGAGGCGATGGCCGGCAGATCCTCATCCTCATCGGCTGCTGCCGCTGCCGCGTAATAGGCCGCGGCCTTGGCCAGTTCGACATCGACCAGCATATCGGCACATTTGTGCTTGATTGCCTGAAATGACCCGATGGGGCGGCCGAACTGCATCCGCATCATGGCATAATCAACCGCCGATTCGCGCAGCCGCTCGGCCCCGCCGACCATCTCACTCACCAGCGCGATGGCCGCTTGTTGCATGGTTTTGGCAAACGCCGCGCCCGCTCCATTGCCGTCACCAAGTGGTTTTGCCTCAACCCCGTTAAACTGCAATCGTGCGAGTTTACGGGTCGCATCCATCGTCACGAGCGGTGTCTTCTCAAGTTCGTCCGCAGTTGCATCGACGACAAAGAAACCAAGCCCGTCATCCCCGGACGACGCGGGACGGCGCGCCACCACAATGATTAGATCCGCCGCCGCACCGTCGAGCACGAAGCTTTTCACCCCGTCAAGCCGGTATCCACTGCCCGACGGAGTTGCGGTCATCGTGATCGCACCGCTGTCCCAGCCGCCATTATCCTCTGTAAAGGCGAGCGTCGCGACCGTCTCGCCCGAGGCAATTGCAGGCAGCAAGGCTTCTTTATCTTCTTCGCTGCCCGCATTGAGGATAGCCTGCGTCGCAAGCACGGCTGATGCAAAATAAGGTGCGCATAACAAGGCCCGCCCCATCTCCTCAAGCACGATGCAAAGTTCGACAAAGCCAAATCCCTGCCCGCCATAAGCTTCGGGAATTGCGACCGCGGTCAGGCCAAGCTGGCTGTTGAGTTGCTGCCAACCGGCACGTTCCCAGCCGGTTTCGGTCTCCATCAATCGCCGCACTTCGGTGGTCGGCGATTTGTCGTCCAGAAAGCGCCGCAGGACGGTCCGGAATTCTTCCTGTTCATCGGTGAAACTGTATCGGGACGTTTCATCCCCTGCTTGCTTACCTGCCACAGGCCACTCCCCATTGGCTTGTTTGAATTTTCTTGATTGCGGCCGATCTTAAATAAAACCGGCAGATGTGGCGAGCGCAAACCGCCGGGCATGCATCAAGCTGCCCGATATCGAAGGATAAAATACATGAAATTGGGGGGCGATCGGGGACTCGAACCCCGGACCCGCTGATTAAGAGTCAGCTGCTCTACCAACTGAGCTAATCGCCCGATTTGTGACTGGAAAAGCCGTACCGACGGCAATCGATCAGATGACGATCAACCCCGCGACATGCCCGACTGCGCTGCAAGGTAAACACCCTGCGGACAACGCATCACGGAATGGTTTCTGCACCAAATTCGGTGCGGAATTCAAGTTTAATATGGCCTGCATTCGGCAAATCCGGCGCCGCACTGATTGCCAACCGCCGCGATGGCCAGAATTTGCAGTATCAGCTTTAGGGCCGATACTGCTGCAACTCCGCCTCCAATTCGGCAATTCTGTTCTCAAGCGGCGTGATATGCGCGGCGATATCCAAAGCGCTGAAGCGCGGGGTGATATATTGCGGACAATTGACATCCCATGCCTTCACGGTGAACAGGATTGCCTGCTCGACTTTCGTTAGCGATTCCTCATCGGTCAGGGTCGCAAACAGCGCCGGGTCATTTGCTATGACCGCTGCCTCACCCCAGATTTTGATGCGCCTGCGGTTCGGGTAATCCATCAGAAAAATAAAGGCTTTCGGATTCTCTTCGAGATTGCCGAGCGTGATAAATTGCCGGTTGCCACGCAGATCTGCGAACCCCAACCGGTCCGGCCCAAGTACCTTCAGAAATCCAGGCGTGCCGCCCCGATGCTGAATATAGGGCTGTCCCTGCGCATTGGCGGTGGCAAGGTAAAATGAATCCCGATTGGCGATAAAACTGGCCAGATCGGGCGTAATGCGATCCGCCCAGCCCGCATCCGTCTCCATCCGTGCATAAGCCTTGCGCGAACCGCGCTTTTCCTGAATCCGCTTGATTGTGTCGGTAAAGGCAATATCGCTGACATATTGCCGATGCGCACCGATTGTCGGGGGCGTCACACCTTTATTTTTGTGCACAACTTCTTCATCAAATTTGTCATCAGACATCGGATTTTCCTTTCAATGCGCAATCCGCTGACCAAGTTTCCAACGGGCACTAGTGGGGTTTCGTGCATCCGGGTTCATGCGCCCCGCTTGCAGAGGCTTGCGCGGCCAGCGCGGCCTGCGGCACATCCCACCCCATCGCCGCCATTCGCTCGACCGGCAAGACACAGACCGTGAATTCTTCAGACACTTGCCCTGTTTCCACCTGCGCAGCAGCAGCGCTATTCAACTGCCGCCACTGATCGACCAGAAAGTCACCTCCCGGCATAAGCAGCACAATCTCAGCGCTGACCGCCAACAGCAAATGCCCGACAGATTTCGAAAAGCTCATATCCGCCTCCCTCAATTTCACTGTCGAAAAAATATACAGACTAGTCTGTATTAGCAATCGCTATTTGCGCTGGTAACGCATATGTGAACCGGGTGAGAATTAGCCGTCAGCATCTCGTGACAAATAAAGGATGCATGATCACAAATTTGGAAACGCCGTTGAAAGGCCTGTACAAACTTGTATATCCTGACCTTCAGGAGGAGAGATATGGCGGCAGAAAGCAAACGTGATCAGTTGATAAAAACAGCGTTGGAGCTTTTTTACAGGGACGGCTTCAAGGCAACCGGTATTGACAAGATTCTGGCCGAAGCGGGCGTTGCAAAGATGACTTTGTACAAACACTTCCCGTCGAAGGAAGCGCTTATCTGCGCCGTGCTCCGCCGTCGCGACGAGGAATTTCGCGATTGGGCCATGAAATATGTCGAAACCCATGCGGCGACACCGCGCGAGCGGCTGCTGGCGCTATTCGACGCGCATTACAACTGGTTTTCGGAACGCAATTTTCGCGGCTGCCTGTTCCTGAATGCAGCGGCTGAATTTGCCGGCAATACTGAATCCATCACCGCAATCGCGCTTGAGCACAAAAAATTGCTGCATGGCTATATCCGAGGGCTGGCATCGGCAACCGGCGCGCACAATCCCGATGAACTTGCCGACTGGCTTCTATTGCTGCTTGATGGCGCGATCAGCGGCGCGCAACTGACAATGACCGCGGACTGGGCAATGCATGCAAAAGGCGCTGCCGCGCGCCTGATCGATAGTGCGGCCACCCCTCCATTACAGCCTGGAACAGGTTAATCGGATATCGCGCCAAACAATTCCTGAGCCAATGCCGCAACTTCTTCCGCCGCGCGACTTTTCGGGCGTGTTTCACTCACAGTACGCCCGCTGCCCAGACATTCGGCAAAAGCCACGCGATTGCCAAGCCGGGCCGTTGCGATCGGGGCGCCAAGCTCCACCATTACCTGCAGCATATCCTCGGTCAGCCGCGCCCTCGGCGGCACCCGGTTCAACACCAGAATTGCGGGGGTATCGGTTGACCCGGCCATCTCTATAATCGGCTCGGTCGCCCACACATCCACCGGCGTCGGCTGCACGGGCACAATGACGAGCCCCGCCGCCTCCATCGCCGGGCGGGTTTCGCGTTCCGCATGCGGCGGTGTGTCAATCACCACCACATCGTGATCGCGAGCTAGCTGCCGCGCTTCGCGCCGCGCGCCCCATCCGCTGGCGGTACGAAAGCTCAGTCCGGTTTCCGCGTCGCCATAATGAGACTCGCGCGCTTCCAGCCATTCCCCCATACTGCCCTGCGGATCAATATCGAGCAGGGCAACCCGCATTCCCTGCCCTGCCCAGGCGACGGCCAGATGCGCGGCCAGGGTCGTCTTGCCGACACCGCCCTTTTGCTGCGCGATTGTAAAGACTTTTCCACTCACAGGCCCACTCCCGCATTATTGCAATGCAATAGTGATATTGTGCACCGCAATATCTGCGGCTGCAAGTATTGCCGTTTGTCAGTTTGCCGGGTTTCGCGGCGATTTATTTTCCGCTAGGGTCCGCAGCAAATAATACCAAGATTGGCGCGACACCAACTGCATCGCCGCATCAGCTGACAGGAAAGACTTCGTTCATGATCGATTTTTCATTGCCCGACACGCTTGTTGACCTGAAAGAGCGGACCGACGCCTTCATTCGCGACAAGATCATTCCGTTCGAGAATGACCCCCGTCAGGGCGAACACGGGCCGAGCGATGAGTTGCGGATCGAGCTTAATAACCTGGCGAAGCAGGCCGGGCTGTTCGTGCCGCATGTCGGCACGAAATATGGCGGTCTGGGCCTTGATCACCGTGGCAAGGCCATTGTCTTCGAGGCGGCGGGCTATTCCCCGCTCGGCCCGACGGCGCTGCATATCTTCGCCCCCGACGAGGGGAATATGCATATGCTGGAGGTGGTCGCGAATGACGCGCATAAAGAGCGCTGGCTGCGGCCGCTGGCCGCAGGGGAAATCCGTTCCTCTTTTCTGATGACCGAACCTGACAACGGTGCCGGTTCTGACCCCACAATGCTGGCCACCACCGCCGTGAAAGATGGCGATGATTATGTGATCAATGGCCGTAAATGGCTGATCACCGGCGCACGCGGCGCGGGGCTTGGCATTATCATGGCGCGCACCGGCGACAAGGTCGAACATGGCCGCGGCGCCACCATGTTCCTGACTGATATGGACCGCGCCGGGATCGAGATCGTGCGCGATCTCGACACGCTCGACCGGGGCTTTACCGGCGGGCATAGTGAAATCCTGCTCAATGATGTGCGGATACCGGCAAGCGACATTCTGGGTGAAATCGATGAGGGGTATCGTTATGCCCAGGTTCGGCTGGGGCCGGCGCGTCTGACCCATTGCATGCGCTGGCTTGGCGCGATGAACCGCGCCCATGATACGGCGGTCGCCTATGCCGCCCGGCGCGAAGGGTTTGGCCGTCTGATCGGCCATCATGAAGGCGTCGGATTCCAGCTTGCCGATAATGAAATGGATATCCATATGGCACGGCTCGTTATCTGGCAGGCTGCCTGGGCACTTGATAACGGATCGGACGGACGACAGGAAACGGCGATGGCGAAAGTGCTGTGCTCGGAAGCCGCGGGCCGGGTCGTCGACCGCAGCCTGCAAGTGCTTGGCGGTCTCGGTATCACGAGCGACACCGTCGTTTCGCGGATCTATCGCGACGTGCGGCCGTTCCGTATCTATGACGGCCCATCCGAAGTCCATCGCTGGTCGATTGCCGAGCGGCTGATGCGGCAGCAACGGAAAAAGAACGGCTGAGCGCTCAGGCGGGCTGAGCCCCGCTTTCGGGCGGCGGCGGCCGACTGAGCCCCATCGCCCCACATACGAGCTGCACGATGAAACGATTGAGTTCGTCGGGCGCGATTTTCGCGCATTGCATCAGCGCGACCGTATGCCCGCCGCCCGTAAAAATCCTTGCCGCCGTGGGGATATCGATATGCGCAGGGACAACGCCTTCCGCCTTGCCGCGCGCCAGGATATCCTTGATCGTCTCTTCCAACCGGCCAAGCATTTTGAGATAGTTCGGCCAGACCTCCAGCCCCACCCCCGTGCTCCAATCGAGCAGCACACGGATGATGTCAGGCTGGCTTTTTGCCCCTTCAGCGAAAATCCGCCCGATATCGAGCAGCGCCTCGAATGGCGATAAATTCTTGGCAACCGCCTGTTCGAAAATCCGGTCGAGGTAACACTCGACCTCGCCCAGCGTCGCATGCACCAGATCCTCGCGGGTGCGGAAATAGGAATAAACCGCCGAAACCGACATGCCTGCCTTGGCGGCAATCTGCGAGTGGGTTGCCCGCGCAATTCCGTGTTCGGCAAAAACCGCCAACGAACAATTGAGCAATTGCGCCCGCCTTGCTTCAGGATCAAGGCGGGTTCGCCGCTGTTTCTTAACTAGCTGCATGGGCAAGGCTTGCGACAATTTAATGGCATTTGACCTGAATGCGTAACGCAGTTGCCGGCTACCGGCAAGCCTGCCGCCCAAACATGGTAAACAAACACTAATGATAAGTTACACAATAAACTATTGACTAGTCACTCATTAAGACCAATGTTTGGCGGAACGATTGATTTGCGTCCAATGCTATCGCACCTGCTGGAGGAGACCGTTATGTCAGCCGAAATGATTATCGAGGAAGATGTCAGCCAAATCCCGATTGATGAAATCGATGTCAGCGATCCGAAGCTGTTTCAGCAGGACGTAATTGGCGATTACTTCAAGCGCATGCGCGAAGAAGCGCCCGTGCATTACTGCGCCGATGGGCATAGCGGCCCGTTCTGGTCGGTCACCAAGTTCAACGACATTGTGCGTGTTGATACCGACCACAAGAATTTTTCTTCTGAGTCGACATTGGGCGGCATCGTGCTTGACGATATCAATCAACGGCCCGAAGTCGAGGATTTCAGACTGCCGATGTTCATCGCCATGGACCCGCCCAAGCATGACGAGCAGCGCAAGGTCGTCAGCCCCATCGTCGCGCCGAACAATCTGGCCGCCATGGCACCGATCATCCGCGAACGCGCCGCCGGCATCCTTGATTCCCTGCCCGTCGGCGAAGATTTTGACTGGGTCGACAAAGTCTCGATCGAGCTTACGACCATGACGCTTGCCACCTTGTTCGATTTCCCCTGGGAAGAACGGCGCAAGCTGACCCGCTGGTCCGATATCGCCACCACCTCGCCGGGCCAAGGCCTTGTGGACAGCTGGGATGAATGGAAAGCCGAACTGATCGAATGCGCCACCTATTTTCAGGGGCTATGGGATCAGCGTGCGGGCGGCAAGCAGGGGCATGATCTGATCTCAATGCTCGCAGCATCGCCTGCAACCGCAAATATGCCGTTCAATGAATTTCTGGGCAATCTGCTGCTGCTGATCGTTGGCGGCAACGACACGACCCGCAATTCGATCACCGGCGGGGTGCTGGCGCTCAACCAGAACCCGGCCGAGTATGACAAGCTGATGAATGATACGAGCCTCATTCCCAACATGGTGTCCGAGATCATCCGCTGGCAGAC
>CALAQW010000035.1 GCA_937888955.1 uncultured Alphaproteobacteria bacterium | reverse complement strand
GTGATCGCCATGATCACCAGGCTGGCGAGCGTGGCCGGGTGGTCGTCCGACGAATCGCCACATCCAATCGGAAAGATGACCAGCGCTGCCGCCGCAACCGTGTGTTTCATAGCGATCCTCTAAAACTCCAGCTCCAGCCCGTCATAGGCGGGGATAACGCCGTCGGGGAGTTCGCGCTCAAGCGTACGGTAGTCCATATCCACATGCAGGTTGGTCACGACCCCAAGCTCGGGCTGTGCACGCGCAAGCCATTCAAGGGTGCGTTCAAGATGCGTATGGGTCGGATGCGGGGTATAGCGCAGCGCATCGACGATCCAGCATTTCGCCCCCGAGATTATCTCGAAGGCCTCATCGGACAGGCCGACCACATCGGGGGTGTAAGCAAAATTGCCAATGCGGAAACCGGTGCAGAACGCACCGCCGTGATCCACCTCGAACTGATGCGCGGTGACCGGGCCGCCCGGCCCCTCGATCGTTGCCGGCACGCCCTTGCGGATCAGATGACCGTTCAGGATTGGCGGATAGCTGCTGCCCTCGGGTTGCGCAAAGCAATAACCGAACCGCCCGTCAAGCTCGTCAAAGGTAATCTCATGCGCATAGACATCGATCCGCTTGCGCATATTCATCACCACCATGCGCAGATCATCGATCCCGTTTGCCTGATCCGCATGCGAATGGGTGTAAAGCACGCCATGCAGTTCCCCTACGCCGGCGGACAGAAGCTGCTCGCGCATATCGGGTGATGTATCGACCAGAACATTGGTCACACCTTCCGGCCCTGAACGCTGCACCAGGATCGAGCAGCGGCGACGCCGGTTGCGCGGCTCATCGGGGTCGCAATCGCCCCAATGATCGCCGACCCGCGGCACCCCGCCCGACGATCCGCTTCCCAGGATCGTGACCTTGAGTTTTGGCGAAGCTGCTTGTGGGTCGTTCATTCTGCCGCACTCCTTTCAGGCCGGTGCGCGCGCGAAAACAGCCGGAAGAAATTATCCGTCGTCAGATCGGCAAGCGCTGCCGGTTCCATTCCCAGCATATCGGCCACATAGGCTGCCGTATGGGCGACATAGGCGGGCTCGTTGGTTTTGCCGCGCCGGGGCACGGGCGCAAGGAAGGGGGCATCGGTTTCCACAAGCAGCCGCTCATGGGGGATCTGCCGCGCCGTCTCGCGCAGATCAGCGGCACTCTTGAAGGTGACAATGCCTGACAACGAGATATAAAGCCCAAGATCAATGGCCGCGCGCGCCAGTTCAGGCCCCGCTGTAAAGCAGTGGATAAGCCCCGGGAACGCGCCTTTATCGGCCTCTTCACGCAGGATCGCGATCGTATCCTCGTCAGCATCGCGACTATGCACGATCAGCGGCAATCCGGTTGCGCGCGCCGCCGCGATATGGGCGCGAAAGGCACGCCGCTGCGCCGCGCGCGGGGCATTGTCGTAATAATAATCAAGCCCGGTTTCGCCGATCCCCACGACCTTGTCCGACCCCGCCAGCGTGATCAGCGTCGCCGCATCGGTGTCAGGCTCGCTTTCTGCCTCATGCGGATGAATGCCAACGGTGCAGAAGATATTCGGGAACCGTCTTGCGACCGCCTGAACCTGCGCGAACTTCGTGACATGGGTGCAGATCGTCACCATCGTGCCGACGCCTGCGGCTTCGGCGCGCGCAACCACGCCGTCAAGGTCATCGGCGAATTCCGGGAAATCGAGATGGCAGTGACTGTCGACAAGCATATCCGCTCTCAGCTCTCCGTCTCATCATCGACAAAGCGTGGAAACACGCCTTGCGGTTTTGGCAGTGCGGTTTGCGGCACAAGCCGGCCAGCCGTGCCCAACCGGCTGAAAGGCGTGTTTCCACGCTTTTCACGCGCGCCAGCGCCAACCGCCAGTTGATCAAGCAGCGCAGACGCACCATCGGGGATCACAGGCTGGGCAAGAATTGCGGCCTGCCGCACACATTCGATCGTCACATAGAGCACCGTATTCATCCGGGCGGGATCGGATTTGCGCAGCACCCAGGGTTCCTGTTCGGCGAAATAGCGGTTCGCCTCCCCCACAACACGCCAGATTTCGGCCAGCGCGAGATGGATCTCGAACCTGTCCATATGGGCGCGCGCCAGTGGCAGCGCCCCGTCCGCGCAATCAAGCATTGCCTGATCCGCCGCACCCAGCGCGCCCGGCTCCGGCACCGCGCCGCCGCAATTCTTGGCGATCATGGACAGCGAACGCTGCGCCAGATTGCCCAGATCATTGGCCAGATCGCTATTGGTGCGATTGACAAGCTGCTCATGGGAATAGTTGCCATCGCTCCCATAGGGCACTTCGCGCATGAAGAAATAGCGCACCTGGTCAAGCCCGTAACGCGCGATCAGATCGGTCGGGCTCACCACATTGCCAAGGGATTTGGACATCTTCTCGCCCTGGCTTTGCAGGAAGCCATGACCGAAAACGCATTTGGGCAACGCCACCCCCGCGGACATCAGGAAAGCAGGCCAGTAGATCGCATGAAAACGGACAATATCCTTGCCGATGATATGCGCAGCCGCAGGCCAGTATTTGCCGAACTTCTCGCCATCGGGATAACCCAGCGCGGAGATGTAGTTGGTGAGGGCATCAAGCCACACATACATCACGTGACGCGCATCGCCAGGCACCGGAATCCCCCAGTCAAAGCTGGTGCGCGAAATCGACAGATCCTTCAGCCCGGATTTGACGAAGCTCACCACTTCATTGCGGCGGGTATGCGGCAGGATAAAATCGGGGTTCGCCGCATAATGCGCAAGCAGCTTGTCCTCATAGGCGGACAGCCGGAAAAAATAGCTTTCCTCCTCAACCCAGCTGACCGGTGTGCCGGTCGGGGCAAGCTTTTCGCCGTCGGGCCCGTCGACAAGCTCGTTCTCGCCGTAAAAGGCCTCGTCGCGCACCGAATACCAGCCGGCATATTTGTCGAGGTAGATATCGCCCTTTTCCGCCATCTGTTGCCACAGCAATGTAACAACCTTGCTGTGGCGCGCCTCGGTCGTGCGGATGAAGTCATCGTTCGAACAGTTGAGCCGCGCCACCATTTCCTGAAATTGCGGTGCGTTGCGATTGGCAAGTTCGGCCGGGCTCATCCCCTGCTTGCGGGCCGTCTGTTCCATCTTCTGGCCATATTCGTCCGTGCCCGTCAGGAACATCACATCAAAGCCGTCAAGCCGCTTGAAGCGGGCAATGACATCGGTTGAAATCGCCTCATAGGCATGGCCGATATGGGGCGCCCCGTTGGGATAGGAAATCGCCGTCGTGATATAGAATGTTTTCTGGTCCGTCATATCCGCGCTTTACCTGGCCGAAGCTTAGCGCGGCTTGTTCCGCACCAGATCGGCAAGACTTGTAAATATATTCAAAATCACCTGTTTACGGTCGAGATTGACCGCATCGGCCCGGGCCGCAAGCTGGCCGATGTTGTCCCACACCTCCAGCCATTGATCAAGCGGGGCAGCAGCGCCAAGCTGTTGCATCAGGGCGATTTCAGCCTTGTCCGCCCCTTCGGGAAACGCACCGGTCGCCTGTGCGCGCATCATATCGGCAAGCCATTGCCGCAACAGCGTGACAAGGCTGCGATAGGCCGCCTCGCCCTCACGTCGCGACAGGCGATCCCCAAGCGCGTGCAACGCAATGATATCAGGCTGCGGCAACTGCGCCAGAAAGCCCGTCAGCTCGCGATACACATCAACGCCCCCCTGATCGGCAAGCGCCAGCGCCGCCCCCGGACTGCCACGGCCCAGACGGGTCAGCGCCGCCAGCGTGGCTGCATCGCTGTCTGGCAAATGCTGCGCCAAAAGCTGCTGCATCTCGCTATCGCCTAGCGGCTGCATCGGCAGTTTCCGGCAGCGTGAGCGGATTGTCGGCAGCAACCGCCCCGGCGCATGGGAAATCAGCAGGAAGAGCGCACGCTGCGGCGGCTCCTCAAGGATCTTGAGCAAGGCGTTCGCCGCATTGGGGTTCAGTTCATCGGCGCTGTCCACGATACAGACGCGCCAGCCCCCCTCCCCCGCGCTCATCGAGAAAAAGCTGCCTGCACGGCGCACCTCATCGACCGGAATTGCGGTCTTGAAGCGGGCGGGTCGGGCGCTGGCATCCCAGGGCCGGCGCAGCAGCAGAAGATCGCCATGGCCACCGGTTGCAACGCGCCGATAACAGGGATGCCCCTCATCAAGCGACAGATCGCGCGGCACAGCACGACCCACCCCATGGGCCAGGACAATAATAACAGGGATGCCCCTCATCAAGCGACAGATCGCGCGGCACAGCACGACCCACTCCATGGGCCAGGACAATGCGCGCCACCCGATAGGCAAGCGTTGCCTTGCCGATGCCGCGCGGCCCGGTCAGCAGCCACGCATGATGCATGCGACCGCTGGCAATGGCCTCGGCAAAGCACGCCAGCGCCGCGTCATGCCCGACCAGATGCCGGGTTTCGCGCGGATGCGGAAAATCGCCGATCCTGTCCGCTTCGGGCAGGTCGGCGGGTTCCTCGATCTGCCGTGCCCGCGCCATCCTCAGATCCCGAACCGCGCGCGCACCGTCGCCCAGATGGCGGCGGAAACGGCGTCGGGCGAAGGTGTGGCGTCGATAACGGCGCATCGCTCCGGCTCGGTTTCAGCAATATCGCGAAACGCGGTGCGCAATCTTTCATGGAACGCAAGCCCGCGCCCCTCGAACCTTTGTTCCCCGTCGCCACGGCTTTGCGCACGGGCCAGCCCTTCGGCAACCGGCAGATCAAGGATCAGGGTAAGGTCCGGCTTTGGACTGTCATCCCCCAGGGCAAGCGCCGAAAGCGCCTCGATCGCAGGCCGGCCAAGCCCGCCGCCCGCCCCCTGATAAGCAAGCGTCGAATCGCTGAACCGGTCACACAGCACCCAGGCGCCCCGCGCCAGCGCGGGAATAATCAACCGCCGCAGATGATCGCGCCGCGCGGCAAGCAGCAGCAGCAACTCGGTCATCGCATCCCATCGGTCGACCCCGTGGCGCGGGGCGCCTGGGTCGGCAAGCAGCAGCAACAACTCGGTCATCGCATCCCATCGGTCGGCCCCGCCTTCGACAAGCAGGGCGCGGATCTGTTCCGCCCCTTCCGAACCGCCAGGCTCGCGGGTAAAGACGACCTGTTTGCCGGCATCCTGAAGTGCGGTGTGCAAGGCACGCAATTGCGTTGACTTGCCACTGCCCTCGCCCCCTTCAAGGGTTATGAATATGCCCGCATATCCGGTCATGCTATTTCCGCCTGCACTGGCTTCAACCGCTCGACGCGCCCCAGAGCAGATAATTGAAAGCCGCCGAAATCCGCCCGAAAAAGCCGAGCTTGCCGGCGGACTCTCCCGCAAGAACCGGTATCTCGATCGGCGCCATCTCCGGCGCTGTCAAGCGCAGGGTTCCGATTTGCGCACCCTTTTCGACCGGTGCGGGAACCGGATTCTGATAATGCAGCTTCGCTTCCAGCCCCTGCCGGACATCGCGCGGCAAGGTCAGCCGCAACTGGTCAGCCACCACAAGCGGAATGTGATCCCGATCGCCAAGCCAGACATCCGCCTCATCGACCGTCTGCCCCGCGCTTAGCAGGGTGTAATTATCAAATTCCTGAAAGCCGATATTCAGCAGCCGGCGCGACTCTGCGGCACGCTCCCGGTCGCTGCCCAATCCGTTGACGACAGAAATCAGCCGCCGTCCGTCACGTTCCGCCGACGCAACAAGTCCATAACCCGCAGATTCGGTATGGCCGGTCTTCAGCCCGTCGGCCCCGCGATAGCTGCCCAGCAGCGGATTGCGGTTGGGCTGCCGGATTCCCTGCCAGGTAAACTCGGTTTCCGCAAATAATGCGTAATAATCGGGATAGTTACGCACCATGAAGCGCGCCAGGGTCGCCAGATCGCGCGCCGTCATCTGATGCTCGGGATCAGGCCACCCCGTGGCATTGCGAAAAGTCGAATTGGTGAGGCCGATTTCCCGCCCGCGCTCGGTCATCATGGCGGCGAATGTTTCCTCATCCCCGGCGATGCCCTCGGCAATCACAATGCACGCATCATTGCCTGACTGGATAACAATGCCACGCAACAGGTCGGCGATGGAAATCTCCGCCCCCACCATGACGAACATTTTCGATCCGCCTTTGCGCCAGGCTTTCTCACTTACCGGAAAAGTGTCATCCATTGACAGGCTGCCATTGGCAAGCCGGTCAAACACCATGAGAAGTGTCATCAGCTTCGACATGGAGGCGGGCGGCATCAATTCATCCGCCGCATGCTCGTATAATACCGTCCCTGTTTCAGCATCCATCAGGATTGCTTCACGCGCCTTCGTGGTGATGTTCAACGCCTGCGCCGGAGCTGCAAGCAACATAATCGCGACCGCGATAGCCACGCCGGTGAGCAAGGAGCTGAAAGCGGAAGAGCCCGCATTACCTTGTTGCTGGCCGAAACCCATTGTGACAGAACCCCTCCTTCTTATTCGCATTACAAACATAATCGCCTGCGCCAGAGGTGAGACCCCGTGGTGAGGCGGCCTAAGCCGGGACAATCTAATCGATAATAATCCGGGCACCTGGATGTCCCGCTTTCATCACCTGCTCGAGCGCCACATCGGCAGCCTCGACCGTTGCCAAAGGCCCGACACGCACGCGGTAGAATTGCTGCCCGTTGACGATTGCCGGGCTGACCCCGACAGACGGGGCGTAAGGTGCAAGATTGGCGCTCAGCCGGTGCGCGTTGTCAGGATTTCTGAACGCGCCGGCCTGAACAAATAGCTGAGTCGTTGCGGGCACCGGTCGTAATTCCACTTCCGGCGGCACGGAAGCGCTTGTAATTCCACTTCCGGCGGCACAGAAGCGCTAGTCGCCTGCACCGGTTGTGCCGCAGGCACGGCAGGCGATGCATTCGTCGGCAATGCCGCGCTTGTCACGGATGCTCGGGGTGCTGCCGCGATCACCCTTTCCTCGGCACGGGTAACCGGCCGCTTCGCGACAAAGGTTTCGCGCGGCTTTTTGCCGCCCGGTTCGATCAGCTGTACCCGCACACGTGCAATGCCTTGCTGCTTGAAACCAAGCAGTTCCGCCGCGCGCCGCGAGACATCGATAACACGGCCATGCACGAATGGACCGCGATCATTGACCCGTAACACAAGCGACCGGCCATTCTCCAAATTGGTGACACGCACCTTGACCGGCATCGGCAATGTCTTATGCGCCGCGGTCAGCGCATCCATGTTATACACTTCACCATTGGCTGTGTATTTGCCGTGAAACTTCTTGCCATACCAGGAGGCAATGCCGGTTTCGTCATAGCCCGGCTCCTCTTTTGGATAGTACCAGACACCAGCCACCTTGTAGGGATTGCCGACCTTGTAGACACCCCCCTGATCATCGCGGGTCTGGTGCGATGCGGTCTTCACCGCATGCGACATGAACCTGGCTTCCGCACAACCGACAAGCAGCAAAACCGCCACCGCCAGCGCGGCAAGTCCCATTGTCCGTGTTGTTCCCCCGAGATGATTTATCGCCGCAATTGGCGGTTTATTTATCATGTCAGATCTTGTCCAAACCGCGCTTCTGGCCTCACCTGAGCCGATCTGAAAGCGTACCCACCGTCAGCCCGTAAAAATGCGCGCAATTATAGCGCAGAATAGCATGATAATTCTTGTAGACCATGAAAACCGGCCCGGTTTCACCATCTGCCTGAACAAGCGAGCCGGGCAGATTACGCGTCGGCAGGTCGCGCCCGTCCGCGCGCCTGACACCCATGCTTTGCCATTCATTCAGCCCGCGCGACATGCTCATCCCGTCAATCGCCCGGCAGCCCGATTTCTTGGTGCGGCGCATCAGCGCCAGCCGGCTTGAAAAATCTTCCGGCACCTTCACCTCGCGCCCCCAGGTCTGATCGTCGGACCAGCCATGCCGCGCCAGATAATTCGCAATCGAGGCAAACACATCACCCGGATTGTCCCAGATATCGCGCTTCCCGTCACCATCCCAGTCCTGTGCGAAATTCATATAGCTCGACGGGATAAATTGCGGTTGCCCCATCGCCCCGGCCCATGAACCATTCAGCTTGTCGAGATCGGCATAGCCCTTATCAAGCATATGCAGCGCCTGCAGCAGTTCATTGCGGAAGAATTTTGACCGCCGCCTGTCCCAGGCCAGCGTCGCCAGCGCCGGAATGACCGGCATGGTCGGCTTGACCGCGCCATAGCGCGTCTCGATGCCCCAGATCGCGACGATGAAACGCGGCTGCACACCGTATTTCTCACCGACCGCGCGCAGCAATTCGCGGTGCTCGGCCATTTTCTTGCGGCCAACCGCGACATTCGTCGGGGTCACGACCCGCGACAGATATGTATCGAATGTCAGAACAAATTCAGCCTGATTGCGATCACGCTCAACAATGCGCGGCACCGGCGCGACATCGGTAAAGGCTTTCTCCACAAGGGCCGGCGAAATGCCGTCCGCGATGGCGTCACGCTTGAACTCGGCCAGCCAATCGGCAAAGTCGGGTCCGTCCTGGACAGCGGGCGCGGCTGTCTCATCGGCGCCGTTCGGTTGCGCGGCGGCGGCAACAATGAACACACCCTTTGGCGCGACCCCGACAACAGCCCAAACAATCACCGCAGCAATAGTCCACAGGGCAACTCTTACGGGACGTTGCATGCTCACCTCACCAGCAAATTCATGATTTGTCCCTAACGCTTGTGCCACGCGGGACGGATTGACGCAATGTAGCAGATCACAGTTGCGAATAGTCGGGACCGAAAAAGGCGGAAACAAGGCAGCACGCAATCAACGCATTGCCCGCCAGCCCGGCAATTGCTAAGTAACCGATTGTGATGGATGGGTGGCCGAGTGGTTGAAGGCACCGGTCTTGAAAACCGGCAGGCGGGCGACCGTCTCGTGGGTTCGAATCCCACCCCATCCGCCACCC
>CALAQW010000034.1 GCA_937888955.1 uncultured Alphaproteobacteria bacterium | reverse complement strand
ATCGGCAAGCTCGGCCATGGCAAGAGCGCGGGCCCGCGCCGCTTCAAGGCGGGTGCCGCGCGCGATCACTTTCTGGGTGTGCATGCGCTCAGCGGGCGCGGCGAAACTTTCAAGGCAGGCGGCAAGGTCGTGAAAAATGTCACCGGCTACGATCTGTGTAAATTGCTGGCAGGCGCGCATGGCACCCTTGCGGTGATGACCGAGCTCACGCTCAAGACCCTGCCGCGGCCAGCGGCGACCGAAACGCTTATCCTTTACGACCTTGAAGACGCGGCGGGGCTGGCTGCGCTACGCCGCGCGGCGCAAAGCCCACTGGAATTGTCTGGGCTCGCACATCTGCCTGCCGCGACCTCGAAAAGCGGTCGCGCCGAAACCCGCTTCCGCGCCGAAGGGCCGCCTTCTTCTGTCCGTGAGCGAATTAACTCCCTTGCCACCCTTATCGGCTCCCTGGGGGAAACAACACGGGAAGACGGAACTGAAGCGGAAGCCGGCTGGCGCGCGGTTGGTGATGCGCAGCCCTTGCGTGATGCGGATACGCATTTGTGGCGCGTCGCGCTTCCCCCGACAGATGCCGCGCGGGTTGCCGCCCACTCGGGCGCGAAACGCTGGTATTACGATTGGGGCGGCGGGCTGATCTGGCTTGCGGGTGGGGACGCGCACACGATCCGGGGGGCGCTTGGCGCTTGCGGCGGACATGCCACCTTGTTCCGGGCATCGGCGGCGATGCGGCGGCAGGTCCCTGTATTTCAACCGCAATCTGCCGCCCTTGCCGCCCTCGAGGAGCGGGTGCGCAGAGGATTTGATCCTGAATGCATTCTTAATCCGGGACGGATGCAGCCCCGCCCTGCGGCAGCGGCAACGCGCTGATGCGGACGCAATTTACACAAGACCAGCTTGCCGACCCGGCGCTTGCCCGGTCCGAACAAATCCTGCGCAAATGTGTGCATTGCGGATTCTGCAACGCGACCTGCCCGACCTATATGCTGCTTGGCGATGAGCTGGACAGCCCGCGTGGCCGCATTTATCAGATCCGCGACATGCTGGAGCAGGGCGGCGCGCCCGATCCCGATACGGTCACCCATATCGATCGCTGCCTTTCCTGTCTGGGCTGCATGACGACCTGCCCCTCGGGGGTCGACTATATGCATCTTGTCGACCATGCGCGCAGCCACATCGCCGCACATCATAAACGCCCCTGGCGCATAAAGGGCACACGCAAACTCCTCCGTCTGCTGACAGATAAGGAGCCACTGTTCCGTTTGACGGTCGGGCTTGGCCGTCTGGTGCGGCCGCTTGCGCCCATGCTACCTCCGCCGTTGCAACGC
Source organism: uncultured Alphaproteobacteria bacterium (assembly GCA_937888955.1). Classification (GTDB taxonomy): domain Bacteria; phylum Pseudomonadota; class Alphaproteobacteria; order UBA11222; family UBA11222; genus CALAQW01. The sequence goes on along the minus strand of CALAQW010000034.1, from coordinate 5,312 downwards.
ATGCTGCGCGTTGCGGGCAAGGGAGCGATAGTCAGCCCCGCACCGCCGCGCGGCTGCTTCCGCGCCGAAGGGGAAACAAGGCTGCGGGTCGTGCTTTTATCAGGCTGCGTCCAGCCCGCGCTGGCGCCGGACATCAATGCCGCAACCATCCGCATCCTCAACCGTTTCGGGGTTGACGTCATCATACCGGAAGCAGCCGGTTGCTGCGGTGCACTGTCCCATCATCTTGGGGAGGTGGAAGCCGGCAAGGCGCAGGCGGCGGCCAATATCGCCGCCTGGCGCGCGGCAGCCACCCAATACGGCCCGATCGACCATATCGTGACGAATATTTCGGGCTGCGGCAGTCATATCGGCGATTATGGTGATCTTTTTGCCGACGATCCCAATTGCGCCCGCGACGCGACAGAGACTGCCGCAAGCAGTATCGACATCGCCGATCTTCTGGCGCGCCTGCCGCTTGAACAGCGTACGGCAACGCTGCCCGCCCTAAATGTTGCCTATCATGCCCCCTGCTCGTTACAGCATGGGCAACAGCGCAAGGGCGCGGCGGAAACATTGCTGCAGGAAATGGGCTTTAGCGTGCTGTTGCCGCGTGAAAGCCATGTCTGCTGTGGGGCGGCGGGCAGTTATACCCTGCTGCAACCCGAATTGAGCGACCGGCTGCGCGCGCGCAAGCAGGAACATCTGCGCGCCCTGACACCGGACGTCATCGCAACAGGCAATGTCGGATGCCAGACCCACCTTGCGGACGGGTTGCACCTTCCCGTCCTGCATATTGTGCAATTGCTGGATTGGGCAAGCGGCGGGCCCCGGCCGCCAGAACTTGCAAGACCGCCCGCAAACCAGCCCATGCACGAAAAAGGGCCACAGGCTTAATGCCGCATGGCCCCGCGCCGGGCCAAAAGGCCCGACCGATAATGTTAATCCAAGGGTGAGAACATCAGTTATACATGATGACGGACCGCGCGCCCTCGCCGCGCCCCATTTCCTCAAACGCCTGATTGATATCCTCAAGCGCGATCCGCTTGGTGATCATCTCATCAAGCTTCAGCTCACCATTCAGATACCAGTCCACAAAGCGCGGAATATCGCGTTTCGGTATAGCCGAGCCGTAGCCTGAGCCCTTGATCCGCTTTTCGCCGAACAGGCCGGTCGCACTCAGCTTGATCTTCTCACTCTGATTGGTCATGCCGACGATGATCGCGCGCCCTGCCTGCCGCACCATGCCCCAGCATTGCTCGGTCGTATCGATCCGGCCCAGCGCCTCGAACGCATAATGCACGCCAAGCCCGCCGGTCAGCTGCTTGACCTGCTTGATCGGGCCGCCTTCCGCAAATGGATCGACCCCGTGGGTCGCGCCAAGCTGCATCGCAAGTTCGCGTTTCTCCGGGACCGGGTCGACCGCGATAATCTGGCTTGCGCCATTGATGCGCGCGCCCTGGATAATCGACAGCCCGACGCCACCGCAGCCAACCACCGCAACACTTGCACCCTTATGCACATTCGCGGTGTTGACCGCCGCGCCGACGCCCGTCGTCACGCCGCAACCGACAAGACACACCGTATCGAGCGGCGCATTATCGCCGATCTTCACCGCCGAGCCCGCCTGGATCACCGACCGTTCCGAAAAGGTGCCGAGCGCACCCATATGATAAATAGGCGTGCCCCCCTTGCTGAACCGCGTTTCGCCATTCAGCATGCGGCCAGTCGCCATCAGCTTCCCCATCTGGCTGCACATGAAGGGCTTGTCTTCCTCGCACATGACGCATTTGCCGCAGCTTGGCGTCAGCACCGCGATCACATGATCGCCGGGTTTGAGATCGGTCACGCCTGGCCCCACCTCCTCGATAATGCCGGCCCCTTCATGACCGAGCACCATCGGCGTGCGCCCGCCCATGACCCCGTGCAGGATGGAATAGTCGCTATGGCAAATGCCGCTCGCACTGTATTTGACAAGGACCTCACCCTCCTTCGGGCCTTCAAGATCCAGTTCTTCGATGACGAGAGGCTTGTTTGCCTCATACATCACTGCCGCTTTCGTTTTCATTGGATTTCCTCCCCCTGCTTCTTCGCGCAGGATCAATCGAACATGATGACAGAGCGGGCGCCTTCGCCACGGCTCATTTCCTCGAACGCCTGATTGACGTCTTCAAGGCGGATGCGTTTCGTGATCATCTCATCGAGCTTCAACTCGCCATCCATATACCAGTCGACAAACATCGGCAGGTCGCGTTTCGGCCGGGACGAACCATAGACCGAACCACGCAACTCTTTCTCCGCGAACAGATTGGCGACAGGTAGTTCATATTTTTCACGCAGATTAGGCACACCGACGATGATCGCCTCGCCCGTCGGGCGCAGGATCGAATAGGCATCGTCAATCGTCTTCATCGAACCGAGCGCCTCGAATGCGAAATGCACGCCCTTGCCGGTGATTTGCTTCACGGCCTGTTTCAGATCCTCATTGAACGGATCAATCGTGTGCGTCGCACCAAGCGATTTCGCCAGCTCACGCTTTTCAGGCACAGGGTCAACCGCGATGAGCGGGTTCGCGCCCTTGATGCGCGCGCCCTGCAGGATCGACAGCCCGACCCCGCCACAACCGATCACCGCGACACTGTCGCCGGGATGAATATCGGCGGTATTGACCGCGGCACCGGTACCTGTCGTCACGCCGCAGCCGATCAGGCAGCAGGATTCAAGCGGCGCATCGTCGCGCACCTTGACCGCGCAACCTGCCGGGATCACCATCTTTTCGGCAAAGGACCCGATCGCGAGCAACTGGTAAACCGTCTCATCGCCATTCTTGAGCCGGGTGGTACCGTCCATCATGCACGACCCGCCCGAAGCTTTCGACATATCCATGCAAAGATATTCGCGTTCCTCACGGCACATCGGGCATTTGCCGCAACTTGGCGACAGGGAAACCACAACATGATCGCCGGGTTTCACATTTGTGACCCCGGGGCCAACCTCTTCCACGATGCCGGCCCCTTCATGGCCAAGCACGGCGGGCATCGGCGTGCGCAGAATGCCATGCAGCACGGAATAGTCGCTGTGACAGATGCCGCTCGCCACGGTCTTGATCAGCACTTCATTTTCCTTGGGCGGTGCGATATCGATTTCCTCGACGCTCATCGGCCCGCCGACCTCACGCATCACGGCTGCCTTGATTTTCATGATGGGTAATCCTCCCTCCCCCTTGGGCAAGCATGAACGCCGCCCGTTTTTATGATTTTGTTTCAGTTATTATGAAGAGCCGCGAAGCCGCACGCAATATTGCGCGCGCCGGCAGGGCCTCTTTTCTTCACCCTGCCTGCCCTTGCCAGATGATGTTCCCGCACAGAAAAAGGCACCCCTTTGCGCAAGGGGTGCCTTTCAATTTTCGCATCCTGACCGGCCCCGACGCAGCTTGCCCTGCAGCAGGGCCGGATACAGGCCGTTTGGCTCAAATTACCGCACCTAGGCGGCGGCTGCACCGTTGCGCAGCAACCGGCCAGGCAGATTTTGCGCAGCAGGGTCGATCTGATCGACATTATCTTCCCGCAGCAGCGTGCCATTGACGACGACCGCATCGATGCCGGTGGCTTCGGAGATCAGACGATCCTCGCCCGCCGGCAGATCATACACCCGCTTGAGCGAGCTTGCGCCCACCTTGTCGAGATCGATCACCACCACATCGGCAGGCCGGCCTTCCGCCAGCAAACCACGATCGGTAATCCCGAACACTTCCGCCGGACGCGAGGTCAGCATACGGATCGCTTCCTCGACCGTCAGCACACCCTTTTCGCGTACCCAGTGGCCAAGCAGATAGGTGGAGAAACAGGCATCGCAAAGCTGGCTCGCATGCGCGCCGGCATCCGACAGCCCGAGCACCGTTTCAGGATGCTTGAGCAGCTCCTCCACCGCCTCTTCATCAGCATTGGCAACCGGCATCCGGAAGCGGGTTTCAAGATCATTGGCAAGCGCGAGATCAAGTGCCAGATCGACGACATCCATGCCGCGCTCATCCGCGACGTCCTTGATCGTGCGTTCCTCGACCGCGGTATCGCTCGGGCAATAGGAGATCGTCGCCACCGGGAAAGCACGTCCAAGGTTGTTGCCGGGCTTGGCCAGCATCTCGCGGAAGCTGTCGCGGAATTCCTTCGAGGCGTAGATTTCCTTCCGTTCGGGAATTTCGGCGCGCGAAATGACATTGAACGCCTTGGCGCTTTCAAACAGGAACGGTGCCTTGAAGTTAAACTCGAAATTCAGCGGGCGGCAGGTGACCTGCGGCACCACATCATGACCGCTTGCGATCAGCTCTTCGGAACGACGCAACTGATCCTTATAGGAACCGGGACCCGCGATCTGCGCCCCTGCAAGCAGCGCGGTCCAGCTGATCCGCCGGCCCGTCTTCTCGGTGATTTCGGCGAACTCGTCATAGGACAGGCCCTTGCCGATGGTGATCTGGATCATGCCCTTTTGCTTGTCGCCGAGCGCGCCCATCAGCGCCATCACCTCTTCATGGCTTGCCATCCGGCTTGGTACCGGCTTGCCGCGGAAGCCCACATGGGTGCGCGCCTTGGAGGTTGCGAAACCGATCGCCCCGGCGTCAATCGCCTCGGTGACGAGCCGCCGCATTTCGGCAATCTCTTCCGCTGTCGCCTCGCGTTCGGTCGCATCTTCGCCCATCACATAAAGCCGCAAGGGTGTGTGACCGAACAGCACGCCGACATTGATCGCCGTACCACTCTTTTCGATCGCATCGAGATATTCGGGGAATGTTTCAAACCCCCAATCCTCGCCAAGCCCGGTCTTCAAGGCTTCCACGCTCATCCCTTCCACGCTTTCCAGCGTTTCAGCAATCAGCAGGCGATGATCCTTGCGCGTCGGCGCGATACCGAAGCCGCAATTGCCCATGACAACGGTGGTCACCCCGTGCCAGGGGGAAATGCTGAGCATCTTGTCCCACATGATCTGGGCATCGTAATGGGTGTGAATATCGACAAAGCCCGGCGAGACGATCTTGCCCGCCGCATCGATTGTCTTCGCCGCTTCGCCGGGCGCGGATCCCAGCGCCACGATCTTGCCATCCTTAATGCCGACATCGCCGGCATAACCGGCTTTGCCCGAACCGTCGACGATGGTGCCGCCGGTAATCTTGATATCGTAGTCCATGTCCCTCTCCCACCAAATTGGCTTATTGTCCCGGGCACCGTGGCGTTTACCGCCATTTTCGTTGTATCGCCCGCTTTCCCGCGACCTGCGGATCGGATATCGGCGCGCGCCCCGGGGGGGGCCGCCGAAGCTTGGTCTGATGCTCGCGGGCC
>CALAQW010000033.1 GCA_937888955.1 uncultured Alphaproteobacteria bacterium | reverse complement strand
ACCACCTTCCGCACTGACGTAGCTGTTTGAGCGTAATGATTTCGGACATGATCGTCTCCTTTCTGGTTCAAGACGATCTATCCAATAAGACGACCACAAAGGCCGTGTCAGGGAAAACCCTAGATCAGGCGCGGGATTTCTCGATGCTGGTCAAGACTGCGCTGAATAGGTGTGTGGGATCGACGCCGAGCGCCTTCGCCAAAGAAATGAACTCGACCACGTCGATGCGGCGCTCGTTGCGCTCGACCTTGGCGACATAGGATTGCGGTTTCCCCAGCCGGTCGGCAACTTCCTGCTGCGTCAAGCCAGCAGCGTTCCGCGTGTCCAGAAGGATCGCGGTCAGTTTCCGGTATTCGTCTGAGTGGATCGATCTCGGCACGCATCACCCCAATTGTGTGCGCCAAGAGCTAATCCGATTTTAGAATTATCCCATTTTGGGCTGTTATGCTCGCATTGCAGTTGGAGCAGGTGCGACGGGGCAGTTCTTTATCGATTACCTTCCACTTGTGATCTTCATCGCCATGAGTGCGGCGGTCGTTTTGAGCGCGGACTGACAGGCGGCATTTATCGTGAACATGCTAATGGCATGGGGGCAGTAATATTCAGGAATATTACTGCCTGAGAACAGCTGAATTGGCTCCGTTTGACGGTCGGTCATCATTCGGCCAGCCCGGTTCGCATCATCTTCTTATCATGTCGAGCCACCAGGGCTATCGGCGATACGCAACTTGCAGAAACCTATTTCAACTTACAGAAACCTATTTCCTGGCGAATTTGTTCGCTCAGGAATTCCCGTCCTTGTGTCGTGCCCGCTTCAGACGGTGTTTCTCATGCATCCGGCAATACGGTGAAATCAGTCGATTTCGTCGCATTTTGGGGCAGTTCGGCTTCTTCATAAAGCAGCCCGCGCCGTAACAGCTCGCGGATAGCAGCCGCTCGGGTCGGGAGTCTTTCGCTGAACCGAAACTCATCGATCGCCTCGAGTTCTTCCTCATCCAGCATGAGTTGAAGCCGTTCCGTCCTATAACTTTTCCGTGCCACATTTACCTCCGTTCCCTGCGCCGGAAGCGCAATGAACAGCTTGTTAGAATTAACAGCACTGTCAGCTTAAACGGAGGGTGTCACTTACTCAATTCACAGAAATTTACTAAGCAGCGTTACATATGTAAGAAAATCAAGTTGCGGTAAGTATGCAAAATGAACAAGTTAAATAAAATAACAAAGTCGTATAGTTTTGTAAAATTTGCAATTTTATCTAATATAGTAAAATAATTATTTTAGTAAGTCGGCGTAGGTTTACTATTATAGTAACTTTTACAACGAAGTTTTTGTTGATAAAATCTAAGCTGTGTTTAACCTGAATAGTGCTTTCGAGAAGGAGACGGAAACATGATTTTAGGTGAAAACGACATTGTGGCAATCGAGCAACAGATTCCGAAATTGTGCCGGTTTGCCCGTTCGCGGGTTGGGGACCCTGTTTTGGCCGATGATCTTGTGCAGGATTGTCTCGAGCGCGCGATCAGGCATTTCGATAAATTTCAACAGGGTACAAACCTGCAGGCCTGGTTGTTCACCATTCTCAGAAATGTGCAGATCAACCATTACAGAAAGCGTAAGCGGCGCTCGGAAGTGGCAATTTCCGATGAAGGTTATGAGCTTCCCGCTGTTGCTGCTTCCCAGGAGCAAACAGTCGAGTTCAAGGATTTTGCCCGCTCATTTGCCGAATTGTCGGAGGAGCATAAGGAGATCTTGCTGCTCATCGTTGTCGAGGGTTTCAAATATAATGAAGCGGCTGACATTTTGGGGTTACCGGTGGGGACCATCAGGTCACGCCTGTTCCGGGCCCGCAGCAGATTGCGGGAAATTGAGCAGCAACGCGATGCAATGGGAGGGGCAAGGCATGATGCGAATGCCACACGGGCGCAGTTGAAGATTGTTCAGTAAGCTATGCCCACGCATTGCGAGATGTTTGACAATTTGCTTTTTGCAGGTCACGTGATGCCGCAGTCTACAAGGTGAGCGCAGAACCTATGAAGACAAATAACAAGCAACAGAAACAGTATATGGTGGAGATCTTCACTCCCGAAGCGCTCCGCTTATATGCAGAAGATAAACTTTCCGATACGGCGCGTATGGATATCGAGGCGCTGATAAAATCCGATGATCGGGCCGCACGTTATCTTGCAGAAATTGAACTGCGCCTTGGCAGGCGCGCAACAGCAGGCCACGTCGCGGCGACGCCGATATACGCCTCACAACCGTTCGGCAGGATTCGCCCGAAACGATCGGGTCAAAAACAATAACACTGAAATTGTAACAGGCTTTGCTGTATTCCGGCAGTTGAACTGCGCTTGCTAATTCCCGAATGCGTAGCCAGGCGATCTGGCCTGCTAATTTCCCATGCCGCACTGCCCGCATGATAACGGCTGTTCTTGCTGCAGCGGCTCTCTGCGGACATCCCGTTCAGGTGATTGCGGGCCTATCTCTCGTGTGTGGCAGGCTCAATGCCTGCCAGATTGCCGGATGGACAACACAGGTGAGATGAAAAAGGGCAGGTAACGTGTCACAATGCGTCGCGTGTTTGCGCATAAATCAGTTCCGCCATCTGATCAAGCAAGGTGGGTGATCCGCTTCCGGATACTGCAAATGCAAGATCGGATATGGCCCGCACATGTAATTGCAAGCCGTCCTCCGCACGATACAGGCGCACAGGTTCCGTATCTTCCTTAACCGCCCAGAATGTCACAGTCAGCGCCCCGTCGGCCGCGCTTTCATATCGATATATACTTAGTTGCGTCTTGCTGGCTGGTACGAAGCGGGCACCTGTAAATTCAAAGCCTTTAAGATCAAGGATAGGCGGCCCGAGCCGCCGCCCGAACATTTTTTTCGCCATTTCCGCAATTTGCGTCTGTTGCATTGGATTCAGGTTATAGGCCAGTTCGGCATGATCAGTATAGTAACTATTGGCTGCGGCGATGCTGGGCAATATGCGGTTAAGGTCCTCATTTTCTGACGTCCCTAATTCGCTGGAAAGCCAACCGCCGACAACTCCTGCGGCAAACGCACATATGACGATAGCTGCTGTAAAGACGCCACAGAGGCTCT
>CALAQW010000032.1 GCA_937888955.1 uncultured Alphaproteobacteria bacterium | reverse complement strand
AAAGCGTGGTGCCCAGGGGCGGATTCGAACCACCGACACGCGGATTTTCAGTCCGCTGCTCTACCAACTGAGCTACCTGGGCTGAGGCGGGGCGATCGGTCCCGCCAGTCGCCGGTTTATAGGCGAGATGGGCGGGGCTGTCCAGTGCGGATGGCGCGGTTTGTCATTCGGCAAATAGCAGGCCTCATGCGCTTTGCAAATCGGCTATTCGACCGAGATTTCATAACGTTCGCGCGAAAAGCCTGGCCGCGAATCGATCTCCACCCCGACGCCGAGCCGTTGCTGCAGGCGGGTCAGCAGCCGGTCTTCCGAATCGTTGAGCCAGCTTGCCACCTCACCCGCCGCGCGGACCCGGATCGGACGGCCCGGTCGTGCGGCATTTTCGCGTTCGACCTTGCGCAGGATCTCGTTCCCCACCGCGACGAGCGAGCGGGTGCGTCCGGTGCCGCCACACCCGCCGCAATCCTCCGACAGCAGCCTTGCGAGCGGTTCACGGGTGCGCTTGCGCGTCATTTCCACAAGGCCGAATTCCGACATGCCCGAGATCTGTGTCGGGGTGCGGTCATTGGCAAGCCCGTCGCGCAGCACATCAAGCAGCCGGGCGATATTGTCCGCATCGTCCATATGGATGAAGTCGATCACCACCACCCCGCCGATGCCGCGCAGCTTGAGCTGCCGGCAAATCTCCCGCGCGGCTTCAAGGTTGGTGCGCACACTGGTTTCCTCAAGCCCCGTTGCCTCGGTATAGCTGCCTGAATTGACATCGACCGCGGTCAGCGCCTCGGTGCTTTCGATTACCAGATGGCCCCCCGATTTCAGCGGTACGATCGGGTCGAGCGCGGCACTGAGATCCTGTTCCACCTCATACAGATCGAATAGCTGCCCCGGCCCGTTGAAACGTTCCAGCCGGTCAAGCATCTGCGGCATCGATTCCGCGCAATAGGCGCGCGCGATCGCATAGGCTTGCGCATCATCGATCAATATCCGCCGTGTCGAGATGCCAACGCAATCGCGCATCGCCTTGGTCACCGGGTCGACATCGTAATAGATCGACGAGGGCGGGGACGCCTGAAGTCTGCGGCCCTCGATGTCGCGCCATAAATCGTTGAGCCGGATGGCATCTTCCTCAAGTTCGGCGATATCGGCCCCGGTGGCGGCGGTGCGCACGATATAACCGCCTGTGCGGATCGGCCGATTATTGCCGTTGGCGCCACGGGTATCGGCATTGATGGCGGTCATTTTCGCGATCATCCGCTCGCAGATTTCGGTCAGCCGCTCGCGTTCGGCCGGGTCCTCGATCCGGCGCGACATTGCCACCCCGTCCTGATTGGGAACCAGCACAAGCAAGCGCCCGGGCAGGGTGATATTCGCCGACAGCCGCGCGCCCTTGTCCCGGATCGGATCTTTCACGACCTGCACAAGCAGCGCCTGGCCCTCGCGCACGCATTCGCTGATAGGGGGCGGCGCTTCGTCGCGCATGCTGGGCAGTTCGGTCAAACAGCGCGCTTCGCGCGCGCCGAGAAACCCCGCCCGCTTCAAACCGATTTCAACGAACGCGGCCTGCATGCCGGGCAATACCCGCTGCACCCGGCCAAGATAGATATTGCCGAGCAGGCTGTGACCGGCGCGGCCTTCGGCGCTCATATGGGCGCGTTCAAGAATGAACTGATCGAGCTGGCCATCGACGACGGTTGCAATGCGGGTTTCGCCAATGCCCACATTGATCAGAACTTCTTCATCCATATCGCGGTCAGATTTATGCATCAATCCGGCCAGTGTAGCATTAATCGATCCGCATTAAACCGGATAATCGGCCGCGCGCAGAAGTGCCGCCGTCTCGAATAACGGCAGGCCGACGACCCCGCTATAGGAGCCCGCGATCTGCCGGACGAAGCAGGCCGCATAGCCCTGGATGGCATAACCCCCCGCCTTGCCCTGCCATTCGCAGGTTTGCAGGTAATGCGTGATGTCGTCCGCATGCAGCCGGGTAAAGCTGACCCGGCTTGTGGACAGGCGCGTGCGCGCCTGGCCCGCCCGGTCGATGACGACAACCCCGGTCAGCACCTGGTGACTGCGGCCCGACAGCAGCTTCAGGCAAAAACGCGCCTCGGATTCGGTTTCGGCTTTGGGCAGAATGCGGCGGCCGCAGGCCACCACCGTATCGGCGGCAAGCACGATTGCCTCGGGGAACTTCTGCTTGACGCATTCAGCTTTCTCCCGGGCCAGCCGCAGCGCATGCGCGCGCGGCAATTCGCGCGGCAGCGGCGTCTCGTCAAGCGCGGCCGGTTCGATTGCGTCGGGGGTGATATGGATCTGGGCGAGAAGATCGCGCCGTCTGGGCGAAGCGCTTGCCAGAACAAGCGGGGGATGCGCATGCGTCATGGGCGGATGCCGGGAAGGCGAAACCGGATGTCCGGCTTATTTGAAGCGATAGGTGATGCGCCCCTTGGTCAGGTCGTAAGGCGTCATTTCGACCAGCACTTCATCCCCGGCCAGCACCCGGATGCGGTTCTTGCGCATCTTGCCCGCCGTATGGGCGATGATTTCATGACCATTCTCAAGTTCGACACGAAAGGTCGCATTGGGCAGCAATTCAACCACCTTCCCCGGAATTTCAAGCAACTCTTCTTTTGCCATGTAGGCTCCATATAAATTCTTTTGTCGCATTGTCCTATGCGATCCCAGCGCAGGATGCAAATAAAGCTGTGAAAATCAAGCAATCCGATTGTCAAAACGACTTTTTCGCCGATCGCTGACGGTTTGTAGCAATTGTCTGGGTCACCGGGCGGGGCATAGATCGGCGACAATAGGCAAATGGTCCGATGCGCTGCGGGCCGTTGTGACGCTTTCACTTTTCCGAATTTCGATTCCCGCGCCGCACCAGATCCGGTCAAGCGCAAAAAGCGGCAGGCGGGCGGGAAATGTCCGGTGGCGGGTAACGCCGCCCGGCAGCAGATTGTCCAGCCGCCGCAACTGCCGATTATTGCGCCAGAGGTTGAAATCGCCAATCAGCACCGTTGGCATGGCCGCGGGTTGCGCAATCAGTTGCGATAACCGGGCCAGCTGAAATTTGCGTTCCTGCGTCGAAAGCCCCAGATGAGTGGCCAGCACCCGCCAGGCACCAAACGGGGTTTGCGCATGCGCGTCGATGATTTTGCGCGGCTCGCGATCAGGGTAGGAGATATCGTGAACCTCCCGGTGCGACAGCGGAAATTTACTGAGCAGCATTTGACCGTAATGACCGTCGCGGGTGGTGATTGATTTGGCGTCGACCAGATGCCCCGGCAGACAGCGGGCCAGAAAAGTGAACAGGTCGATGGACGCGCCAAACCCGGTGCGTGATTCGACTTCCTGGATTGCGATGATATCAGGGTCGATTGTATTGATTACCGCAGCAATACGGTCGGCGTTGAACTTGCCGTCGCTGCCGATGCCGGCATGAATATTCCAGCTTGCAACCGTGATTGTTTCTATTTTCTGTTGCATGGAAATGGCTGTAACCGGTTCGAAATCAGGCGCGCGCCGTTTAGCCACGGCGGCTTTTTATCACTGCCTGCAGCCCGACCGACATGGCGATCCAGACAATGATGATGCCAATCAGGATCACAATATCCTCGGTTGAGGGGGCGGCAATCATCTGCCGCAGACGGTTGCCGAGCGCGGTAAAAATAATGATGCCCGGCACCATGCCCAGTATCGTGCCCAGCAGATATGGGATGAAGCCGATATGGCTGACCCCCGCGACAAGATTTATGATCGAAAAAGGGGCAATCGGTACGAGCCGGATCGCCATCACGCTCAACACGCCTTGTTTGGCGAGCGCCCGGCTTACCCGGTTGATCCGCTGCCCCATCAGGTCGCGCAGGAACTGTTTTCCGCACAAGGCGCCGATTGCGTAGGTCACGGCGGCGGCCGACAATGCGCCGGCGCAGGCGATGCCGAATGCCTGCAACGGTTCGAACAGCAAGGCGGTTGCGGCGATCAACACCGTGACCGGAAATATGACAAGCGCGCCCGCAATATAAAGCAGCGGCACGATCAGCATAGCCCATTCGTTACCGGCGATGTCTGCAAGCCATGGTTTTAGCTGCTCGGGATCGGCGAAATCAGCCAGGGGCGTATAACGCCAGGCCAACGCCAATGCCGCCAGAAAGCCGCCCATCAAGAACAAGGCCGTCAGCTTGCCGAATATCGCCTTTGGCGGTTGCCCGCCAAACATATCCCCGACATAGAATTTCGCTTCAATCGGCCTTTCGGGGTCGGCAAGCTGGCTGACGGTTTGGACGACCGGGCCGTCATATTTGCCGCTGTCGCGGAATTGCTGCAATCGTCTTTCGCTGCTGTTCAGCGTGTCGACGGTTGCAAGAAGACTGCCGGTTTCGGCGAATGTGTCCGCAACTTTGCTTTCTGTTGTACCAAGATGTTCCGCCAGCAATCGGTTGCGGATGGCAGCTATCCTGTCACCGCCTTCTCCATCTTCTTTTTCAGCCGCAATCGCCAGATCGCATTCGGTATCCATGCCCATCGACCGATTGTTCAGATTGGATGAGCCAAGACGCAGACAGCGATCATCAACGATCATCAGCTTTGCATGCACCATGACGGCGGTTTCATCATCTTGAGGGCCCACCGCCGGATAGGTAAGCCGTACCTGCTCCGACACGCCGGCATCCTCAAATGTCTGCATGAAGCGGATGCGTCCGGCCTTCATGCTGCGCGCCTCCAGCCAGCCGGGATGATCCTCGGGCGAGACGAACAGGACTTCCAGTTCCGGTTTTTGCTGAAGGCGCTGTGCCAGGGAACTGGCGATGCTGTCCGATGTCAGAAACTGATTTTCAATATAGATGAATTGCTCGGCTGTCCCGATCATGTCGATGTAGAGCGCCTCAATCTCGCGAACTTCCGGCTCATCGCCTATTGCGGGAATCGTTCGCGCAATGGCGATTTTCGTATCGCTGAAGTCGGGCTTGAGCGCATCTGGCCAAGGGTCGCCGCGTTGTTCGGGCGGCACCGCGGAAACCGCATGACAAGCCGCGGCGTGCCAGCGCGCGCGGACCAATTCGCCAAGCTTTGCCGCGCAGTCGCCATCGACGCACATCTGAAGATCGTGAAAAGGCGCATAACTTTCCCCGCCCGGGTCGCGTCGCCGCTCATCGTCGGGTTCGTGAGCGGATGTATCCCAGCGCCGGATTGTCAAATCGATTCCGCCGCAAAATGCGACCGCGTCATCAATGACGACGATTTTCTGATGATGCGATCCGCCAAGCGGCAAGATATCATCCAGGCAGACCTTGATTTGACGGGGGGTTTTCCAGTCAAGATTGAGCGAGGGGACAGGCTCCCTCTCCAGCGCATAGATGACCGAATAATCCCACAGCAGAAGATATATGGTCAGCTCGGGGCGCTTTTCGACAAGCGCTGTCAGAAACGGCCCCAATTGCAATGGCAGCCCGTCATCGGGCTCACCTTCCTCTCCGCATAGCGTCACGCGGCTGTCAATATCCCAGCCGACAATGAAGATCGAATGCTGTGCGGATCGCAGCGCGCCGCGCAGGGCGGAAAAATAGTTGGCGCCATCGACGAGGACGGCTGCGCGGTTGGCGCGGGCGATGTCCCAACAGTTTTCACCCCGCTTGAACAGCGTCACGGCCGCCTGATTCCGCATATCGGGGATTTCGCATCAATATCAGGCAAGGCAGTTACTCCATGTTCACAATACTGTTCCGGGGCTCGGTATTATTCCTGTATGCAAATTAGTCAGTAGCGGCAGTTGACACAAGCTATACTGAAGTTTCCGACCTTCCGGCTAAGCCCGGTATCGCCGTCTAGGCTTTTGCCGGCGCCAGCGGCTCAAACCGTGTACGGATTTTCTGCATCAGATCATCACGCAGGGCGCGATAGGCTTCCACGCGCCGTTCGCGGCTTCCGGCAACAGCGGTCGGATCGGGCGTCGGCCAATATTCCACATCGATCGACATGGTGCGTGTCAACTCAAGCGCGCTGTGCTGCGCCTCGGGTGTCAGCGTGATGACAAGGTCGTAGGAAGTATCTTCCAGCTCATCGAAGGTTTTCGGCTTGTGATCGGAAATATCGATGCCGATTTCATCCATGACAGCCACAGCGAAGGGGTCGACCTCCTGCGCGCGTACGCCAACCGAATCGACATAGACGATATGCCCGTACAGATATTTCATCAGGGCTTCGGCCATTGGTGAGCGGACCGAGTTGAAGTTGCAGGAAAACAGAATAGCCGATGGCATCTGCATCCGCGTCGTTTTGCCAGGCGCGTCGAGCATAGGGGTCAGGCCCGGATATGCAGCACGCAAATCAGAGTGAATAGACGCCGCGCTGTATTGTCATCAATCTCGATTTTCCCCGCCAGTCGTTCGCGTAGCAGTGCGGATCCGTCATTATGAAGGCCCCTGCGTCCCATATCGATCGCCTCGATCTGCGAAGGGGGGGCGGTTTTGATTGCCTCGAAATAGCTGTCGCAGATCGCGAAATAGTCCTTGACGATTTTGCGGAACGGCGACAGTGCCAGCATTATCTTCCCAAGCGGCGAGTCATCGGCCTTGTGAATGTCGAAAACCAGCCGATTGTCCGCTATCGACAAATGCAGGATATAGGGGCCGCCAGGGCTGCCGACCGGTTCGAAATAATTGTCTTCAAGCAGGTCGAAAATGGCGACGCCGCGCTCATGTTCGATATCCGGATTAAGGCGGACGATGTTGTTTTCGTCGAGCAGGATATTGGCGACCCGGTGATCTGGGCCGATCGTTGTGCCGGTCGTGGGATTATCGGCCATCGCTTTGCCTTCTACGCGGTTGGATTGCCAGATAGGGGCGGCGGGGCGGGCGCAGACATTGATTGCTCAATCCGTCCCGCCGCTTGCCCGGTTGCTGCGCATCGTGATGGAGCGGGCATGCGCCTCAAGCCCTTCCGAACGGGCCAGGGTAACAGCTTCCGCCCCGATGCTGGCCAGACTTTCAGCGCTGCATCCGATGATCGAGCTGCGTTTCATGAAATCGAGGACCGACAAGCCGGATGCATAACGTGCCGCGCGCGCGGTCGGCAGCACGTGATTGGGGCCGGCGATATAGTCGCCGATTGCCTCGGGCGTGAAGCGGCCGAGAAATATCGCGCCGGCATTGCGAAATGTGCCAAGCAGGGCTTGCGGATCAGCGACGGCGAGCTCGAGATGTTCCGGCGCGATCCGATCGATCAGCGGGCCTGCCTGGCGCAGCGTATCCACGCGGATAATCGCCCCGAAATTTTCCCAGCTTTCACGGGCGATCGCGCCGCGTGGCAGGTTATCAAGATGCGCCTGCAGGGCCTTTTCGACGGTTTCGGCAAAACGGGCATCGTCTGTAATCAGGATCGATTGCGCGGATGCGTCATGTTCAGCCTGGCTGAGCAGATCCGCCGCGATCCAGTCGGGATCGTTCTGGTTATCCGCAACGACCAGGATTTCCGATGGTCCCGCAATCATATCGATGCCGACGGTTCCGAAGACCTGCCGCTTGGCGGCGGCGACAAAGGCATTGCCTGGCCCGGTGATTTTGTCGACCGGAGCAATCGTCTGGGTGCCATAGGCAAGTGCGGCAACTGCCTGTGCCCCGCCAATGCGGTAAATTTCCGAAACGCCGCCAAGCCGCGCCGCCAGCAATGTCAGCGGATTGATCGTGCCGTCCGGCGTCGGCATCACCATCACGCGCCGTGGCACACCCGCCACCTTGCAGGGCAGGGCGTTCATCAGAACCGAACTGGGGTAGGACGCCGTGCCGCCAGGGACATACAGGCCAACTGCGCCGATTGCCGTCCAGCGCGCCCCCAGTGTCACGCCATTTTCATCGGTGTAAAGACTGTCTTCAGGAAGTTGACGACGATGATAATCCTCAATCCGGTCAGCGGCGAGCTGTAAAGCGGCCACGGACTGCTTGTCACACCGGGCAATGGCGTCTTCAATTTCAGCCTCCGAAATGCGCAGCTTGTCTGGCGTCAGTGCGATCCTGTCAAATTGTTCGGTATAGGCGATGACCGCCCTGTCGCCTTTTTCGGCTACCGCGTGCAGGATTGCCGCGACCGCGTCATTCACATCACGCGATACTTCCCGTTTCGTGTGAAGCAGGCGGTCGAATTCAGCATTGAACTGCGGCTTGCTGATATCAAGTCTCAACGGCATGTCTGGTAATCCGGTATCGTCAAATTTTGGCGCAGCAATGCTAGGATTGCGCATCGGTCGTGTGTTTCGGTGCTGTGCGGACAGGCCAGGGTGCGCTGATATCTTCCATGATGCAATCCACGCATTCCGCTTCCAGCAGGATTTCCGCCCCGCCGGCAAACAGCAACCGGATCTGCACCGTCTTGTCTGTATTTTCAGTGCAATCGATTGCAAGCAGATTAAGTCGCTGTTCAGGGCGGAGCTGATCGATGCCGCGTTTGCGTACAGCCATCACCGAATTGAAATGTATTGCGGTCCGGACGCGTTCATAATGCGGACGCCGAAGCAGCCTGCGGCCTTTTGCAACATGCGGATTTTCCCAGCGAAAGCGGTTGAAGATCGTCGCGAAACGATGCGTTCCCGATTGGTAGGCCATGTCACCCACGCGACAGATCGCGTCTTGCAGACAGGCGGACACAATCTGCAAATCCTCTGTGTCATGGGCGATCAGTTTCAGCTTTTCTGCCACGCTTTACCGTACCAATGTTCCACCATACCAATGCGTTAATGCGCCGTGCTGTTGGCGGCGTCAGACGCGTTCGCGCCGGATACTGGCGCCGCAGGCGCTCAACTTGTCCTCGATCCGCTCATAGCCGCGATCCAGATGATAAACGCGATTGATCTCGGTTTCACCCTTCGCGATCAATCCGGCAATCACCAGGCTGACCGAAGCACGCAGATCGGTCGCCATCACCGGCGCGCCGGTAAGTTGCTTGACCCCGCGGACAAGCGCTGTGCCGCCATGCAGATTGATATTGGCGCCCATGCGCATCAGCTCGGGCACATGCATGAAGCGGTTTTCAAATATGGTTTCGCTGATCATCGCAGCGCCTTGCGCGGTCGCCATGCAGGCCATGAATTGCGCCTGCAGGTCGGTCGGAAAGCCGGGATAGGGCTGGGTCATCATATCCACCCCTTCCATGGGGCGGTCGGGATCGCGGCACACGCGCATGCTGTCCTTTTCGACCGTGACCGCCACGCCGGCCTGCTGCATCAGTTCTGTCAGCGAATCGATGAGTTCGGGGCGCGTGCCGGTCAGTGTGACATCGCCGCCGGTTGCTGCCGCGGCCAGCGCATAGGTGCCGGTTTCGATCCTGTCGGGGATGACGCGATGATCTGCGCCGCGCAGCCGGGTGGTGCCTGAAACAGTTATCGTCTCGCTGCCGGCGCCGCGAATATCGGCGCCCATTGCGTTGAGGCAGGCGGCCAGATCGGCGATTTCGGGTTCCCGGGCGGCATTTTCAAGAATTGTTTCACCCTCGGCCAGACTTGCCGCCATCAACAGATTTTCGGTCGCCCCGACCGAGATGGCCGGAAAGCGGATATGCGCGCCTCGCAGGCCGTTATCTGCGCGGGCATGGATATAGCCACCTTCAAGCGTGATGGTCGCACCAAGCTGTTCCAGCGCTTTGAGATGCAGATCGACAGGCCGCGTACCGATGGCGCAGCCACCGGGCAGGGAGACTTTCGCCTCGCCATGGCGCGCCAGCAGTGGACCGAGCACCAGGATACTGGCGCGCATCTTGCGCACAAGTTCGTAAGGCGCGACCGCATTGGTGATCCTGGGGGTGGTGATGGACAGGACACGGCCCGTTTCCCCGCCTTCGCCATGACCGTGCAGGCTCAGCTCCGCCCCATGTTCGCCAAGAACCTCGGCAAGCGTCGTAATATCGGCCAGATGCGGGACATGCCGCAGGATCAGCGGTTCGGATGTCAGCAGGCTCGCCGTCATCAGGGGCAGAGCGGCGTTTTTCGCGCCACTGATAGGAATTGTGCCTGACAGGGGCTGCCCGCCCTGCATGATCAGTTTATCCATCAACTCGTCTCTGTTAAGGGCGTTGGGCCGGCCCGGTTGCTGCCTGTTCGGTTCGCGCCTGGTTTGAAGGCGGATCCCGGTTCAACGCTGCCCGTCTGTCACCTCGTCCCCGGTCCGGGGTGATTGCTGCGGGTCTTGTGTCTTCTGGCGTCTTGTTGTGACTTTTCTGCGGCGAAGGTTGGCCCGCAGCGCATCGGCCAGCCGCGCCTCGCGATCGCTTTTCCCGGCCGGTCGGGGGGTGGCCGGATGCGATGAGGGGGGGCTGTTTTCAGGATTCTCGCTCATAGCCTTTGTTTAGCACGGTTTGGCGTGAAACGGCTGCGAAAAACAGTGCCAATTGGGATATCGGCAGGCAAATCGCGGCAAGGATCGCCTGCGTGGCGCGTAATGTGCTGCTGCGTGGCGGGTGAAGGGCCAAATCCATCCGCCAAAATGCAAATCCGGCCTTGCGCCTGCCTGCGCCCTATGGCAGTTTCCCGCCACTTCATAAAGCGCGCGACAGTTGCGCCACTTCAGGCCGCCGTAGCTCAGTGGTAGAGCGCACCCTTGGTAAGGGTGAGGTCGAGTGTTCAATCCACTCCGGCGGCACCAGTCAACATTTTGATTTCAAACCCAAAATTCGATTATTATGTTGCGTAAGGGTGCCGAATTCGCCACCCTATTAATCCTACTAATTATGCTTTGGCTTGTGTGGATCGTTGCGCTTCACTCTTTCGACTATCCCCGCAATATACTTTGGTGCTTTGAGAATCGTCGATTTGCCAATCCTGGGGCGTTGTACCCCCTTTAGAGGTGGCTGGAATCGGTCGTGATGATGATGGCTCCTCGAAGCAAATGATGTGGGAGGCTGCCGTACCGCTCTGATGGTTCTATTGAGTCTCAACTCTAGAACCAGAAGTTGATGCCGCCAAGCAGGTAAACGGCCGCCTCGAA
>CALAQW010000031.1 GCA_937888955.1 uncultured Alphaproteobacteria bacterium | reverse complement strand
AATCGCAGCATATCAACCTCGCACCGGCTGGCTGCGGCCCTTTTCATGGCGGTGCACGCCAATATGGGCATTGAGCAGCAGATCGCGAATGAACACATGTCGCACCGATTGCGCCGCATTGGCGATCCGCAGTGGCGTGACCTGCGCGCCCATATTCCGATTATCAGGGTTAGATTGGCTCATTACGTCTTCCCAACTGCCATACTCATTCATCAAGGCCATGAACATCAGGCGTTTCCCAGGCCAGATGCTGACCGCCGTCAAGCGCGATCATCTGTCCGGTCATCGATTGCGCGGCAAGGATGAAGCGGACAGCCGCGCCAAATTCCTCAAGTGCCGCACCATGCTGAAGCAGCACATTTTCTTCCTGCGTGGCGAAATCTTCCGCGCTTTGCCGCGCGTTGCGCAAGGTCGGTCCCGGCGCGATCGCATTCACCCGGATCCGCGGGGCGAGCGCCTGCGCCGCGGTTTGCGTCATCGTCCACAATCCCGCCTTGCTCAAGGTGTAGGAGAAAAAGCGCGGCGTCAGACGCCAGACCCGCTGATCGATAATATTGATCACATTCCCCCGCATGGGCTCGGGAAGCTGCGCGGCAAAGGCCTGCATCAGGAGCGCCGGGGCGTAGAGATTGACATCCATATGCGCCGCCCAGCTGTCGCGCGTCATTGTGTCAATCGCATCATGCTCAAACAGTGACGCATTATTGATCAGGCAATTGACCGGACCGAATTCCGCGGCCAGCCGGTCGATCAGATCGCCAACCGCCGCCGCATCGGCAAGGTCGGCATCAAGCGCCACTGCCTGACCGCCAGCCGCGCGAATGTCAGCGACAAGCGCGGATGCCTGTGTCGCCGAAGTGCCGTAATGCACCCCGACATGCCAGCCATGGGCGGCGAGATCAGTTGCGATCGCACGGCCAATGCGGCGCGCGGCACCGGTCACCAATACGACTTTTTTCGGGGCTGTCTGTTGCATATCGCTATTCGCTGTCGATCAGCCGATTGCCATCATCATTTTCCGGCCATCATAAAATATGAATACCAGATAGCTGATATAGGCGACCATAAACAGCACCCCCACGGGCAAATTGATCCGCCCATTGCGCAGGATAAACGGCAGCAGAATGATTGCCGCAAAGATCATTACCCAGATATCAAGCACCAGAAATCCAGCCGGTACGGGAACAGGGGCCACCATCGCCGTCGCCCCCATGATTGCCAGCAGATTGAAGACATTACTTCCGATCACATTGCCGATTGCCACATCGCAATGCCGCCGGAAAGCAGCGGCAAGGGTCGTCGCCAGCTCGGGCAGCGATGTGCCGATTGCCACCATCGACAGACCGATAACTTCTTCCCCCACCTGAAATTCACGGGCGATTTCTGTGGCACCACTGATAAGAAGATGCGCCCCCAGCGGCAATCCCACAAGCCCGGCCAGTATCAGCGCAAGTGCCATCGGCAGGGAATGCGGCGTTGCGGACACACCATCGACCTCAAGCAATTCCTCGTCACTTACCCCGGCCTGCCTGCTGCCCTTGGCCGAATACCACAGAAAAGCAAAAACCAGCGCCATCAGGAAAGCGCCCTCGGCAAAACTGAATTGCCCGGTATAGGCAAGCCCGGCAAACACGAAGCTTGCAGCCAGCATCATCAACGCGTTCTGCAGAACCCGCGGCTGATTACAGGCAATCGGATAGATCATTGCCGGTATGCCGAGAACCAGAAAAACATTGGCGATATTGCTGCCAACCACATTGCCGATCGCAATGCCGGGCGATCCGGCGAGCGCCGCCTGAATACAGATCATCAGTTCCGGCGCAGACGTACCGAATGCGACGATGGTCAGCCCGATTACAAGCGGCGGAATTCCCAACCGGCATGCCACGCCGACCGCACCGCGCACCAGCAGATCGCCTGTCAGCAGTAACAAGGCCAGACCGGCAATAGCCATCAGATAGATCATTCAACTTCCTCAGAAGTTCCCGCCCTGCATTTGTGGCCCGACCGCCAGTTCCCGCATGGCCGATACGGCACCTCCCCGCTATATAGACACGCCGTGGCGCAAGCGATAGGGGGGCGGGCGGCATTTCTCATAGAATTTAACGATTAACCGACACGCGCCGGCAGCACTTATCGACGTTCTGCACGCAGCTTGCGGCCAACGCAACTACGGCCCCTTGCGGCGATGCGTTCCCTTGCCCTTGCGCTTGAATTCGCGGGTACCCGGACGGCCCGCGGTCGAGCGCGCGCGCTTGCCCGCCGCCGCCTCGGCCGCGGCGGCGACAGCCGATTGGCGCGCCATCGGATCGTCGGCAACCGCCAGCTCGGTTGCCTGCAGCCGCTTGATCTCGTCGCGCAGGCGCGCCGCCTCCTCGAATTCAAGATCAGCCGCCGCATCGCGCATCTGTCGCTCAAGTTCGGCAAGATGCGCCTTCAGATTACCGCCGACCAGGCGGATCGCCTCGCTATCGCCGGCATCGACAGTGACGTGATCGCCCTCATAGATGCTTGACAGAATATCGTCGATATTCTTGCGCACGCTTTCAGGGGTGATGCCATGTTCGCTGTTATAGGCCTGCTGCTTGACGCGACGGCGTTCTGTTTCAGCGAGCGCGCGTTCAAGGCTGCCGGTCATCTTGTCCGCATAAAGCAGCACCCGCCCGTCCACATTGCGCGCCGCCCGTCCGATCGTCTGAACGAGCGAGGTTTCGGACCGCAAAAACCCTTCCTTGTCGGCATCGAGAATGGCAACCAGCGCGCATTCGGGGATATCGAGCCCTTCGCGCAGCAAATTGATGCCGATCAGCACATCGAACGCACCGAGCCGCAGATCGCGAATGATCTCGATCCGCTCGATGGTATCGATATCGGAATGCATGTAGCGCACACGCACCCCCTGCTCATGCATATATTCGGTCAGGTCTTCGGCCATGCGCTTGGTCAATGTGGTGACGAGCACACGCTGGCCGGCGGCGGCGACCTGTTTGCATTCGGAAATCAGATCATCGACCTGGGTCGCGACCGGACGGATCTCGCAAACCGGATCGATCAGTCCGGTGGGGCGGATCACCTGCTCCACGAACACCCCGCCGGTGCGCTCAAGCTCCCAATTGCCCGGCGTTGCCGAAACGCTGACCGTCTGCGGCCGCATCGCATCCCATTCCTCGAATTTGAGCGGCCGGTTATCGACGCAGGAGGGCAGGCGGAAACCGAATTCGGCAAGTGTCGATTTGCGCCGGTAGTCGCCACGATACATGCCGCCGATCTGCGGCACGCTGACATGGCTTTCATCGGCAAACAGCAACGCGTTATCGGGCAGATATTCAAACAGGGTGGGGGGCGGCTCGCCCGGCGCGCGGCCGGTGAGGAACCGCGAATAATTCTCGATGCCCGCGCATGAGCCGGTCGCCGCCATCATTTCCAGGTCGAAATTCGTGCGCTGCTCAAGTCGCTCCGCCTCCAGCAATTTGCCGTCCGCGCGAAACTGCTCAAGGGTTGTGCGCAGCTCCTCGCGGATCCGCACCATCGCCTGTTCGAGGGAGGGGCGCGGCGTGACATAATGGCTGTTCGGATAGGCCTTGATCTGGGTGCGCAGATCCACTTTCTCCCCGGTCAGCGGGTCGAATTCGGTGATCGCCTCCACCTCGTCCCCGAAAAACGAGATCCGCCAGGCGCGGTCTTCAAGGTGGACGGGATAAAGCTCGACGATATCGCCGCGCACCCGGAAGGTGCCGCGCTGGAAAGCCGCATCGTTGCGCTTGTACTGCAAGGCAACAAGATCCTTGAGCAGCTGGTTGCGCTCAAGCCGGTCGCCCGCCTTCACCGACACCGTCATCCCCGCATAGGTTTCGACCGCGCCGATACCATAGATGCAGGAAACGCTCGCCACGATGATCACATCATCGCGTTCAAGCAGCGCGCGGGTCGCCGAATGGCGCATCCGGTCGATCTGCTCGTTCAGCGTGGATTCCTTTTCGATATAGGTGTCGGTGCGCGGGATATAGGCTTCGGGCTGATAATAATCGTAATAGGAGACGAAATATTCGACTGCATTGTCGGGAAAGAAATTCCTGAATTCCCCGTAAAGCTGGGCAGCAAGTGTCTTGTTGGGCGCAAGGATGAGGGCGGGCCGCTGCACCGTCTCGATCACCTTGGCCATGGTATAGGTCTTGCCCGAGCCGGTGACCCCAAGCAGCACCTGATCCTGTTCCGCCGCGCGGATACCGCTGACAAGCTCGGCGATCGCCTGCGGCTGATCGCCTGCCGGCTCGAATTCCGAAACCAGTTTGAATGCAACCCCGCCTTCGGACTTTTCAGGCCGTTCCGGGCGATGGGGCACAAAGCCCGCCAGCTCGGCACCGGTCAGCGGCGTTTGCGAAATTGTCGAACTCATGCCCCATTATATGGGCGGACACACCCCAATCGCCAGTGATCAAAGCAATTAGCAGTACAATTCCCGCCGACCGGAAATCATCGCACCGGGACCATGCGTCGCACATCCCGCGCTGGACGCGCCGCACCGACAGCGCCACAATAAAAACAGTCAGGACAAGGAAGGGGGGTTCAATGAAGCAAAACAGATGGCGGCCCGGGCTTGTGCTGCTGATCGTGCTTGTTGCCGTGCCGCTTGCAGGCTGGCTTATCTGGAACAATCTGGGCCAGACACGCGGCGTCGCACTCGGCCATATTGTCGGGCAGACACCCGCACCGCTTGCCGGGCTGGCGGAACTGATTTCCGGCGCCTATCACGAATATCGCGCCAATGCCGTCCGCTGGAGCTTTGTCTATTTCGGCTGCCTGTTCGGTTCGGCCTTTCTCAGCGCATTGGCCGGCGTCATCCTGAAACTCGAATCATTTGGCCGCAACGAGAAACGGCAACGCGATCTCGCCGCCCTGTCGGCGGCGCTTGCCGCGCTGCTCATCACCCTGACCAGTATCGGCGCATTCGAACAGAAATGGCGCGCCAACCGCCATGCCGCCGATGCGCTGGAAGCCCTGTCCTTTGAGTTGCTCAAACCCGATGCGCAAGGCCGGCAGGCCCGTATCCTTGCCGATGTGCAGCGCATCGTCACAGAAAGGGGCAACCAGGTCCTGACGGCCGCACCGCCTGCCACACCGGCGCAACCGGCGGCTGACTGAGCCTGGGATGATCCTTTCGCACCG
>CALAQW010000030.1 GCA_937888955.1 uncultured Alphaproteobacteria bacterium | reverse complement strand
GACGACCGTGGCAACCGGCCGGGCGCCGCGGGCGCGGCCGTCGGCAGGGCGGTGGGGCAGCCGGCGACAAGTTCGGGGTCAGCCATCAGGCAGGCACCGAACCGGCCCGACTGTACCCGGTCGCTCGGGCAGCCGACATTGAGGTTGATGACGTCATAGCCATAATCCGCGCCGATCCGCGCTGCCTCGGCAAGGCTTATCGGATCGCAGCCGCCCAGCTGCAACGCCACCGGGTGCTCGGACGGGTCAAACCGCAACAGGTGATCGCGCTCCCCGCGCAGCACGGCTTCCGCATGCACCATTTCGGTATAAAGCAGCGCATGCCGGCTGATCCGCCGCAGGAAATAGCGGTCGAACCGGTCCGTCCAGTCCATCATCGGGGCAACGGAAATGTTATTTTCAGCGGCGTTCACGCGACGACCGTCCCTCAGCTTGCGCAAATCGGCGCGCACTATAACGCAACAGGCTTGCCATTGCACGGCATCCGGGGCGATGCTTGATGGTCCGGTCGGTGCCGCAGCACCGCAAGCCATGAGGGGGGCAGAAGATGGCGCGTTTCAGCGATGGTGAGTGGGGCGATATTAATGCGGTGCTCGCGGCAGCGCCGACATCCGATGAGCCGTTCGGCATGCCCGAGCGGCGCGCGGGGTCGGTGATCCTGTCTTCTTTCAATATTCGGGCGCTTGGCAATCCCGGCACGCGCGGGGTGGATAGCCGTTCGGGCCGGACACAAGGCGCGTGGCAATTGCTTGCCGATTATGTCAGCCGCTGCGATTTCGTTGCGATTCAGGAGGTGAAGGACGATCTGCGCGGGCTCAAAAAACTCAAATCCATGCTGCGGGATGCGGATAAATATGCGCTCATCGTGTCGGATGTGACCGGCGCGCGGCCCGGCGTTGATGTCAGCCAGGAACGGCTTGCATTCCTCTATCGCTGGGACCGGGTCGAGCGGACCGAGATGGCATCCGACATCACTTTCGACCGGCGCGCCGTGCTCGATACGATCCATGAGAAATGGGACGCCTTCATGGCGGATTTTCAGGCGCATGACGCGCTGATGCGGGTTTATGACATCAAGCTTGAGGAATTCAAGGCAGGCCAGCGCAGCGCGCGTCCCGCAAAACCGGCTTTCGTGCTGTCCAATTTCCTGACATTCATCCGTACGCCGCATGTCGCCTCCTTCCGGGTGCGCGGTGCGGGCGGGGCGGCTGGGCTCGATTTCAACGCGGTAAATGCGCATCTGCTGTATGGCAATAAGAGCCGCTCGGCCGAGGAGCGGAAGATGGAATTTGATGCGCTGGTCGACTGGCTGCGTTGGCGCACCAAGGCGAAAGACAGGCTCTATCACCGCAATATCATCCTGTTCGGCGATATGAATCTGGAGTTCGAGAAACGCTTTACCTCGATGGCTGAGGCGGAGGCCGCGATCAAGGCGATGAACCAGGATGTCGGCGCGGGCTATCAGGTGAATTTCCCGTTTCTCGATGTGCCGGCGCGGCGCGGTCCCCCGCCCCGGGGGGATGGCAAGGGGCGCTTCATGTCAACCGCCCGGATGACAGAAACCTATGATCAGATCGGTTTTTTCGGGGCGGATGGGGCGCTGCCCGACTATCTGGCAAATGATGCGGCGGGACAGGCCGGGGCAAATGCTTTCGACTATGGGGTGTTCGCCTTTGCCGATCTGTTCGCCCGCGCATTGCATGGAAAGGAGAGCTTCCGGCAGGTGCCCCGCTCGGGCAGTTTCGTGCGCCGTTTCGAACATGATGTAAGCGATCATCACCCGATCTGGGTGCGTCTGCCCATACCCGGCGCGTGAGGTAGGGGCAGCCAGTCTGCGGCGCTATAGGGTGCTGCGCTATTCCGCGTTTTGTTTCTGGATTTTGCGCATGACCGCAAGCGTGCCGAGATAGATGAGGCTCAGTCCCGAAAAGGTCATAACTTCGCCGGGCAGCGCGGGGCGCACCGCCTCCCCCTGCAGAACCCGATAGCCGAGGACCGCCCCCCAAACCGCCCAGCCGGCCAGCGGCAGCAACGCAAGCCGCTGATGAAAGCCCGTCCATTGCCGCAGCACAAGCGTTTGCAGGGTCACATAAAGCACCGGCACCACCAGCATCAGAATATTGATTACATGCTGCATCGGGGCATTCCTTCCTCGCTACCATTCGGGATTGCGACCCCTTTTAGCGCAGAATGGCTGAAAAAGCTGTGGGAAATCCTCAAGAAAGCAAAGCTTGACCTGCCAGTTGCTGGAAGCTTCATCATCTTCAGCAGTGAGACACGCAAAGGTCGTCAAGGATGGTGCAGCAACACAGCCACGAAACACATGCCGATGCCGACGCAAGGCGCGACCCGGTCTGCGGTATGCAGGTGATGCCCCAGACCGCGCGCTTCAGCGCCCGGCATGCGGGCAAAGATTATTATTTCTGCTCCGCGCGCTGTGAGGAGAAGTTCGCGGCCGCGCCCGACAGCTATCTTGGCGATCGTCCGGCGCCCGCGCCGATGCCGGCAGGCACGCAATATACCTGCCCGATGCATCCCGAAATCGTGACGGACGGGCCGGACGACTGCCCGATCTGCGGTATGGCGTTGGAGCCGATGGGGATCCCGCCCGCCGATGCCGGCCCCAATCCGGAGCTTGTGGATTTTACCCGTCGCCTGTGGATCGGCGCACCGCTTGCCGGGCTTGTTTTTCTGCTTGAGATGGGCGCGCATCTGGGGGTGCCTGTGGCGAATTGGTTTGGGCCGCGCGGCGCGATATTTGTGCAGCTTGTGCTGGCAACGCCGGTGGTATTGTGGGTCGGGGCACCGTTTTTCAAGCGCGGTCGCGCCTCGCTTGTCAATCGCAGCCCGAATATGTGGACGCTGATCGCGCTTGGCACCGGGGTCGCCTGGATCTACAGCATGGTTGCCGCGCTTGCGCCGGGCATGTTCCCCGAAGCCTTCCGAACGGCGCAGGGCATCGTGCCGGTCTATTTCGAGGCGGCGGCCGTCATCATCATCCTTGTTCTTGTGGGGCAGGTGATGGAGCTGCGCGCGCGTGAGCGGACAGGCGATGCGATGCGCGCATTGCTGGACCTTGCGCCAAAGACCGCGCGCCGGATCGGGCCGGACGGGGCAGAGGCGGATATACCGCTTGCCGATGTGCAGCCGGGCGACCGGTTGCGCGTGCGTCCGGGGGAGGCGGTACCGGTTGACGGCATCGTGACAGACGGGCATTCCTCGGTCGATGAATCGCTGATCACCGGGGAGCCATTGCCGGTTGAAAAAGCCAATGGCGATTTGGTGACCGGCGGTACGCTCAATGCAGGCGGCAGTTTCATCATGCGCGCCGAACGGGTTGGCGCTGACACCATGCTGGCGCGGATTGTCGAACTTGTCGCCACAGCGCAGCGCAGCCGCGCGCCTATACAGGCGCTGGCCGATCAGGTGGCCGGATATTTCGTGCCTGCGGTGGTAGGGGTCGCGATTGCGGCCTTCATCATCTGGTCGCTGGTGGGGCCTGAACCGGCGATGGTTTACGGGCTGGTTGCGGCGGTTTCCGTGCTGATCATCGCCTGCCCTTGCGCGCTTGGGCTTGCCACACCCATGTCGATCATGGTTGCCACCGGACGCGGCGCAACCGCGGGCATCCTGATGCGTGATGCAGAAGCGCTGGAGCGTTTTGCCAAGGTGGATACGCTGATTATCGACAAGACCGGCACATTGACCGAAGGCAAGCCGGTGCTGACCGATGTGATCGCGCTGGGCGGACAGGGCAGCAACGAACTTGTTGCCATCGCCGCGGGGCTGGAGCGGGGCAGCGAACACCCGCTGGCGGAGGCGATCCTGGCCGATGCGGCGGACCGGGGGGTTGAGCCGCTGGCAGTTGAAGATTTCAAAGCCGTCACCGGCAAAGGCATTACCGGCCAAATCGCCGGGATCGGGGCGGCGGCGTTTGGCAATGCGGCGCTGATGCTGGATCTGGGTATTGATATGGCCGGGGCGGATGCCGAGGCCCGGGCCGATGAATTGCGCGGCGAGGGCAAGACCGCGATGTTTCTGGCAGTCGATAATGCGCTTGCCGGCGTGATCGCGGTCGCCGATCCGATCAAGCAGACGACCTCTGCCGCCATCCGCGCGCTGCATGCGGCGGGCATGCGCATCGTGATGGCAACCGGCGATACCGAGCGCACGGCCCGGGCTGTGGCAGGCCAGCTCGGCATCGATGCGATAGAGGCAAATATTCTGCCCGAGCAGAAGGCGGCATTGGTGGAAAGTTTGCGCGCGCAGGGTGCACGGGTTGCGATGGCGGGCGACGGGGTGAATGACGCGCCCGCACTTGCCACCGCCGATGTCGGCATCGCCATGGGCACCGGCGCGGATGTGGCGATGGAAAGCGCGGGCATCACGCTGGTGAAAGGCGATCTGATGGGGATCGTCCGTGCCCGGATGCTGGCGCATGCAACGATGCGTAATATCAGGCAGAATTTATTCTTCGCCTTTATCTATAACGGGCTTGGTGTGCCGGTTGCTGCTGGAATTCTTTACCCCTTTTTCGGCGTGCTGCTATCCCCGATCATTGCCGCCGCGGCGATGAGCCTGTCTTCTGTTTCGGTCATCGCCAACGCCCTGCGCCTGCGCCGCGTCAAACTCTAACCAGGCCACCGCTGGAAGAGGAAGCCCGGCCGGAGAACCGGCGCGGTCAGCCCGCGCCTTCCCGTCACGCACAATCAGTTCGCTGCGGCATTTTCTCTCATCCCTTCCTGAGTGAGCCGTACGGACCAGGCCATCGCATTGTTCCGGAACCAGATTGGTGCGGCTAGCCAAATTGCACTTCCCATACCAAAAAATACAAAGCGCTTAGCCGCACTAGATGTCGATTCATGGGGGCAAAAACTGCGTAGGCGACAATCGTCCCAAGCGATAACGGCAGATAAGAATGAAAGCCCAACCCCGAAGACAAAAAAAAGTAGAAAGCTTGCCGCAAGGGACATTACTGCGATCCCGGACGTGATTTTCCATTTGAACAATTTGCGATAAACGCGCCGGGTCGAGCGTTCTGCCATCTTTTGGCTTCTACCTGCATGATATCTCACAACATATCCGGCACCACCCAGTGCAATTGAAAATATCATAAGAAAAAACAATATCAGTGCGATCGCTTCGATATGCAGCAGGACCTGCACGCGGTGAC
>CALAQW010000029.1 GCA_937888955.1 uncultured Alphaproteobacteria bacterium | reverse complement strand
CCGATCTCCCATGTCGATTTCGCCGCGCTGGCCCTGGCTGCCACCGCGGCCGGGGCCTTGGTGGACGGGCCGGTCACACAGGCCGATTTCCTGAAAGAGCTTGGGATCGAATACAGGGCCGCTGCCTTGTCGCAGAAACTTGATCCCGAAGCGCGGGCCGCCATGGCGGAGACGGTTAAGCGGTTGATCGGCCCTGAGCAGATGGGCCAGCTGTTCAAGGTTCTGGCGATGCGTGCCCCCGCCTTGTCAGAGCGGCCCGGCTTTTCAATGGCGCAACGGTGAGGCGCGGAGCGTATGACAGAAAATGAACCCCATGGCGGGCTTCATCATGCCGCGCCACCGCATTTCAGTTCCCCGCACCTTGCGGCGCCCGCGCTCCGGCATGGTTTTTTCACCCGCCATGGTGGCGTATCGCAAGGCATTTACGGTGCGCTCAACTGTGGCCTGGGGTCTGGTGACGATAGGGCCGCGATTGCCGAAAATCGCGCGCGTGTGCAGGCGAGCTTTGGAAAAGATACCGTTCTGACCGGGGTCCATCAGGTGCATGGCAACCAGGTCCACACCATTCGCCAGCCTGCGCAGGTCCACGACAGACCGCAGGCGGACGGGCTTGTTACAGATTGTCCTGACATCATCCTGTCTGTGCTGACCGCTGATTGTGCACCGGTATTGTTTGCGGATCCTGTCGCTCGCGTGATCGGCGCGGCCCATGCGGGGTGGCGCGGTGCATTGGCCGGAATCTGCGAGGCTGTTGTCGACGCGATGCTGCGGTTAGGCGCGCAGCCTGAAAATATTGCTGCGGTTATCGGCCCTGCCATCTCTGGACAAAACTATGAAGTCGATGCGGCCATGGAAGCTGCTTTTGTCGAACAGGAAGAAGGGTGGCGTGATTTTTTCACGCCGGGTCGGCAGCCCGATAAGCGGCAGTTTCATCTCGCCCCCTATGTTGCCCGGCGTCTGGAGCTGGCCGGAATAGGCACGGTGGGCCAGGCGGCATTGTGCACCTATGCCGAGCCGGAGCGGTTTTTTAGTTTTCGCCGCGCAACCCATTTGGGGGAACCCGATTATGGTCGCGCGCTGTCGGCGATAATGCTTGCGACAGCTGAACGGTGAAGGTGGACAGCATGTTACGCTTGCCACGCCACCTCTTGTTGCTGTGCATGCTGATGTTCACGGGCGCATGCGATACCGCCGTCATCTATTTGCCGGAGATGCGGCCGACGCCTGAAAAACAACCCTCGATGCTGGGTGAGATTACCGCAAATACCGGTATTCATGTCCTGCCGGTCGAAGGGATGGCGGCGGAACCGGGTGGCGCATTGGCGGAAGCTGTTGCCGAGGCGCTGCGCAATGTCGATATTCCCGCACATGCCGCGCAAGCGCTTTACGGGGCGCACCGCCTGCGCATGGTGGTAGATACAAGTGCGGGACAAGGCATTGTTCACTGGTCCCTGATTGCCCCGGCAGGCGATGTTGTCAGCGTGTTCGATGGTGCCCAATTGCCAGCCGATTTAGGTGCGAATTCGCCGCAAATGACACAGCTTGCGCAAATGATCGCTGAAACGGTCAGCCCGCATCTCAGAACGCCGGGTGCACCCAGAACCTTTGGTCTGTCTGTTGCTGTACAACCGATACCCACAGCGCCCGGCGATGGTGCACAGACACTGCCTGTCGCATTACGTGCCGCATTACGCGATGCGGGGTTGAAGCTGACAGATCCGAGGATGACTGATCGGGCGCGGTCAGATGTGATTAAGGTTGCGGGAAAAGTCACGCTTACGTCAGTTGGCCTCGCGCAGGAGGATGTCTGGATCTCCTGGCGTGTCATCGACCCGGACGGAGCAGAGATCGGCGTGGTTGATCAACGCAACCAGATACCGAAAGGACAGCTTGATGGTAATTGGGGGCCGCTGGCAGCCCTGATAGCCGATGGAGCGAAAGAAGGGATTTTGCAATTGGTGGAAGATTACCGCCAGTCTCTCGCAGAAGCGGCGGAAAATTAAATCTGCTTTGCGGCATTCGCGGGTTCCGCCGTTTACAATCGCTTTCTTCGCTTGCTACAACCGGTCTGGCGGCTGGCGCAGGGGTAAGGTGGGGATGTCTTTCCTCCGGGGTCGCGTATGACATTGTGCAACCCACTACTATACAGGCGTGCGAATGAAGCTTCTTTCGGGCAATAGCAACCGCCCTTTGGCGGAGGCGATTGGCAGCTACCTCAATCTGCCCCTTACCAAGGCCAGCGTAAGGCGGTTTGCCGATATGGAGGTATTTGTCGAGATCGAGGAAAATGTCCGTGGTGAGGATGTTTTTGTCATTCAGTCGACCTCCTATCCCGCAAATGATCATCTGATGGAATTGCTGATCTGCATCGATGCGCTGAACCGCGCTTCGGCGCGCCGCATTACCGCGGTGATTCCTTATTTCGGCTATGCCCGGCAGGATCGCAAACCCGGGCCGCGTACGCCGATTTCAGCGAAGCTCGTTGCCAATCTGATCACCACGGCAGGGGCCGATCGGGTGCTGACGCTCGATCTGCATGCGGGCCAGATCCAGGGCTTTTTCGATATTCCGACTGATAATCTGTTCTCGGCACCGGTACTTGTGCGCGACATCAAGGAGCAGTTCGGCGACAAGCCGCTTGTGATCGTGTCGCCGGATGTGGGCGGTGTGGTGCGCGCGCGCGCCGTGGCAAAGCGGGTCAATGCGGATCTTGCCATCGTCGACAAGCGTCGCGAACGCGCGGGCGAGTCGGAAGTGATGAACATCATTGGCGATGTGAAGGGACGTATCTGCATCATGGTCGACGATATCGTCGATTCTGCGGGCACCCTTTGCAATGCTGCTGGATCGTTGCGTGAAAAGGGGGCTGAAGCCGTCTATGCCTATGTCACCCATGGGGTGCTGTCGGGCGGTGCGGTGGCGCGGGTGAAGGATTCCGCACTCGAAAGCCTTGTCATTACCGAATCAATTGCCCCGACCGAAGCTGTTCAGAACGCACCGAATATCCGCACCGTATCGATCGCGCCGCTGATGGGGGAGGCTGTACGCCGTATTTCCGAAGAGAAATCGGTGTCCACCCTGTTTGACTGAGCGCTCTTTTTTGATTGTGTGTACGGCCCGTTGCCCTGGTCGTTGAGGAAGTGAGTATGAGCGAGCCTGATTATCTTGCGGAAATCCGGGAACAGCGCGCATTCATGATGCAGCATGTGCCGCATTCGGCGGCTATCGGCATGACATTTGTCGATGTCGAACCCAATGCAGCGATCCTGATGGTGCCTTATGCTGAAAAGCTCGTCGGCAATCCCGATACCGGCGTGATCCATGGCGGGGTGATTACCTCGCTGCTGGACAATGCATCGGGCATTGCCGTGCACTGTCATATGGGTGAGCGCAAGGGGATGGCGACGCTTGATCTGCGGATCGACTATATGCGCCCCGCCACACCGGGCGAGGATGTCTATGGCCGGGCGGAATGTTACAAGGTCACGAACAATGTCGCCTTCGTGCGCGGCACGGCCTACCATCTGAACAACGGGCAGCACCGGCTTGATGACCCGATCGCCACTTGCGTTGCTTCCTTCATGATCACCGGTGGACCGATTGCCGACTGGAAGGATATGGCGGCGCAGGCGGCAGGCGGACAATTGCCGGCCGATCAAGCTGAAAGTGGAGAGCGCTAAGATGGATGCGTTGCAAAGTCTCCGTTCCTCGCGCGATGAGAAGCATCTCAAGGCGCTGCTGCAATCGATCCCCTATGCGCAGTTTCTGCATATC
Organism: uncultured Alphaproteobacteria bacterium; assembly: GCA_937888955.1. Classification (GTDB taxonomy): domain Bacteria; phylum Pseudomonadota; class Alphaproteobacteria; order UBA11222; family UBA11222; genus CALAQW01. Next base: position 30,733 of record CALAQW010000029.1, on the reverse strand, counting down.
GATGCCGAATTGCGCGGCGACGAATTGACCATGATCCTGCGTTATCACGATGCGCTGGTTGGCAATATCATGCTGCCCGCGATTCATGGCGGCGCCATCGGGGCATTTCTTGAAACCGCCATGATGATCCATCTTGCCTGGGTCAGTGATACCGATCATCTGCCGCGCCCTATCGATATCAATATCGATTATCTGCGTTCGGGGCGGGCGCTTGATACCTATGCGCGCGGTACGGTGACAAAGCATGGTCGCCGGGTCGCCAATGTCCGGGTCGAAGCCTGGCAGGAACATCGTGACAAACCCATCGCGGCCGCCCATGGCCATTTCCGCATGAAGGACGAGCAGGGCGATACTGCCTGAGCGGCCGCCATGCGGCAGGAAACGGCCAGCCTGAACCATCGCGCCATATTCGCGATCGCCGGGCCGATTGTCCTGTCCAATGTCACGACACCGCTTCTGGGTATCGTGGATACGGCGGTGATCGGCCAGCTCGGCGATCCGAAATATATCGGCGGCGTGGCGCTTGGCGCGCTTATCTTTACCAGCGTCTATTGGACCTTCGGCTTTCTGCGCATGGGAACAACCGGGCTTACCGCCCAGGCGCGCGGGGCAGCAGACGAGCCTGAATTGCGCGCGGCACTCGGCCGGGCTTTGCTGATTGCGCTTTTGGGTGGCGGGTTGCTGATCGCGTTGCAATGGCCGCTGCGTTTCATTTCCTTCGCATTGCTGGACGGGACGGCCGAGGTTGAGGCGCTCGCGCGCAGCTATTTCGATATCCGGATATGGAGCGCGCCTGCCGCCCTTGCCAATTATGCGCTGCTTGGCTGGTTCATCGGGCTGGAGCGTGCGCGCACGGCACTTCTGTTGCAGGTTTTTCTCAATGGCCTCAATATCGCGCTCGATTTCTGGTTCGTGGCGGGGCTTGGCTGGGGTGTGGCCGGTATTGCTGCTGGCACCTTGCTTGCGGAATTGTCCGCGGCCCTGCTCGGCGTCATCGTCGCGTTGCGTTATCTGCGCAAGTCCCGCAAATCGGAAGGCGGGCAGTGGGACTGGCGCCGGATTATGGCGCGCGCGCCGTTGTTGCGCACAATCGCAATCAACCGGGATATCTTTATCCGCACGGTGGCGTTGCTTGCGGCTTTTGCCTGGTTTACCGCGCAAAGTGCCAAGGCGGGCAATGTCGTGCTGGCAGCGAATGCCATTCTGCTGCAATTTGTGTCTGTCAGCGCCTATTTCCTCGACGGTTTTGCATTTGCTGCGGAAGTGTTCGTCGGCAAGGCAATCGGCGCCCGCGATCCACGCGCATTGCTGGCGGCGGTACGTTTGTCGGGAATATGGGCGGCCGCAATGGCGATACTGATAAGCTTGGCCTATCTATTGTCGGGCGCGGTGATTATCGATCTTCTGACCATCGATCCGGATGTGCGGGGTATGGGGCGCGAATTTCTGGGCTGGGCTGTTGCCATGCCCATCGTCTCGGTCTGGTGTTTCCTGCTGGACGGGATCTTCATCGGGGCCACGCGCGGGCCGGAGATGCGTAATGCCTCGCTTGCTTCAACCGGTATTTTCCTTTTGCTATGGTGGGCGTTGCTGCCGCTCGGCATAGATGGGCTGTGGCTTGCCTTTTTGCTGTTCAATGTGGCGCGCGCAGTGACATTGGGGGCTTATTTCCCGCGTCTTGTGCGCGGTTTACAGGTTTGATTTAGACAGCTAGGGAGCAGTTATGCCTCATCCGGCACAGGATATCCGCAAAGCGTTCGATGCGGCGGCGATGGCCGATTATGATGGTTTGCGGCGGCAGCTTGTACCCGGCTTCGACGATCTTTACGGGGCGGTTCTGGCCGTGCCTGGCTGGCCTGCTGACGCCGCGCCGCGGATTCTCGATATTGGTGCGGGGACGGGCCTGCTCTCGGGCCTTGCGCAGGCTTTCTGGCCCGCAGCCCAGATTACCCTGATCGACCTGTCACCTGAAATGCTTGCCCGCGCGCGCGAACGGTTTGCCGCGATGGGGCGTGCGGTCGACATCGTCACAGGCGATATTGCGGGCCCCCTTCCTGACGGGCCTTTCGATGCGGTTGTTTCCGCATTGGCCATTCATCATCTGGGCGATACCGACAAGCAGGCGCTTTACCGCCGGATTTTCGGTTTGCTGAAGCCCGGCGGCTGGTTCCTGAATGCCGAGCAGTTGCTTGGCCCGACCGATGCGGTGCACAGGCTGTACCAGGCGGAATGGTTGCGGCGGGTGCGCGGGGCAGGGGTGGCGGAGGAAGAACTGACCGCCGCGCGTGAACGGATGCGTTTCGATCAGGAGGCAACCCTTTCCGATCAATTGCAATGGCTGACCGATATCGGTTTTATCGATGTTGATTGTTTTTACAAGAACTTCCGTATGGGAACATTTGGCGGGCGTCGGCCGGAAGTCTGATTGCCCGTTTCCGGCCGGTGCCCAAGTTGTCCAAATTGCTTGCAATAGTGCTCAGAGGATATCGAGGACCTGTTCGGGCGGGCGGCCGATTGCCGCCTTGCCGTTTGCGACAACGATGGGGCGTTCAATCAGTACAGGGTTCGCGTGCATCGCGGCAATCAGCGCTTCGTTACTTTTGCCGGGATCATCAAGCCCCTGTTCCTTGTAGGGCGCTTCTTTCTTGCGCATCAAATCACGCGGCGCCATGCCGAGCATGGTGAGAATTTCCGATAGTTCCTCGGTTGAGGGCGGTGTTTTCAGATATTCGATGACTTCTGCACTCACGCCTTTTTCTTCGAGCAGCGCCAGTGTCTGCCGCGATTTGCTGCAGCGCGGATTGTGATAGATTTTGACGCTCATGAGCCTTCCCTGTGGTTTGTTCTGTATCTGGACTATTGGGCTGCAGCTTAGTGCGGATCGCGCATCGGGAAAAGTCAGCGATTGTGATCCGCCCCCACTGCCTCAGCGATATTGGCAAATCCGTCCCGTTCGAGCAGCGCGGCAAGCGTATCAAGGATCGCGGGAATAAGCGCGGGGCCTTCATAAGTCATCGCGGTGTAAAGCTGAACCAGTGACGCGCCGGCGCGGATCTTGCGATAGGCGTCGTTGCCCGAGCCGACCCCGCCCACGCCGATCAGAGGCAATTCCCCTTCTGTCAGTCGATACATATCCGACAGCACTTCCGTTGACAGCGTAAACAGCGGCTTGCCCGACAAACCACCCTGTTCGCCGCGATGGGGGCTTTTCAGCGATTTGCGCCCGCCGATCGTCGTATTCGACACGATCAGCCCGTCAATGGCGCTGTCGCGGGCGACATGCGCGACTTCCTGCCGCCCGTCACGGTCAAGATCGGGGGCGATTTTCAGCAGGATCGGCGGCTTATGCGGCAGTCTCGCACGGATCGTGCTGAGCCCATGCAACAGTTCGCGCAGCATTTCCGGTTCCTGCAGCCCGCGCAGCCCCGGCGTGTTGGGGGAAGAGACATTCACCGTAAAATAATCAGCGCAGCCATTCAGCGCTTCAAAGGCGGTGAAATAGTCCGCGATGCGGTTGTCGCTATCCTTATTGGCGCCGATATTCGCGCCGACGATGCCCGGCCGGTTTCGGCGTTTGAGAAGGCGCGCTTTATAGAAGGCAAGCCCGCGATTGTTAAAACCAAGCCGATTGATCACCGCATCGTCTTCGGGCAGGCGGAAAATGCGCGGGCGGGGATTGCCCGGTTGCGCGCGCGGGGTGACGGTGCCTGTTTCGACAAAGCCAAATCCCGTTCGCAACATTGCGTCAGGCACCTGGGCATTCTTGTCAAAGCCCGCGGCCAGCCCGATCGGATTGGGGAAATCAAGCCCGAATAGCTGTTGACGCAGGGCCGGCCGGGCAGGCGGCGCATAATGCGGTCCAAGCCCAAGTGACAGTGCCCTGATCGTCAGGGAATGGGCGCGTTCCGCCTCAAGCAGCCGTAGAAAACGCCCTGAAAGCGAATAGATATCCATTTTATACGTTACTCGTCGTCAAGCCCGGGCGGAAAGCAATGCCGTCCCGCCGCATCAAGCGGCAGGGCTTCGACTGAGATTATCTGTTCCAGCGGCAGGACACCATAAAGATGCGGAAACAGATCGCCACCGCGCGATATCTCCCATCTTAGTGCATCGCCCAAGGTTGCACTCTCGACGCTGAACAGGAGCAGTTCTGCCTCACCGGCAAAATGGCGTGCTGCGGTCTCACGCAGTTGCGCAGCAGTCGAAAAATGGATGAACCCATCGGCCAGATCGACCGGCGCGCCGCGAAAAACCCCTTCCCGTTGCGCTATTTCCCATTCCGCCTTGCGGCAGATCTTATAGATAAGTTGGCTTTCCATCATATCCTTGCCTTTAGCCTGTTTTGCGCGCGCTTGCCATTGATTACCATCGGAGAATAAGTAATAATTCCTATTACATGATAATCATCATAGCAAATCATGGTTAAGCAGGCTGGAGTACCGAATGCTGACGCATCAGCAAATGTGGGACGGGATTGACGCACTGGCGGCACGTTACGGTTATTCCCCCTCAGGATTGGCAAAGCGCGCCGGACTCGACCCGACGATTTTCAACCGCTCTAAACGAATTCAGAACGGCAAGCCGCGCTGGCCAAGCACGGAAAGCCTGTCGCGCATTTTGGCGGTCACGGGCGCATCGATTGCCGATTTCGCGGAACTGGTGCAATTGTCGCCGGGGGACCGGCCGCGCGGGTCGCGGCCGATCCCGGTCATCGGCTTTGCGCAGGCCGGTGATGCGGGGTTCTTTGATGATGGCGGTTTTCCGGTGGGCGGCAGCTGGGATGAGGTGAATTTTCCAAATACCCGCGATGAAAATGTGTATGCGCTGGAGGTCAGCGGCGATAGCATGCTGCCGGTCTATCGCGACGGGGATGTCATTATTGTCTCACCGCAGGCCGATGTGCGGCGCGGTGATCGGGTGGTGGTGAAAACCACGGACGGCGAGGTGATGGCCAAGCAACTCATTCGCCAGACGGCGAGCCGGGTTGAGCTTCTATCTTTCAATCCTGAATTCCCCGATCGGGTTGTTGCCGCGTCAGACCTGCTTTGGATTGCGCGAATTATCTGGGCATCCCAATAATCGGGGCGAATATAAAACAAAAACAAACAGGAGGAATGGAGATGTCTGAGGAAGCAGCGGAACTTGGCCCGATTGCCACGAAAGTTCTGTATGAGGATGACGATATCCGGATTTGGGATCAACGGCTTGAACCCGGACAGCTTCTGCCGCCGCATAAACATGAATGCGATTATCTGCTTTGCGATGTCAGTGGCGATTTGATCGAAGCGGAAAGTTTGCCCGGCAATGAAGGGGAATTTGAAGGGCGGATCGAGCTGAATGTCCGGCGTGGTAATGCCATTCTGGTCAAGAAAGGTGGCGTCGAACAGGCGCGCAATATCGGCAAGCAACCATTTCGCGCGATTTTGATCGAATATAAGGATTGATCAGCGTAATCCGTAGGCGGGTGGTCCGGCCTTTTCGGCCGCTCTATCCCCGCCGGCTGGGAATTCTGTCTGCACCCTGATCGCAGCGGTCACGATAGTGCGGTTGCGGGTTGCAAGTGCGACCAGCAATTGCTGTGCGCGTTGCTGGGCCAGCTGTTCGAACACGTTGCGTGCCGGCAATGCCAGGGCCTGTCTGAGTTGGGTTTCGGCCTGGGTGCCAAATCGCCGCATATCCTGTGCTGTTAGCGCCAGGCCAAATTCGTAATGCAAGACCGGGTTGTCCGGGTCGAGTTGCAATGCGCGCTGGTAAAGTGCGATCCCTTTATCGAGTTTCGCACCATAGATCGATCCGGCAAGAAAGGCGCCGCCTTTGCGGACGATTTCCATATGCCACGCGCCCAGCATGCCATGCGCCCAGCCATTTTCCGGATCAAGACGCAGGGCAGTATCAAGATGCGTGCGGGCATCGGTTGCGTAACCCGCAAGATGGGCGCGTATATTTCCTGCAACCCGCCCCATAAATCCAAGCGCCACCACATATTGCAGATGCGCCTCCACATTCCTCGGATCCTGCGCAATCGCGCGTTCGGCAAGTGCGGCGCAGCCTTCAAGGGCTGCAAAACTCGCGGCCTTACGATTCACATAGGAAAGATAGGCAAGCCGGGAGCGCGCGGCGAGTGTCAGGCTTTCTGAACTGTCCCCTGTTTCGGCAAGTTTGGCCGCCGCTTCGAACGCGCCGCTCTCATATAGTTCGATAGCCTGCGGCAGATCGAAAGTGCCTGCGCTTGCAACCGGCGCAAACAATATCGCGAGAAAAGCAACGGCAAAGCCGGGCCCGCTTCGAAAGCCCCACCTGATAACGCTCAGCGATCGCCTTGCACCCCGCCACATAACCGCATGATAGGCGGATTGGTTGCGGCGGAACAGTGATCTTGACTGCGGGGTGTGTGATTTCGTGTGTGATTTATTGACGCGGAAGTCAGCTCGCCAGATCTTCACCCGCCAGAACGCGGGCAATCAATGCGCGCGTTTCCGCAATGCCATAAAGCGCGATGAAGGAACCCATGCGTGGCCCCTGGCTTTGCCCGAGCAGAATCTCGTAAAGCGTCTGGAACCAGCTGCGCAGATTATCAAAGCCATGTTCCTTGCCGACCGCAAAAACCGTGTTTTGCAATGTGGCAGCGTCAGAATCGGTGGGCAGATCGCCAAGCGCATCCGACAGTGCGCGCAGGGCTTTGGCCTCTGTCTCCGTCGGCAGGCGATAGTTTTTCGCAGGTTTGACGAAATCGTGATAATAGGCGATCGCCCGATCCACGAGGCTGTCAAGAATGGGATGTACATCCGCGGTCGCGTCGGGCAGATAACGCCGGATAAAGCCCCACAGCACATTGCGATCTTCGGAATTGCTGGCGCTGACCAGGTTAAGCAGGATCGAGAAGGAAATCGGCACATCTTCCACCGGCGGTTCGCCATGATGAATATGCCAGACCGGATTATTCAGCCGGTCAGCAAGCGCCTGATCCGAAAAGGCGGCAAGATGCGACAGATATTCGTCCACCGCCTTGGGAATAACATCGAAATAAAGCCGCTTTGCCTTGCGCGGTTTCTGGAACATGAATAGTTGCAGGCTTTCAGGCGAGGCATAGCGCAGCCATTCATCGATCGTCAGCCCGTTGCCACGCGATTTTGATATCCGCTCGCCATTTTCATCCAGAAACAGCTCATAATTAAACCCTTCGGGCGGGCGGCCGCCAATGATCTTGCAGATCCGGCTGCTCAGCTGCACTGATGTCATCAGGTCCTTGCCCGACATTTCGTAATCGACGTCAAGCGCGGCCCAGCGCATGGCCCAGTCCGCGCGCCATTGCAGCTTGCAGTGGCCGCCTGTCACCGGCGTTTCGGTCAGCGTGCCATCTTCGTCGCGATAGATCACCGTGCCTGACGCAGGCCGGGTTTCGACGATGGGCACTTCGAGCACACGGCCGGTTTTCGTGCAGATCGGCAGGAACGGGCTATAGGTCTTGCGCCGTTCTTCGCCAAGTTCGGGCAGCACTACATTGATTACAGCCTCATAATTCTCGAGAATCCGCAACAATGTCGTATCGAACTGTCCGGAGCGGTACATCTCGCTCGCGCTGACAAATTCATAATCGAAGCCGAACGCATCGAGAAAGGCGCGCAGCCGCGCATTGTTGTGATGCCCGAAGCTTTCATGCTCGCCAAACGGGTCTGGCACCTGGGTCAGCGGTTTCTTCAGATGTTGCGACAGCATGTCGGCATTCGGCACATTGTCGGGCACCCGCCGCATCCCGTCCAGATCATCGGAAAAACAGATAAGCCGGCTCGGAATATCGCTCAGCTGCGCAAAGGCATGCTGCACCATCGCAGTGCGCGCAACTTCGCCGAATGTACCGATATGCGGCAGCCCGCTCGGCCCATAGCCTGTTTCAAACAGCACATGCCCCTTGTCAGGCAGTTTGCCGCCAGTGCGTTTGAGCAATCGCCGTGCTTCTTCGAAAGGCCAGGCTTTGCTGTTGAGATAGGTTTCGTATGAGTCGGACATGGATGCTATAAAGATCAGGCGGCATTTGCCACGGGCGAAAATCGGGTCGCGAATGTAGGGGCGGGGAACACCCCCGTCAATGATGGAAAATCGGTTACGATAAGGCCGCCATTGTCCGAAGTTGCATCAAGCATAGAACAGCGGCGGCTGGAAGCCCAGGTCGCATTGTTGCTGGAATTGAGCCGGGCAACCCGATACATCCCGATTTTGGGGCTTGGGATGATGGGGCTGGTCTTCAATGAAGACGGTCCGTTCTGGGCACCGATATTCGTAGTTGGCCTGCAGATTCTGGGGACACTTGGCTTTGACCGCCTGCGGAAAATCCACACTGACACGGGCTTTTCAAAACTGTCCGCGCAGCAAATCGGTGCCCGCTTCTCCCTGTTGTCGGTGGTAACGGGGTTAAGCTGGGGATCGGCGGGTTTCCTTTGGTTTGCGCCTGATTCTTTACCAAAAATCTCTCTGCTTGGTTTGTGTCTGCTGTCGATCTCATTGTCGGCGACCATGTCGCGTTCCATCTACCCTCCTGCGCTTTACGCCTTCTACCTTGCGGCTGCGGTGCCGCCGGGGCTGGCACTGCTGCTGGATGCACAACCGATCAGTCTGGCGCTGCTGGCCATGGGCTGCCTCTATTATGCAAGCCTGCTTGGATGGGCGCGGCAACTGCATGATATGCAGCTCGGGTCGATCAATTTGCGCTTTGAGAATGTGGAGCTGGTCGATCAATTATCCGAGGCGAATATTCTTGCTGAACAGGCGCGCCAGAATGCGGAGCTGGCGCGCGATGCAGCCGAAGCCGGCACCCGCGCGAAGTCGCGCTTTATCGCCACAGTCAGCCATGAGCTGCGCACGCCGATGAATGGTATCATCGGGATGACCGACCTGTTGCAGCGGACGCGGCTTGAGCCAAAGCAGCGTGAATATCTCGACGCCATTCACGATTCGGCGGAAACGTTGGACAGTCTGGTCAATGATCTGCTTGATTTTGAACAGCTTGAGACGGGGAAGCTACGCTTGCACAAGGTGCGCAGCAATTTGCGGCAGGCGATCAACAGTACGGTGACGTTGCTGTCGGCGCGGGCTGAGGAAAAAGGGGTCGGGCTGTCTTGCCGGATTGCGGAAGACGTGCCTGCTGAAGTGATCTGCGACACCGCCAGAATCCGGCAAATCCTTTTCAACCTGATCGGTAATGCGTTGAAATTTACCGAGCGGGGCAGCGTCGATCTTGCGATTGGTTGGGCGAACGGCCAAACCGGTGCGCAGGCGGGGGAACCACGATTGCGATTCACCGTGACCGATACGGGGATCGGCATTCCCGAACGTGCCTTGTCCATTATTTTCAAGGAATTCAGTCAGGTCGATCAGACAATTACGCGTCGCTATGGCGGCACCGGGCTGGGGCTTGCCATTTGTAAGCGTCTGGTCAATCTGATGGGCGGTGAGATCGGTGTGGTAAGCCGTGAGGGTCGGGGAAGCGAATTCTGGTTCGAGATACCTGTGCAAATTGCCGAACAGGATAGCGATATGCAGGCGGAAGGCGCACGGCATATGGCGGCGAAAAAAGTCGCGACGGATAAGGCTGATCTTCAAGAAGGGGAGAAGTTGCGGATCCTTGTCGTCGATGATCATGAAGTCAATCAGCGGGTGCTGGCGGCAATTTTATCCGCATTCGGACATTCGGCAGTCATCGTCGGAGGCGGGCGCGCGGCGGTTGATGCGGCATCCGAGGGTGGGTTTGACCTCATCCTGATGGATCTTGAGATGCCTGATCTTGACGGGCTGGGGGCAACGCGGAAGATTCGTGAACTTCCCGGAGCTGCGGGAAGGGTTCCGATAATCGCGCTGACCGCGCATGCATTCGAAGATCATTATGAGCGTTGCCGGCAGGCGGGAATGGATAATGTGCTGACAAAGCCTGTCAATCATGAAGCGTTGCATGATTTGCTGCAATCATATCGCGTTCCCGCCCAATAGGTGAGACAAGTGGTTCCAGTCCGGTTTCAGACACCTGCCGGGTGCGGCGATGGATAGCGCAGATCTTTTGCAGCTTCCAACCGTGCTTTTACCGGGCCTGGCCGGGGCCATCGCGATCAGTGCCGACGGCGAATATGAGGAGCTTGACCGCAGTGCGGCGCTGCAACGTTGGGAAGCAGGGCCGCTATTGCTATGCCACCGGGGCAATGTTGCCCGCAGATTGTCGGTCAATGCCAATCCGGGCATGCATCATCTTGATATTCTGGAATTATTCGCGTTCGTCTATCCGGCCCGGTTTGTGCTTCCAACGCCTGCGGGGATTGCTGCGGCACTTGGCTTGCCTGTGCCTGATGACCAGATCGGCCTGGCGCTGTCGCTGTTTTCTGCGGCCGAACGGATGCTGGATGGCTTGTCGGATCCCGGATATCCCGACCGTGAGGAGACGGCGCAAGCCGCACAGCAGATGCTGCGTGCTGGTTGGTCATGGGGGGCGTTAGTTGCCGGCAGGCTCGGATCGCCGGTATCGGCGGCCGGACCGCTTGGCGGGCTGGATATCTGGCGCCATCTTGCGGAGTGGGAAGAGTTTGCGCCACCGCCGCCAGCCGGTGATCGGCCTGTTTCCGCGACTGCGGCGCGCGAAAAGTTGCGGCAGATGCTTGGTGAGGCGGCCGAGCAGCGGGAGAAGCAGGCGGATTTCGCGGCGCTTGCGGCAGAAAGCTTCGCGCCGCTCGAACAGGCCGGGCATCCGCATGTGATCCTTGCCGAAGCCGGCACCGGCATCGGCAAGACAGCGGCTTATCTTGCGCCGGCGGAAATATGGGCGCGGCAGAATGATGGCTGCGTCTGGGTATCGACCTACACAAAGAATTTGCAGCGCCAAATCGACAGTGAGACCGATCGCCTGTATGCCGACCCGGCGGAAAAATCCGCAAAAGTCGCAATTCGTAAGGGGCGGGAAAATTACCTCTGCCTGCTTAATCTTCAGGAAACAATGATCGGCGGGCGGCCCGCAAATCCCGCAGGGCCCGGTCTGATCGCCCGCTGGGCACGCTATTGCCGCGATGGCGATCTGAGCGGTGGAGATTTCCCCGCATGGCTTGGTGGGCTGCTGGGCGCGAATTTCGTTTCAGGTTTAAGCGATCATCGGGGGGAATGCATCTATTCGGCCTGCACACATTACCGTAAATGTTTTATCGAAAAGGCCATCCGCAAGGCGCGGCAAGCCGAAATTGTGATTGCAAATCATGCGCTTGTCATGATCCATGCCGCCCTGGCGCAGCCGCAGCCGCAAATCCCGGAGCTGTCGTCGGAGCCGTCGCGGACAGCGCTACAGTCAACTGATCGGGCAGAAGGGCAAAGACTGACGCCCGCCGCGCCAAGCAGATATATATTTGATGAGGGGCATCATCTTTTTCAGGCGGCCGACAGCGCATTTTCCGCACATCTCAGCGTTTTCGAGTGTGCCGAACTGCGCCGCTGGATTCGCGGGGCGGAAGCGCAGCGGAGTGGGCGTGCGCGTGGTCTGACAGAACGGGTCGGCGATCTGGTTTCCGAGGAAGAGGAGGATGGCCGCGCCTTGATCGCAGCCCGCCGTGCAGCGGCAATCCTGCCCGCGCCTGGCTGGCGCGAAAGGTTGCACGCGGGTCGCCCGCAAGGAGTGGCGGAGGAGTTCTTTTCCGCGTTGCGGCAGTTGGTTCTGGCACGCGCGGCTGATCCACGCTCGGGATTTGATCTGGAGGCGGAGCTGGTCGAACTGCCCGATCCATTGCTCGATGCGGCGGACGCATTCGCCCGGGGACTTGCCCGCATAGGCGAACCGCTCAAGCGTCTTTCAAATGCGTTGGCGTCGCGGCTTGATAATGAGACGAGCCAGCTTGACAGTGCTTCGCGTAACCGGATCGATGCTGTGTGCAGAAGCCTGCGCCGCCGCGCGCTTGTTCTGTTGCCCTCATGGGAACAGATATTGCGTGATCTGCATCGGGAGACGCCGGCTGAATTCGTCGACTGGGCGGGACTGGAGCGCATTGCCGGGCGCGACAATGATGTGGGGATCAGACGCCACTGGGTCGATCCCACTTTGCCTTTCGCTTCGGCCTTGCTGAGTGGCGCTGATGGCGTGCTTATTACCTCCGCGACCCTGCAGGATAAGGCCGGGGATCTGCCTGATGACTGGACGGATGCGGAAATCCGCACAGGTGTGCAACATCTGCCATTGCCGACGCGACGGGCACGCTTTGAGTCGCCGTTCGACTATGCCGCGCAAAGTCGCGTTTTCATCGTATCGGATCTGGCAAAGAACGATGTCGCGCAAACCGCCGCCGCATATCGGGAGCTGTTTCTTGCGGCGGGCGGTGGGGGGTTGGGTATCTTCACCGCGATACACAGGTTGCGCGCGGTTTACAGTCGGATCGCTTTTCCATTGGCCGAACAGGATATCGCGCTTTACGCGCAGCATGTGGACGGCATGGATGTCGGTACGCTTGTCGATATTTTCCGCGCCGATATGACAAGTTGCCTGCTCGGGACCGATGCGGTGCGTGATGGTGTGGATGTGCCCGGAAGCGCGCTGCGGCTGATCGTCTTTGACAGGGTGCCCTGGCCGCGCCCCGATATTCTGCACCGCGCAAGGCGCAATGCGTTTGGCGGGCGGCACTATGATGAATTTCTGACACGCATGAAGTTGAAGCAGGCTTTCGGGCGGCTCTTGCGCAAGCAGGATGACAAGGGTGTCTTCGTTATCCTCGACAGGCAGATGCCAACAAGGCTGACGAGTTGTTTTCCCCCCGATATCACGGTGGAGCGCTGCGGAATCGCTGAAACGATCGGCGCTGTGCGGGCATTTCTTGGTGATTGACCGGGCGGGATACTCGCCATAGGGTCGGCAGCAGTTTCATGCGACAGCAAGCTGCGGTCCAAGCAGGAGAAAAATCAGCAATGGCATCCACGATCAACCATCAAAGCGCGCTCATTTATGTCATGGTGACCATGTCCGCTGCCGATAGCGTGATGCGCGACCGCGAATTCCGCACAATTGGCGGAATCGTGGAAAGCCTGCCGGTCTTTGAAGAGGTTAATCGTGATGCGCTGGTTGCCGCGGCCGAGGATTGCGTCAGCCTGCTTGAACCCGAAGACGGGCTGGATGCGGTTCTGGGGCTTGTGAAAGAGGCATTGTCGCCCGCGCTTTGCGAAACGGCTTATGCTCTGGCCTGTGAGGTGGCGGCAGCGGACGGTACGCTCGAGCAGGAAGAGCTGCGTTTACTGGAACTGATCCGGCATGAGCTTGATGTCGACCGTCTGCATGCAGCGGCGATCGAACGCGGTGTGCGCGCACGCTACACAACCGCATAGCCCAGACCGAAGAACCCCTGCCGGGCACAAGACCCCCCGGTCCGGTGGAAATAATGCCGCAGGACAAGCAAGCAATGCCAGGGAGGTGGCGGGTCATCGGACTCGTCGCTGTGTTGTGCGGCGCCTATATGATCAGTCAGTTCTTGCGGTCTTCGACCGGTGTGATCGCGCCGGAATTGTCACGTGATCTGCAGCTTGCACCCGGTGGGCTTGGGGTGTTGAGCGGCGCTTTCTTCTTTTCATTCGCACTGGCACAGATCCCTGTCGGGCTGATGCTTGACCGCTATGGTGCGCGTAATTCCATGGTTGTGCTGATGATATTTGCGATTGTCGGTTGCGTGATTTTTGCCCGTGCCGATGGTCTTTTGGGGCTTGGGAGCGGGCGTGTGATGATGGGCGTCGGGTGCGCCTGTCTGCTCATGGGCCCATTGATGATTTATACACGCTGGTTTCCCGCCGACCGGTTTGCGACATTGTCGGGCATACAGATTGCCGCGGGCACGTTAGGGGTACTGCTTGCAACGACGCCGCTTGCCGCGGTTTCGGAGTGGATTGGCTGGCGCGGTGCTTTTTGGGCATTGGCCGTGATTACCGCATTGATGGCATTGCTTGTGCTTGGAACCGTGCGCAATGCGCCTGCGCAGGAATTGCAGCCACCACGTCCGCGCGAAAGCCTGTTGCAGAGCATGCGCGGGCTGGGGGCGGTGCTGCGCAATCCCGCTTTGCCCTATATCTTTGCCCTGCAATTTGTCGCCTACGGCGCGATGATCAGCGTATTGGGGCTTTGGGGCGCGCCATTTCTGAATGATGTCTATGGGCTCGACGGGCCGGGGCGGGGCAATATATTGCTGCTGATGTCGATCGCGGTCGCACTTGGCATGCTGTTCTGGGGGCCGCTCGATCGTCGGATGAACAGCCGCAAGCGGCCAATCCTGCTGGGCGGTGCGGGAAGCGCCTCGGCGCTGCTGTTGTTGGCATTGGCACCGGAATCCGGACTTGTCCCGGTCACCGGACTATTCATTGTATTGGGGTTTTGCAATGGCTATACCGCGATCTCGCTGGCCCATGGGCGGTCGATTTTCCCCGATGCATTGGTGGGGCGCGGCATTACCCTGCTCAACATGGGCAATATGGCAGGCGCGGGGCTGCTGCAATTTCTGGCCGGGTTGATAATCGGGCAATTCGTGCCTCCTGGCGCGCCTGCGCCGGTCGCGGCATATCAGTTGGTATTCGGATTTCTGGCGCTCAGCCTGATTGCGGCGCTGCTTTTTTATCGGCGAATCGCGGATTGCCCGCCAAATTCGACAATTTAGGTTACGTGGTTGCGGGAAATTTTGTCGCAGCCAAGGCGGATTTGCTTTCGCATGTTGGGAGATAAGAAAAATTAATTATATAAATCAGCATGTTAATTAATTTTTGTGCGACGCAAAAATTTTGTTGCAAAGCAGCATTTTTTTGTTGAATGCCGCCACGATTCAGCTAATATGAATTCACGGCACAGGGATTTTCATCCCTCCCGCCGTTGCCCTTCCTGGGCGTTTCCTCCCTAAACTCGGGCCGTTCCTGCGGGAACGGCCTTTTTTTCTTCCCTGACGCGGTGCGTTGTTCGGGTAATAACGCTTTGTGGAAATGCCGGGCTTCTCTACACTTAATCCCATAAAAGAACAAGCGGCAGGGGGAGGGTTATGGCCGGTCAATGCTGGCTTGAAGTCGCGCTCAATGGCCCATGGGGAAAACGGCGTCAGCCCCATGTTCCGGTCAGCGTCGATGAAATCGTTAACGATGCGGTGGCCTGCGTCGAGGCCGGGGCCG
Organism: uncultured Alphaproteobacteria bacterium; assembly: GCA_937888955.1. Lineage (GTDB taxonomy): Bacteria > Pseudomonadota > Alphaproteobacteria > UBA11222 > UBA11222 > CALAQW01. The sequence goes on along the minus strand of CALAQW010000029.1, from coordinate 15,592 downwards.
CAATCGTGCATTTTCATGCCTATGATGTGGCGACGGGGCGGCAAAAAGACGATGCCGATCTTTACGCCGCGATTGTCGACGGGATTCGCAGCCGTTGCGATGCGATTGTCTATCCGACCTTGCCCGCCGATGGCAGTGCGGATATCGATCCCCAAGGCGGGGCTGATGCACGCTTTGCCGCCCTGAAGGGGCTGGCGGATCGCGGTCTTGTCGAATGGGGGGCGCTGGATCCCGGATCGATGAATTTTGCGCATGCGGGGCAGGTGGCGGCCGGCGATAAGGGGTTTGTCTATACCAATTCGGTTGAACATATCCGCGCCGGGCTGGGTTTTGCGGCAACGCTTGGCCTGCCGATGGCCTATGCGATTTACGAGCCGGGATTTCTGCGGCTCGGGGCGCAGCTTGCGGCGGAACAACCCGGCGCGGGGCAGCCCATCTATCGGTTGATGTTTACCGATGGCTTTACCTTCAGCTATCCGCCAAAACCCTATGCGTTGCAGGCCTATCATGAATTGCTGCGCGAGTTCGCACCTGATGCGCCCTGGATGATCGCAGGTCTCGATGTGGATCTGACGCCGCTCATACCGCTTGCGGTCGCGTTGGGCGGACATGTCCGGGTAGGACTTGAGGATGCGCGACTTGGCACGCCGAAGACAAACCTTGAAATCGTTACCGAAGCGGTATCGGCGATCGAAGGAGCGGGCGGTAGCCTCGCCCGGCCCGATCAGATCCGGGCAAGCTTGCGCCAGTGATAAAAATGGCCCGTTATATCGGGTAAAGGGAAGGGGACAGAATGATGCAGAAAGTAACCGAACTTGGCTATATGGGGATCGGCGTCAAAAGCCTCGCGGACTGGCGCGATTATGCCGCCCGGATCGTCGGGCTTGAGGTTGTTGATGGCGCTCATCCCAGGCAATGCTTCCTGCGTATGGATTATTGGCATCACCGCATCATTGTTGAAGAGGATGGCAGCGACGATCTTTCCTTCCTTGGTTTTCGTGTTGCCGGTGCGGAGGAGTTTCGCGCCATGCGTGCCCAGCTTGAGAACGCAGGCGTGACGGTACAGCTCGCCAGCGCCGAGGACGCGCAGGAGCGGCATGTGCTTGAGCTGATGCGGCTTGAGGATCCAAGCGGCAATGCGCTGGAGATTTTTCACGGCCCGCATGTGCAGACCCATAAACCGTTCCATCCGGGCCGCGCCATGCATGGCCGGTTCAAGACCGGTACGGGCGGTTTGGGCCATCTCATCCTGCGCGAGACGGTGGGGTTTGAGAAAACCCACGCCTTCTACAGCCTGCTTGGCATGCGTGGCGGCGTGGAATACCGCATCCCGATTCCGGGTATGGACAAGCCGTTCGAGATTATGTTCCTGCATTGCAATGATCGTGATCACACGCTGGCCTTCGGCTTGCCAAGCGACAAGCGGATCAATCACCTGATGCTCGAATATGAAGCCTTCCATGATGTCGGGCTTGCTTATGATCTTGTGCAGCAGAACGATATCCATGTGGGCATCACGCCGGGCTGCCACGCCAACGATCAGATGTATTCATTCTATGCGGCCAACCCGTCGGGCTGGATGATCGAATTTGGCTGGGGCGGGCGCGATTCTACCCACCAGTCGGAATATTACGACCGCGATACCTACGGCCATAAGGCGCAGTAAACCAGCCGTAATTCATAAGGAAACAATCTACACGCTGCACCGGCCGCCTCTCGCGCCAGCCGGGGCAGCTTTGCTGTGGCTCAGCTGGTGGCCTGCCCCTCCGCCGGCTTATCGGCTATGGTCAGCGGTGCGCGCTTGTCGCTCAGCAGCCAGCCGATAATGAGCCCCACCAGGATCGCAGGCATCCCCTCATAGACATCGAGATGCCAGTCGAGATAGCGCCAGTAAAGCGCGGTTGATACCCCAACGAGCATAATCAGGATGGCGTGGCGTTCGGAGATCGTGCGCCCCAGCGCGTAGAGAATAAGCAATGGACCAAAGGCGCTCGCCAGCGTCGACCAGGCAAGGATGACAAGGCTGAAGACGCTTTGATTTTCGCCCAGCGCGATAATCAGCGCAAACAGGGTGACAAGCGCGGTTGCGCCTTTCAGCTCCCAGCTGCGTTCAAGCTTGCGGGGCAGCAAATCATGGGTAAGCGCTGCCGAACAGCTCAGCACAAGCGAATCTGCCGTCGACATGGTGGCGGCGAAAATGCCTGCCAGGATCAACCCGACCAATATCGGCGGCAGGAGCTCGCGCGCCATGGTCGGCAAGGCAAGCTCGGGGTCAAGGCCGTCAAGTTCGGGCAGATAGATCCGCGACAGCATGCCAACCCCCGTCGCCAGCAGATAGAAGGGGATGAAGTAACCGTAATACCAGCCGCGCGCGCGCCGCATATGCCCCGGATTATCGAGCGCCATGAAACGGACCATCACATGCGGCTGGCCAATGACAGACAGCCCAGCAAACATCCAGCCGACAACAAACAGGATCATGCCTAAAGCGCCGGGAAACAGCAGATCGTCAGGAAACCAGTCAAGGAAGCCTTCGACCTCGCCCATCTTCGCGATCGTGCTGTCGATACCGCCAAGGCCATAAACGCCCACAATCAGCAGCAGCGCCATCGCAGCAATCATGACGGCTGATTGCGCCGTATCCGTCCAGATTGATGCGCGCAGCCCACCCGCAACGCTATAGGCCAGCACAATTGCGGCAACCAGTATTGCGCCGGTTTCCGGTGCCCAGTCGAACACCCCGTGCAGCGCCTTGCCGCCGGCGCTGATCTGCGCCGCCGCGTAAGCGCCCAGAAAGATGATTGTCACAATCGCCGCAAGCCGGCGCCAAATGGCGAATTCAGTACCGCCCCAGCGCGCCAGCACCGCCGAGAAGGAGGCTTCTTCGGTGCGTTTGGTTGCTTTGCGTAATTCGCGATGAACGAAGGTCGAGGCCAGATAATCCCCCAGAATCCAGCCAATCATCAACCAGATCGAGGCAAGGCCCACAGCATAGGTGTAGCCGATCACCCCGATGAACATATATCCGGAATTATTCGTCGCCACCGCCGATAACCCGGTCATCCACGGGCTGACATTGCGGTCCGCCAGATAGTAATCGCGTTTGGTTTGTTTCGCCCGCAGGAAGGATAGCAGCCCGATGACAAGAAATAATGCCATGAAGGCAAGAAAGCTGATTAGTGTCATATGGCAAGCTCCATCGGGTTGATGAGTTTTTCGAAGGCATCATTGCCGTGTAGCAGGGTGAATGCGCGTTCGGTCCTGGCTGTCTCTCGGTAATTTTCAGATTGCCCGATGACGGTCTCAAGGTCCGCCAATGCTTCTGTTGGCATTTCCATCGCCGCATAGGCGCAGGCGCGCTGATACAGGGCATGCGGGCTGTCGGGATCGAGCCTGATGGCCCGGTTTGTCAGGCTGAGCGCCCATTGCGGCTCTTCAAGCTCAAGTGCTGCATCCGCTTTGAATGTCAGCGCTTCAGTGTCGTCGGGGCGGATCCGCAGGATTTCATCATAAATCGCGATTTTTGCCGCAGGTGTCGTCTCCTGACTGGCGCGCAACCACAGGGAGTGAATTTCGTTCGTATCATCAATTTCACGTTGTGTGGCGAGCAGATGTTCCGACTTTTCATGGAGTTCCTGCTCGATCGCATTCAATCGCTCGGCATAGCCTTCCACCAGTTCGCCAACCTTGGCTTCGGCGATATCATTAATCCGGTTACGGACATCGCGCAGTGAATTCCAGCCCAGAAAAACAAGCAAGGTCATCACAGCGGTAATGACAAAGAAAAATAATTCAACGGCATTGCGCGCATAGCCTGCGGCTTCATGCGCGATGTTATATTCACGGGTAATCTGGCGTTCGATGATCTGTGCGCGGCTCCGCTCGAACTCCGAACGCAGATTGCGGATCTCGTCAAGCAGATAACGTGCCGTAAAGGGCGAATAAAGAGGTGCATCGGGGTCATCGATTGGGGTGTCGATAACTCCCCTTGCTGGCTCTTGTGTCGCGTCTGGCGATGTTTGTGCTGACGGCGAGACGGTGCTTTCCTGCGCGGCCGACATAGCGGGTGCCATGACGGTAATCCCCACGATCAAGAGAATGATAAAATCATGACGGCACCTGACGCGAGCCGTTCGTTGCCGGTCACTCCAGAAAAAGATTGTCCCTACCCCCGCAAACTCGTTCTCAAACCATCAGCGCACGGCAGATAACTACGATGCCGAACGGTGACGTCTGTAAGCAATTTTTCCTGGCTATCCTGCCAGAAAACGCCGCTCATGCCAAATCTGGCCTGGGAATACTTACTTGCTCTGTGCCGTGACGATCCAGATTGCGGCATCCATCTGCAGGCCGTCTGTGTCGAAGTCGGATTTCACCGCCTCGGTCACCGCATCGCGTACGCGGTTTTGTGTGGCGTCATCCTGCTCGGCCAGGATCAGCCGTAATGGCCCGATACCAAGCAGGAACGTCACGGCATCCGAAAGGCCGAGCCCAGCGCCGACCGTGATCTTTGCATCAAGGGGTTCAAGCGCGATGTTATCGAAGCCGGCCGCCCCCAGGATGCGTTCGACGCGTTCAGGCTCGCCAAAGGAGAAGGGGCCGGGATCTTCAGGGCCCGCCGGTTGCGGCATCTGAACATGCTCGGCCGCGACCATCAGGCTTTTCAGGACCCAGGGGTTTTCGCGCACCGGCCGCCAGACCACATTGCACAATCGGCCTTCCGGCGTCAGCGCGCCGCGCATGTTTGAGAATGCGGCCACCGGGTCATCGAAGAACATGACGCCGAACCGCGAGAAGATGAGATCCGCGCTCGCCGGCGCAAAGCGGTGGGTCGTGGCGTCAGCTTTCTGAAAGGTCAGATTCTTGCGACCTTCAGCGCGCGCCTGCGCCCGTGCCAGCATGGGCTCGGATATGTCGATGCCTGTGATATGACCATCCGCGCCGACCTGCTCGGCGATCGCAAGGCTTGTATCCCCGCAACCGCAACCGATATCGAGCACGCGCGTGCCGGGTGTGATATCGGCCCGCTCCAACCCTGCAAGGCCAAGCGGCGCCAACATCGCGTCGAGCAGTGCCTGCTCCTCGGTCCAGCGTTGCCCGATATCACCGTTCCAGATTTCGATCTGCTCGCTATTATTCGCCATCTGACTTCCGCCTGGTTGTAAGGGTTTACGCGCTGAGCCCGCCATCGACGACGACGGATGCACCGGTCATGGGTTGCGAGCGCGACGACAGCAGATGCCCGATCTGATTGGCAAGCTCTTCGGGGGCCGCGAACCGGCCAAGCGGCGTGCCCCCCTTGGCCATGGCATCGAAGGCCGCCTCATTGCCGCCCATCTTGTCCGATAATGAATCGAAAAAGGGCAACCCATTCCAGATCGGCGTTTTCACCCCGCCGGGCAGCACCACATTGACACGGATCTGGTCGCGCGCGCCTTCGCGGGCCGCGACCTTGCTAAGCTGCACCGCGCCGGCCTTGGCGGCGGCATAGGGGCCTGCGCCCTGTTCCGCCTTGATCGCGGCAACCGAGGCGATGACCACCATCGCGCCGCCGCGCCCGCCTTCACCGATCATCTTGAGCCCGGTCTTCAGTGTCAGGAACACCCCGTCCAGATTGACCGCGATGACACGCCGCCATTCCTCGAAACTGCATTTGACCAGCGGGCCGCCAGCCGGGATTCCCGCATTTGCGACCGCATAGTCAAGCCGTCCGAATTTGGCAGCGATCTGTGTCGCTGCATCGTCCCAGGCTTTCGGGTCCGCCACATCCTGCGTAAGGCAGAGCAGGCGATCATCCGGCAGGCCGACTTCCTCGCGGATGCGGGCAAGACTGTCCGCATTCCATTCCATCAGTACAAGCCCATGCACCCCTTCGGCAGCAAGCAGCCGCGCGGTGGCCGCGCCGATCCCCGAACCCGCGCCCGTGATAAGCGCGACGGCGCCGGGATTATCGTCAAACATCATATCTGCGTTCCGTAGTTTTGTTATCTAGTTGGGGAAGCCGACAAGCTGCCGCGCCATCACCACGCGCTGGATCTGGCCCGTCCCCTCGACGATATCCATGGCTTTCATGTCGCGGTACAGCTTCTCGATCAGGTGATCGCCGCGTCCGCCGACAAGCCCCAGCAGTTCCATGCCAAGGCTCGCTGCTTCCATCCCGACCTGCGGGGCAAGCGCCTTGCACATGGAGGCTTCGACGATATTGGGCATCTGATGATCGGCAAGCCAGGCTGCCTTGAAAGTCAGCAGGCGGCACATCTTCACCTTGCGGTGCATGCGCTCCAGCCGGTCGCGCACCCGCACATCGCCAAGCAGATCATTGTCCCGCGCAAAGCGCATCGCCTCGTCCACCGCGGCGCGCGCCATCCCCACCGCCATGGCGGCGATCATCGGACGGGTCGAATTGAAGGTCTTCATCGCCCCCTTGAACCCCTTGCCGCCGGTATAATATTCCTCCCCGCCAACAAGGTTTTCCTCCGGCACCCGGCAATCGCTCATCACGAAGGAGGTGGATTCATACCCCTTGATGCCGGTCTTCTTCTCGATATGGAAGTTGCCAAGGCCGGGCGTCCCCTTTTCCACAATGAAGGCACGATGCCCGTCGCGGCCAAGTGCGGGGTCAATCGTCGCCCAGACGAGGATCCAGTCAGCCCGGCTCGACGCGCCCGAAAACGACTTGTTGCCGTTGAGGATCCAGTGCTTGCCATCCTTGACGCAGCGGGTGCGAATCCCCGCCACATCCGAGCCCGCGCCCGGTTCGGTCATCGCGAAAGCGGCCCAGCGCGGCCTGTCGGGATTGATGAACGGGCCGAGAAACCGTTCCTTCTGCTCTTCCGTGCCCATGGCGATCAGCGGTCCCTCGCCAAGCCCGGGGCTTGGCCCCGATACAGCGACCCCCCGGTCCCAGTAAGACATTTCCTCTGACACGAGCAGGGTGCTGCGGGTATTGCCGGGTTTGTTTGTGTCCTTTTTCTTTTCCGGTTCGCCGGGTTTTTTCGGCCGCCAGCGGGTGCGTCCCATGCCCATCTTGTGCAGCATCTTGAAATAGTCATGCTCAGGCGGTAGCGGACGGCCCAGCCGGTCGCATTCAAGCCCGAGCGGACGGATATAGTTCTTGCCAAGTTCATGCACCCGTTCGAGGCGTGCCTGCGTGGCCTTGTCGATCGTGAAATCCATCAGGCTTCATACTCCGTCAGTTGGATCGGCAGATCGCAGTCAAGATAGGTTTGCCCGATATCCTCGCGGGCACGGTCGATGCCACCGTAAAGCAGCCCCAATGCACGGCATTCGCGCATATATTTCTCCACCGGCAGATCAGCCATGAAGCCCGGCCCGCCAAGGATCTGCAGCGCATTCGGGCCGATATAGGCGGCTTGTTCCGCTGCTTCCACAAATGCCTGGGCGGCCGCAACCTCAAAGGCGCGGCCCTGATCGGCGCGGCTTGCTGCTTCCTGGGTCAGAATACGCGCCCCTTCAAGGGCTGCGTTCATTTCCACGATCAGGAAGGCCAGCCCCTGATGATGGGCGATGGGTTTGCCGAATGCGACCCGGTCCTTGGCATATTCGCGCGAATAGATGCAGGCGGTGCGCATCACCCCGCACAGCAGGGCCGCCGCGCCGAGCCGGGCGCGGGCCAGCGCGCGGGCAGCCCCGGTTTTGTCCTGCCACGCAGCGGCGATGGGCGCATTGTCGAGCCGGATTTCCGACGCACCCGCGGCGCGCAGCCCCGACCCTTTCAGTTTTTCAAGCGCAAGACCGTCTGTAACAAGCACCGCACCCTCGCGCGTCAGAATGGCAAGCAGGTCAACCCGGTCTGCCGGCACCCAGGGAATGGTGCCACTCACCGTGCCGGCACCGATATCGAGTGTCGCCTCGTCCGCAAGCACCAGCACCGCACGGGCCCCGTCCTGCTCCAGCAGCGGCAGGCAATATTGTTCGACCGCCCCATCACCGCCCAGCTCGCTCACCGCGTATAGCGCCGCACCAAGCGGGTCGAGTGCGATGGCCGAACCCGCATCCCCGGCCGCCAGCTCCTCCAGCACCGTCACTTTCGCAACCGCACCAAGCCCGGCCCCGCCAAGTTCCTCGGGAATTTCGAGCGCGCCGAGGCCGATTTCAGCGAAAGCGGCGCGAATATCCGCGGCCACTTCGCGCGCCGCCTCGAAATCGCGTTGCGCGGGGTTCAGCGCCTCTGTCGCGAATTTGCGCGCGGTATCCTGAATGAGGGTAAGCTCTTCCCCCGGATCGAGATCGATCATGATGGCCCTCCCGCCAGAAGTGCTGACGGCGGCACGATCGGCCGCCGCCATCCCTGAAAAGGTGCTTATTTACCGGCGAAATTCGCGGGCCGGCGTTCGGCGGTGGCCTTGATGCCTTCCTTGGCGTCTTCGGTGCGCATCAGCCAGTTCTGTTCCTGCAGCTCGCGATCGGTCGCCGCACGCACCCGGTCGGCCAGTCCCATGCGCAGCGTTTCGCGGACGGAGACGACGGCGAGCGGGGCGGAAGCGGCCAGTTCGCGCGCGAATGCCTGTGCTGCGCTGCGCACCTCTTCTTTCGGGACCAGCCGGTCAACCAGGCCCATTTCCTTCGCTTCTTCGGCTTTCACCCGGCGGCCGGTGTAGAACATGTCATAGGCATTCTGCTGGCCGATCAGGGCAGGCAGGGTATGGGTCAGCCCGAAACCGGGATGGAAGCCAAGCTGGGTGAAGTTCGCCGAAAAGCGTGCTTCGGGGCAGGCAACGCGGAAATCAGGCACCAGTGACAGGCCAAGCCCGCCACCGATCGCCGCACCGTTGATCGCGCCCACAATCGGTTTCTTGTTGGCGAACAGCCGCACTGCCTGATCGTAAAGATGACCGCCGCCACCGCCCTGATTCATGCCTTCAGCACGCGGGCTGCCCTGAAAATTCGCGCCGGCACAGAACGCCTTGCCACCCGAGGCAAGCACGATGGCGCGGCAACCGGGATCTTCATCCAGCGCATCGAAGCAATCGGCCAGCGAGGTCAGCATCTCAAGATCGAAGAAGTTCAGATCCCCGTTCTGCATTTCGACCGTGGCCACATAATCATCCGCCAGATCGACCTCGATCAGCGTGAAATCTCCGAATTTTGCCATGATGGGCTCCCCTTAAGCATTTTAGTTTGTTTGCGCCGATGCTAGCAGCGGAGGGAAAGGCGCACAATGAGTTTGCCGCGAGTTTGCCGCGCTTATGGTCCTTGCTGTGGCGCCGAAAGGGGCAGGCGGACAAGCAAGCATGAAAGGGGCCGAAAATTCTGGCCCGGCCGGTCAAGCTGCGCTAGACCGGGTAGCAAGAATTACCGCCGCGCTTTTGCAATCGGCGCGGCTTGAAAACAGTTTGGAAATGTGATGACGACACTCGTAATGATCCGCCATGGGCAAAGCCAATGGAATCTGGAAAACCGGTTTACCGGCTGGCATGATGTGCCGCTGACCGAGCAGGGGGTGGCAGAAGCGCGCAAGGCAGGGCAATTGCTGCGCGAGGGCGGTTATAGCTTTGACCGCGCCTATACCTCGGTTTTGCGCCGCGCGATCCGGACATTGTGGTTATGCCTTGAGGAAATGGACCGGATGTGGATCCCCGAAACCAAGGCGTGGGAGTTGAACGAGCGGCATTACGGCGCGCTGCAAGGGCTCAACAAGGCGGAAACAGCGGAGAAGCACGGCAAGGAGCAGTTGCATATCTGGCGCCGCAGTTTCGACACACCGCCGCCACCGCTCGATGAGAACGACGAACGGCACCCCAAATTCGATCCGCGTTACAAGGGATTGAGCCCGGCGCAATTGCCTGCGACCGAATCGCTCAAGACAACCCTCGACCGGGTGCTGCCCTATTGGGATGTGGAAATCGCACCGCATGTGCGCGCGGGCGAGAATCTCGTCATCGCGGCCCATGGCAATAGCCTGCGTGCGCTTTGCAAGCATCTGCTCAATATCAGCGATGCGGATATTCCGGGGCTTGAAATCCCGACCGGCAATCCGCTGGTGTTTGAACTGAACGACGACCTGTCGGTGCAAAGCTGCCGCTATCTGGACGAAGCCCGCGCACAAACACTGCCGGAGCCGAAATAACCGCGCGATTGGCAGTTATTTTCCCCAATCGGTAATCGCGAAATTTTCAGGATGCGCGAGTATTCTTGCGGAGCCACGCGTCAAGCATCTCGAAAGTAAGGGTGTGGCGTTCATATCGCTCCGAGAGGAAGGTCCATGTTTCTTCTGCATTGGCGGTCAGTTCGACGCCATTGATAGAAAGGAAGGTGTACATCGCCGCAAAAGCGGTCCGCTTGTTGCCATCCACGAAAGGGTGATTCTGGGAAAGGCTTTCCCACAGCGCCGCAGCTTCAGCGAGTATATCGGCATAATATCCGGATTGCGGGCGAAACAGAGCCGCCTCAAGTTGTCCGGGATCGCGTACGCTTTCCGTGCCGCCATATGTCGCAATCTGATCCGCGTGAATGGCAAGAACATCGGCTATCGTGAGATAGTCGCGGCTCACTTGGCGAGTTTGTCGTACAGCGGCGCAAAACGGAAATGGCTCTTCTGATAGGCGCTCATGACATGCGTCCGCGCCTTGCCGTGCCTGCGTTCCTCGATAAGCGCCGCGATAGCTTCCTCGACGAGGGACTGAATCTGGCGTCCCTCCTCCTTTGCCTGATTTCGCAATTCGGCGAGCAGGTCGCTGCTTATCTGCGTTGCAAATTTTTCGCGCGCTTGCACTATTTTTCCTCTCCAATGGAAATCAGAGATCATTACTTCCTGTTTCATGATACGTCAAGAAACAGGAAGTGGCTGCGTGGGCATGCACTCTTTTGACCGATAACATGACTTCTGTGCTTGAGGATATTTCGCGGTCTAAAGTTTCCAATCGCGCTGTCTTCGTACGGGAGATCCTGAAGATGTTGGATGACGCCCACTTCAGCGGGCATCGGCCGACTTCAGATGTGATCTTTATCGATTCCGCATCATTTCTGGAGAAGGGATGGCGGTTGATTGCCCCTTACTCACAGCAGATCGCGCCGATTGATATGTGGGATAGCTGGTCAGAGGCCGCGTCGAAAACAAACCCTGTGGAAATCTCATGACCGGAAATCATTATCCATACCGGCTGAGTATTCACCCCGCGCCGGTTGGCAGCTCGTTGAAGGGCAGATCCTTGTCGACGCGAATTTCGCCAGGCAGTTTCAGCACCCGTTCGGAGATGATATTGCGCATCACCTCATCGGTGCCGCCAGCGATCCGCATGCCGGGCGAAGACAGCCAGTTATCCTGAAAGCCTGCCGCGAACGGCACGAGATCCGGGTCACGGATGATGCCGCCCATATCCATCAACTCAGCCGCAAAGCCCGCAAGATCCTGCCGGCGCGGCGCGCTGACCGCCTTGGAGATGGAGTTTTCCGGCCCCGGCGTTTCCCCTCGGCTCAACGCGGTGAGGGAGCGGAAGCGGGTATATTTCAGGCCCTGTGACTGCACATGCCAGTCGGCAATCCGTTCGCGCACCGCCATATTGTTGATGGCGGGGCCGTCGATCAGCTCGGTCTCGCGCGCCAGATCGATGAGTTCTTCGGTGCCGACGCTGACCCCGATACTGCCGACAGCGGAGCGTTCGTTCATCAGAACCGTGAGGGCAACTTTCCAGCCATCGCCAACCGCGCCCAGACGGTTTTCGTCCGGAATACGGACATTTTCGAAAAAGACCTCGTTGAAGTGGCTTTCACCGGAAATCTGCTTGATGCGTTTGACGGTAATGCCCGGCGTCTTCATATCGACAATGAAGAATGTCAGCCCCTTATGTTTGGCAACCGTCGGGTCGGAGCGGGTGACCAGAATGCCAAGGTCGGAATAATGCGCCCCCGACGTCCAGATTTTCTGGCCATTCACGACCCATTCATCGCCATCCTTTTCCGAACGGGTGCGGATGCCGCCAAGATCAGAGCCCGCGCCGGGTTCGGAAAATAGCTGGCACCAGATCTCCTCCCCATACAGACCTTTTCGGATATAACGCTCCTTCTGGTCCGGGCGGCCATGCACCATGATGGTGGGCAGGGCCATGCCAATGCCGATGATGAACAGGGCGCCGGGCAGATTGAACTTCGATTCCTCCTGCCCGTAGATGACGTTCTGCATCGACTTGCCGCCCATGCCGCCATATTCCTTGGGCCAGGTGATTGCCGCATAGCCGGCTTCGGCCTTGACCGCCTGCCAGGCCTTGGATTGTTCCATGGTCGGCCGGGTGCCGAGCGGGTAGCGCGGGGCGTTCTTGTCGAGCCAGTCGCGCACCTGCGCGCGGAACTCGGCTTCTTCCGGTGTATCTTCGAAATCCATGGCGCAAGCTCCCTTGTCGTTCGCCGATCGCCGGGCTGTCTTGTCTCAGAGCCCGGTCGGCTGCTCGTTGAATGGGGTATCCTTGTCGACGCGCACATCGCCGGGCAGGCCCAATACCCGCTCGGCAATGATGTTGCGCATGATTTCATCGGTGCCGCCCGCGATCCGGATACCGGGTGCCGCGATCCATTCTTCCTGGAACCGGCTGCGGAAGGGGGACAGATCGCGGTCGCGGATAATCCCGCCCAGATCCATCAGCTCCATCGCAAAGGCCGACAGATCCTGCTTGCGCGGTGCGTTCACCGCCTTCGAGATGGAGGCGCGCGGGCTTGGCGTTTCACCACGGCTCAAGGCGGTCAGGCTCATGAAACGGATATATTTCAGCCCCTCTGCCTGAATATGCCAGTCGGCGATCTTTTCACGCACGGCCATGTTGCGGATCGCGGGGCCGTCGCCAAGCTCGGTCTGCCGTGCAAGCGTGATAAGTTCCTCGACCCCGACGCTTGAGCCCATATTGCCGACCGCCTGACGTTCATTCATCAGCGTGGTCAGCGCAACCTGCCAGCCATCGCCTTCCGCGCCAACGCGCATGGCGTCGGGAATGCGGACATTCTCCAGATAGACTTCGTTGAAATGATGCGCGCCGGAAATCTGCGTAATCGGCTTCGCCTCGATCCCCGGTGTTTTCATATCGACGAGGAAATAGCTTAGCCCCTTATGTTTCGGCTTTGTCGGATCGGTCCGCGCGACCAGAATGCCCCAATCGGAATAATGTGCGCCAGAGGTCCAGATTTTCTGGCCATTCACGACCCATTCATCGCCGTCCTTTTCCGCGCGGGTACGCACATTGGCAAGATCGGAGCCCGCGCCGGGTTCGGAGAAAAGCTGACACCAGACCTCCTCGCCATAAAGGGCGGGGCGGATGAAACGTTCGCGCTGTTCGGGGGTGCCATGCACCATCAATGTCGGCATCGCCATGCCGATCCCGATCAGGAACAGATTGCCGGGCATGTTGAATTTGGCTTCTTCCTGTCCGTAGATGACGTTCTGCATCGACGTGCCGCCCATGCCGCCATATTCCTTGGGCCAGGTGATTGCGGCATAGCCCGCATCCGCCTTGATCTTCTGCCAGGCCTTGGAGCGTTCGATGACTTCACGGCCCCTGAGTGGCCGGCTGCGGTCGCGCCCCTCATCGAAATTACCGGCATTTTCCTCAAGCCAGGCGCTGACTTGCGCGCGGAACTCGGCTTCTTCGGGGGTATCTTCAAAATCCATAAGAAATGCTGCTTTCCTGAACCTGCCGCTGCCCACCCGCGCTGCGGGGAGGGGGCATCATGGGCAAATGCATCGATCGGGAAGCGGCCACCGCCCTCGTGTCGGCAGGTCGTGTGCTTCCCGATCGGATTTAAGTGTGCCGCGCCGGGGTTAGTGCCCGGTCGGCAGTTCGTTGAATGGCGTATCCTTGTCAACCCGGATTTCGCCGGGCAGGCCGAGCACGCGTTCAGCGATGATATTCTTCAGAATTTCATCAGTACCGCCCGCGATCCGCATGGCCGGCGCAAACAGCCAGCCGCTTTGGAAGCCGGCCTTGAGCGGGGCCAAATCGGGATCGGTGATCATGCCGCCAAGTTCCATCAGCTCCAGCGCGAAGGAGGTGTAATCCTGCCCGCGCGGGGCGCTGACCGCCTTGCCGATCGAGTTCTCCGGACCCGGTGTCTGGCCCTTGCTGAGCGCGGTAAGCGAGCGGAAGCGGGTATATTTCAGACCCTGACCCTGCACATACCAATCCGCGAGGCGTTCGCGCACCGCCATGTTGTTGATCGCGGGGCCGTCATGCATCTCGATCCCGCGGAACAGCTTCAGAAGCTCGTCGGTGCCAAGCGCACCGCCGCCGCCGCCAATTGCCGCGCGTTCGTTCATCAGCGTGGTGAGCGAGACTTTCCAGCCATCGCCTTCCGCGCCCAGACGCTGGGAATCGGGAATGCGCACATCGGTGAAGTAAACTTCGTTGAAGTTCGCGCCGCCCGAGATCTGCTTGATCGGCTTGACTTCCACACCCGGCGTTTTCATGTCGAGGAAGAAGAAGGTCAGCCCCTTATGCTTGGGCACATCGGGGTTGCTGCGTGTCACCAGAATTCCGTAATCGGAATAATGCGCGCCCGAGGTCCAGATCTTCTGGCCATTGACGACCCACTCATCGCCATCCTTTTCCGCACGGGTGCGAATGCCGGCCAGATCCGAGCCCGCCGCGGGTTCGGAGAAGAGCTGGCACCAGATTTCCTCGCCATAGAGGGCGGGCCTGGTGTAACGCTCCGCCTGTTCCGGCGTGCCATGGGTCAGCAGGGTCGGGATGCACATGCCAAGCCCGATGTCGAAAAACCCGCCGGGAAGATTGAATTTGGCCTCCTCCTGCGAATAGATCACATTCTGGATCGGTGTGCCGCCCATGCCGCCGATTTCGCGCGGCCAGGTGATTTTGGCGTATCGCGCCTCGGCTTTTTTGGCCTGCCATTCCTTGGCGATCTTCAGTGCCTCTTTTTCATTCAAATCGGCGCTGAATGCATTGGCGCTGGCATTCTTGGGTGCATTCGCCTCAAGCCATGCCCGTACTTCGGCACGGAATTCGGCTTCTTCCGGTGTATCTTCGAAATCCATTTATCTGTCTCCTGATATGCGGGATTGTCTAGGCTGCGTTGCGCTTTTCAAGCTCGGTAATCAGCTTGTCTTTCCAGGACAGCGCGCTGCCCAAAGAAACGCTGAGCAGTTTTGCCCGCCGGTAGAACAGGTGACAGTCGAATTCCCAGGTGAAGCCCATGCCGCCATGGGTCTGGATGTTTTCCTTGGCCGCGAAGTTGAACGCGTCGGTTGCGGCAATCCGCGCACCGGCTGCCGCTGCGGGCAGGTCCGGCGCATTGGTCGACAGCGCCCAGGCGCCGTAATAGCTGTTCGAACGGGCAAGCTCGTTCTTGATATACATATCCGCAAGCTTGTGCTTGATCGCCTGGAACGAAGCGATCGGCCGGCCGAACGCATAGCGGCCCAGCGCATATTCCTTCGCCGTTTGCAGCGCGGCGTCGGCACCGCCAACCTGCTCGAACGCCGTCAGAACAGCCGCCCGGTCAAGTACCTGCCGGATGGTCGACCAACCGCTGCCTTCCGCGCCGACGAGTTCCGCCGGGGCATTGTTGAAGGTGATGTTTGAGAGGTTGCGCGTCGGGTCGAGCGTGTTGACCAGGCGTAAGCCGCACACCG
>CALAQW010000028.1 GCA_937888955.1 uncultured Alphaproteobacteria bacterium | reverse complement strand
TCGCGTCGAGCTCAGGACCCAGTTGGCGCGTCCGCCAGGCGCACGCAAAGACACTGGCGCACCGCCCGCAACGGGCGCGATGGCGAGGTTACACAGAGTTTCGCCAACCTCGAACGCATCAACAAGTGCGCCGCCGGGGCCCGTGCCGAAACCGAAACCTGCGCCGAGTGCGCCAAAATTCGTTCCGGACTGGTTGCTGAAGGCTGCTGCAGGATTGGACATCGAAACCTGAAGGATCGGCAGCCGGGAGTGATAATTCAGGAAGTAGACGCCGAATTCCGTCCCTTGATTGAAGTTTTCCGCATAGTAGCGCAAGGCAAGCCCATATTCACCGCCATCTTTGGCGTTCACATCATTGGCGCGCGCGATATGCGCGGAAGTCCGCTGGCCAGGCAATCCGACAGCGAACGGGTTGGAGGGAACCGCGACCCCGCCGATCACCGGGTCCTGCACCATGTCATCGCCAAAATCATTGCTGCCTGATTTCAGCGGCTGCGAGCCGCGGCCGACAATATCAGCAGAGCTGAAGAAGGTGCCAGACGGATCAGGGACGATATTGTCGGACTTGAACTGATAGAAGCCTTCAAGGCTCAGATTGTTGGGCAGACCAAGTGAGGCATGCGCCGCGAGCACAGGAGTAAAGAATTCCTTGATTTCAGAGCCCGGCTTGCGTGCAGCTGCGACATCGATGGGATTAATGACATTGATGCCATTCTGGATGAAGGTGCTTTCGCCCCAGCTGATCACCTGGTTGCCGACACGCACATCAAGTGGCTGATTGCCGACTTCAAAGCTGCCGGAAACGAAATAGTCGAGCATTTTCGCCGATTGCGCGATTTCGCTGCGCTGGGCATCTTCCAGATTGCGGAAATCGGTATTTGTCACCGCCGGATCGTAGAAAGCTGTGCCGCGCGCAAAAGCGGTGAAGTTCCGCCAGCCCAGCTGCACTTCGGATGTCGCCTTGAAGGCCGCGGAAAATACATCCCACTGATCATAGTTCAGATTGCCGTCATCACCGTTGGTTGCGCCGCCATTCGAGGGCAACAGGCCGGCTGCATCCAGGTCCGGACAGCCGCCATTGGCGGAGCTGACATTTTCGCAATCTCGCGCGCTTGTCCGGATGGAGGCGCCGGCCGATACGACCGTATCGACGAAACCCTGAACCTCTCCCATTTGAAATTCCGCCGCATTTGCCGCGGGCGCGCCGACGGCAATAGCGATAGCGGCAATTGCCACACCGGTTCTGAGGTTCTGTCGAGATGATGAGCCAGTGGAGCTGGCGCTGCGTTTTGCGTTCTGAATTGACATACATGCCTCCCATGCAAGTTGCTTTTTTTAACCGCGAACTTTTGGGCAATGGGCAGCTTGGCGGGAATTGCGAAAAAGTGGCGGCTTGCTATGAGTAGCAAGCCGCCAAGTCTGTGTGAGGCATGATGACAAATTGTCACCAAGGATGATTCGATGCTTAGCTGAGCATCGAGTTCGCAAGCACGCGGTCCAATTGACCAGAAGTTCTTGCAAACAGCTTGAGGGGCCTCACAACCACAATTTCAGCACTGTCTGACCAGCAATCGGGGGGCTGCTCCAGCGGATGCGCATTTGTTCTTTTGCCGCGCTTTGCTCGAGCTTCCTAAACCCGTCTTGCCCAAAATTCGATAACCTATTCAATAAAAGGTAATTTTTATGACAACTAATATACAGTCTAATAATGAGTCTAGACATTTTTTTTAATGACTATTTGATTTTAGGCAACTGTTGTAGAATTGCACCAGATGCGGCGCATTAAAGGTCAGATGCGGCGCATCAGGAGTATGCTCGGACGCAGCTTCATGCGGGCCTGTCACATCTGGACAACTGTGGGCACCAAAATTATCTCTTTGAAGCTGCACATCACGAATTTGCAGGAGTCGTACAGAGATATGCAGGCTGTGCGGCGTTCGTGGGTGAAGGGTGAAAGGCAGTTCCCGCTATGCGGGTGGCCTGCCGGTACTTTGAGTGCTGGCGTTAAGGGAGAAGTTGACGGTATCTGCACTGCAGCAAAATGTTGCTGTGCCTGGCATCGGAGGCGGCATTTTCGGAGGCGGCATTTGATGTCTGCCGGCGCGTCATGCCTGCCATGGTTCCATCAGGTGTATAGGGAATGTAAGATTTGGCGTGGGATGACAATCGGGAGTGGTGCTTGCAGGAACGCCCGACAGGAAAAACGCATGAGCGCACCACAATGGATCAGCAGAATTTTATGGCTAATAGTGAAGGCGGCCGGGGCGATAGGCTTTGCACGGCGCAAGGATGTAAAGTCAGGCGGTACTCCGGTTGTTGAATGGGGCAATGGTGCTGCGAAGACGATTGAATTTTGCGCGTTTTGAAAAGGGAATTTATTAGCCCCCTCAATGGGTTGATGTTAAAAATCAGGAGTTGGCTCGGGAAGCCGGGCAAGTTTTGCTTGATCTTTAGGGTTTCCGGGCATAACAAGCGCCCCTTGTTGCGTGCTTTCGTTCACATTTCAGCGGGAGTATTTAAGATTGTCCGCCACGCTTTCCCATAAATTCCAGACCCTCGATACAAAGCTCCATACGATGCCCGCCAAGGCGCGCACGAAGGTGGCCGAGCCGTGTCTGGAAAATCCTAGACCGGTGCTTCCGGCCGGAGAGCAGGTGGAAGAGCGTAAGGATTTCCTGATCGAACGGGACGGCGAGCGGTTTGCCGGTTCGCATTTGTTGATTGACCTGCGTCAGGCGCACCGCCTCGACGACAAGGAATATATCGATGCGGTATTACGTGATTGTGTGACTGCGGCAGGGGCGACCTTACTGCATATCCATCTGCACCACTTCACGCCTAATGGCGGCGTGTCAGGCGTTGCGGTTCTGGCTGAATCGCATATCAGTGTGCATACTTGGCCGGAATATGGCTTTGCCGCATTTGATGTCTTTATGTGCGGTGCCGCCAAGCCGCATCTGGCCGTCGATGTCTTGCGCAAGGCATTCGCGCCTGAAGTTGTGACCGTTGAAGAAAGGTTGCGGGGCAGGGGCCTATGAGTGGAGATTGGCGGTACGAACAACTTCATGACGCGTTGCGTCTGGGGTTGCGTGCTGAAAATATCCTCTATGAAAGCAAGACCGAGCATCAGCATCTTGTGCTGTTTGAGAATGCCAAATTCGGCAAGGTGCTGACGCTCGATACGGTTCTGCAAACAACAACCCGGGACGAGTTCATCTATCACGAGATGCTGACCCATGTGCCGATTCTGGCGCATGGCGCGGTGCGCCGTGTCTTGATTATCGGTGGTGGCGATGGCGGCATGCTGGAGGAAGTACTCAAGCATCGCACGGTCGAAACCGTGACAATGGTGGAAATCGACGCTGCCGTCATTGAGTTTTCAAAGAAATATCTTCCGGAAATCTGCAAAGATGCATTCGAGGATCCGCGCACGGATCTGGTAATCGGCGATGGCTACGCTTTTGTCGGACAGGATGGGCCGAAATACGATCTCATTATCGTCGATTCGACCGATCCGATCGGACCGGGCGAGGTCCTGTTCACCAGGAGTTTTTACGAACGTTGTCATGCCGCTTTGAATGAAGGCGGCATTTTGGTGACGCAAAACGGTGTACCGTTCATGCAGGCATCTGAATTGCAGCAGACGGTCAATTTCCTGCGTCCGATATTTGCCGACGTGTCCTGCTATCTTGCCTCAGTGCCTACCTATGTCGGGGGACCGATGGCATTTGGCTGGGCGACTGATAACAAGGCCCTGCGTTCGGTTAGTGCCGATAAGCTCGATGTGCGGTTTCGCAGCGCCAACCTCGATACGCAATATTACACACCGGCCGTACATAAGGCAGCTTTTGCGTTGCCTGGATATGTTTCGAAGCTGCTGGCCTGAGCGGCGTTGCTGTTCATATCCGTCTTAGATCCCTGAATCAGAAACGCGGTAAATGCGGGAAGCGTGTCTTGCCCGCGTGAACATGGACCCGGCCAAGCTCGGCACAGCGATGCAGCGTCGGAAATACCTTTCCGGGATTAAGGCGGCTGTCCGGGTCGAACGCGCATTTCAGTCTTTGCTGTTGGTCAAGGTCCTGCGTGTCGAACATCGTCGGCATCAGATCGCGTTTTTCCACGCCAACCCCATGCTCGCCGGTCAGCACGCCCCCCATCTCCACACACAGACGGAGGATATCGGCACCGAACGCTTCCGCTTTCGCAAGCTCGCCGGGTTTGTTCGCATCATACAAAATCAATGGGTGCAGATTGCCGTCGCCGGCATGAAAGACATTGGCGACCCGCAATCCGTAGCTGGCGGATAGTTGCTGCATGCGTTGCAGGGTTTCAGGCAGTTTGCCGCGCGGGATCGTTCCGTCCATGCAGTAATAGTCAGGCGAAATGCGGCCAATGGCAGGGAAGGCGTTCTTGCGCCCGGCCCAGAATGACAGCCGTTCGGCTTCATTCTGGCTGACCGAAACCGATTGCGCGCCGCAGCGATCGGCGATGGCCCTGACTTGTGAGGTCAACTCGGTAACTTCCGCGGCGGTTCCATCAAGCTCGACAATCAGCAACGCCTCGGCTGAAAGCGGATAGCCGGCCTGGCAAAAATCCTCCGCCGCGTGGATTGCCGGTTTATCCATCATCTCCATCCCGGCTGGAATGATCCCGTGGCCGATAATTTCGGCAACACAGGCACCGGCTGCCTCATTCGCCGCAAATCCGATCAACAGGGCGCGCGCGGTTTCAGGTTTCGGCAGGATGCGAACGGTGACTTCTGTGATAACCGCCAGCAAGCCTTCCGAGCCGCATAGCACCCCGAGCAGGTCGAGCCCTGCTGAATCGAGATGTTTGCCGCCAAGCCTGATGACCTCTCCATTCATCAGCACAAGCTCGACGCCAAGGATGTTATTGGTTGTCAGCCCGTATTTAAGACAGTGAACGCCGCCGCTATTTTCCGCAACATTTCCTCCGATCGTACAGGCTATCTGGCTGGAAGGGTCCGGCGCATAATAAAACCCCGCATCGGTAACCGCTTCGGTAATCGCCAGGTTGGTGACCCCTGGCTGGGCTGTGACGCAACGGTTTTCCAGATCGATATCGGTAATCCGGTTAAACCGCGCCATGCCGAGCAATACACCGTCAGCAAGCGGCAGCGCGCCACCCGACAGGGACGTGCCCGCCCCGCGCGGCACCACCTTGACCTGCAACTCATCGCATAATTTCAGGATGGCCGACACCTGCGCAACCGTTTCGGGCAGTACGACAAGCAAGGGGAGTTGCGCATAAGCGGTCAGGCCATCGCTTTCATAGGGCCGCAACTCGTTTTCGCGATCGATCACGCCATCGGGTACGATGCTTCTCAGCTTCGCGATCAGATTGTCCCGGCTGGCGAGGATATGCGGTTCGGGCGCCGGCATTTTCAGCGTCATGCCGTGTCGTCCTTCTCCGATGCGCGGAATTTTGCCAGCAACCGCTTGAGAAGCGGAATATCAAGCTCCAGTTGCCTGCCCAGCCACAGCGCATGATCCGAATGGTCCGCAACCGGATCATCTGTGTTGGGGTGAATGAGAACCGCGTTCTGTCCATGATTGAGGGCCAGCCAGGGAACAAGCGAGGCGAAATCCGATGCGGCGAATGCAATCTGAAAGCTGCCCACCGGATGCGGTCCGACAGGATCGTCATGCCAGCGGCCCAGCGCGACTTCGAAACCTGCTGCGACAATGGCCGCGCGCAATTGTTGCGCTGCCGCTTTGCTGGTGCCCTCGTCATAGTAAACATGCGCATGATAGTCGGTGATATCTGTTACGGGACGCACGGTTCTGCCGGGATCGTTCATGCCGATGTCGTCTCCGCCTGATGCTGGGCGGCGCGTTTTCTTTTGCGTCGCGATGTGGCCATCAGATTAAGTACCTCCACAAAAATCGAGAAGGCGATGGCGAAATAGATATAGCCGCGCGGAATATGGAAATGCAGCCCGTCTGCGATCAGTGCCATGCCGACCAGCAGCAGAAAGCTCAAGGCGAGCATCTTGGTTGTCGGGTGCTGCTGGATGAAATTGCCAACCGGTGTCGCCGCGATCATCATGATAACGATCGCGATCGATACAGCCGTAATCATGACCGGCAGATTATCGGTCATGCCGACCGCTGTAATCACTGAATCAAGCGAAAAGACGATATCAAGCGCGACAATCTGAATAGCGATCGACAGAAAGCTTGCCGCGGCCTTGCCCACCGGGTTTGCAGTGTGGCCTTCCCCTTCCACCGTGTCATGAATTTCAAAGGTGCCCTTTGCAAGCAGGAATAACCCGCCACCCACCAGAATAAGGTCGCGCCAGGAAACCACGTAATCACCAATCGAAAACAGCGGCGCGGTCAGCCCGACAATCCAGACAATGCTCGCGAGCAAGCCAATGCGGAAAAGCAGCGCCAGCGCGAGCCCCAGTTTTTGGGCTTTTGGCCGCTGTTCTTCGGGCAGGCGCGATGTCAGCACCGAGATGAAGATAAGATTATCGATGCCCAGAACAATCTCGAGCAGCGTCAGCGTCAGCAGGCTGGACCAGATTAACGGGTCGGTCAGCGCTTCCATAAAACTCTCCACGTGGAAACTGTAGCGGTGATTTGTTGTCCCGGCGGGCAGCCTGTTCTGTTGCCGCCGATTTGGCCGTTGTTAGTGTAGCCTAATTGCGTGGATTGTCATCTGCGGCGGCCATGCGCGCCGGCCGCCGCGATCTGTTCCCGCTGGCAGTCTTCAATACAGGAACATCGGTTTGTCATGTATTTGTGCGATCCGCGGGCGATACTGGTCGCGGTCATAAAGTTGCGGCACATCGACCCGTTTTTCGCCCTTGATGCAGCTATCGCTGTCCACAAAGCTGTAATTGCCGTCATGCAGCGCCATCATCTTTCCCGAAACGCCATCCGCAAGAAGCTGAACCGCCATCGTGCCATAGGCGTTCGCAACCATGCGGTCGAGCGAATCGGGTGCGCCCGCGCGCATCAGATAGGCCAGGGACTGGTTGATGATATTGATGCCGGTACGTTTTTTCAGCTCGGCGCTGAACAGGGTGCCGATACCGCCGAGCTTACGGTGCCCATAAGCATCTTCAGGACCCGATTCAATGACATCGCCGCCTTCCAGCATGGCGCCTTCGGATACAACCAGTATCGCATAGCGTGACGGGTTGCGGTCGCGGTCCGCACTGATCTGTCGTGCCAGATTGTCGATATTCACCGGACATTCGGGGATCGCAACCCTGTCGGCATCCGCCAGAAACCCTGACATCAGCGCCGTCTCGCCTGAATTGCGGCCAAAAAGTTCGATGACTGCGATGCGTTCGTGACTGCCCGAGGGCGTGCGTAATGCGGTGATAAATTCAACGGACCTGCTGACTGCGGTGGAAAACCCGATGCAGTAATCGGTCCCGAATACGTCATTATCCATGGTTTTCGGGATCGACATGATTTTCAGCCCCTGGCGATGCAGATGCGCTGCATAGGACAATGTGTCGTCACCGCCGATCGGAAACAGCGCATCGATCCCGAGATGATCAAGCACCCGCTCCACATGCGCGGTGCAGTCGATCGTGCCGTCAGCATTTTCCGGAAAGCTGCTATGCCGCAAAAAGTCCGGCAAGTCCTGTGATTTGACCTTGCCGGGATTGGTCCGCGAGGTATGCAGCACCGTGCCGCCGGTTCGATCGATGGTGCGTGTGTGCGCGACGTCAAGTGGCATGAGCCAGCGCTGCTCGCTGTCAGCATCGTCAGGGTTTATGTTAAGCGGACCTGCCCAGCCGCGGCGAAAACCGACAACGTCCCAGCCCAGTTCCGCTGCCGCGCGGGAAATTGCCTTGATACAAGGATTAAGACCGGGAACATCTCCGCCGCCGGTCAATACGCCAATTCTCATTGCTGTACCTCCATTTCGCGCGATTTGCGCGTTTTCACCCCGCACCCCTGTCTTTGCCCGCATGGCCGCCTTTAATTGTAATTTTGGGGCAACTATACCGTGCTGCAACAGAAAATCGCGCGGCGCGGACAGCCAATGGGCATATCGTCAACGTCCGGCGGTCTTCAAACGCGCCGATAATTGTAATTGCCCGGCACAGCTATCGGCTTGCGCAAGCATCGCCGGGCCAGCGCCAGCCACTGCTTGCGGGGCGCTTTTAGGGGTGGGGGCGCAATCTGCGGTCTCAAGCCACAATGCGGAAAGACTGGCGTCTGTCTCGATTGCCAGATCAAAAGGGCATGACGGGCAGCTAATTTCCCCGTGACAGTTCGGTGCCGCAAGCCCGACCCAGCAGGGTAAGGCGTCCGGCAAATTCGCAATGCCACCAAAACGGATATCAGCCGCTGGTTGAAGCCGGAGGGCCATGCCAAGCCGGGCCGGTATCGGCTGCTTGCCGATATTGGTCAGCGCCAGATAGATTTGCAGACCTTCGGGTTGAATGACGATGCGTTGCAACAGCTGGAATTCCCAGGGTTGCTCGGTTGTCAGTGGCGGAAAGTAGCAGGTCAGTGTTGCCCGAACATCTGAAGCGTCCTGCACGGTCCAGGGGCTGTTTGCGATATTGCCTCCATTGGCCTGCAATGCCGCGGTTTGCGTGATGAAAGGCAGGCGCGGCTGTGCGGCAAACCGCGTGTTCGTGTCATCCGCGACATTGTCTGCCGGCGCCAGCAGGTCAAATTCCTCACCGTTGGCGGCGCAGGCGCGGAAACTGCTGATGGCCCCGCCCAGCGCAGGCAGGATGTCGACAGCATAGGCATCATTTCGCAAAGAAATCTTATGCATGACGTCTTACCCTTGAAAGGGCCTGCCTGTTGATGCGCCGGCTGCTGTCTTTTTACAGCCGGATCGTCTCATCCGTTCGACGAGTATGCTGCTAGCACGCCCGTTAACCCTGCCTATATGCGACCGGAAGCCGCAGCAAGACCGTAAAGACTTTGCAACTGATACTCTATATTGAGATTATTGTCTGTTTATGGTGCAGTCAAAAAACCGCTCGGGGACAGCGCAGGATATGCTAGCCTGAATTTCCATACGGGAACTGCACCATAGTTGAGAGAAAAGGGCCAGTCGGCA
Organism: uncultured Alphaproteobacteria bacterium; assembly: GCA_937888955.1. Classification (GTDB taxonomy): domain Bacteria; phylum Pseudomonadota; class Alphaproteobacteria; order UBA11222; family UBA11222; genus CALAQW01. Next base: position 28,806 of record CALAQW010000028.1, on the reverse strand, counting down.
TGCAGCGTGCAACGACAAACAGACCGGCTTTTAGCGAGGGGAAAAATGCGAGCAACGCCCCTTGTGCTGCTTGCCCTGTGCGCCAGCAGGCTCTGTGTGCGGCGTTGAGTGACAATGAAATTGGCCGTCTCAATGAAATCAGTGTGACCAGGCGGTACGGCACCGGTGAGACAATCATTCATGAGGGTAGTGCTGCCATTTCCGGCTATAATCTGATATCGGGGCATGTCAAACTCTACAAATTGCTGAGTGACGGGCGGCGGCAGATCACGGGCTTTCTTGTACCTGGCGATTTTGTCGGTATCGCCAGCGGCGAATTATATAGCTGTTCCGCCGAGGCGATTGATGACGCGGTATTATGCGGTTTTCCCCGAACCGGGCTTGATAAGCTCATGCAGCAATTTCCCGGCCTGTTGCAGCGGATGCTGTCGATTGCCTCTGACGAGCTTATGCAGGCGCAAGAGCATGCCTTGTTACTTGGCCGCAAGACAGCGGCCGAGCGGGTCAGCACTTTTCTGTTATCGCTGGCGCGGCGGCATGGTGACTGCGCGCGTGGCGACAATGGCGGGTTGCTGGTTCCGCTCCCCATGACTCGCGGTGACATCGCTGATTATCTGGGACTGACGACCGAGACGGTCAGCCGCGTGCTGAGCGAATTGAAGCGGGGCGATATTATCCGTCTGCCCAATCGTTCCTCAGTTGAAATTGTCAGCGCGGAAGCGCTGGAAAGTCGCAGCGACCAGCTTTAGGCCGCGGCAACTTCCCTTGCGCGGGTTGGCTGCAGCTAGTTGATTTCAGCGATAAGGCGATGCGTCAATGCGTTGGCGTCAACGCCATAGCTGAAATGCGTCAGGAACCCACCATCTGGTCCCATCAGATAAATCAGGTTGGCATGATCCATGAAATAGTAATCGGCTGGCGCGCCGGCTTCCGGATCGACCTTCGCGTAATAGATGCGATAGGCCCTGGCTGCGGCAGCGATTTCTTCCGTGCTTCCGGTCAGCCCGACAAGTTTGGGATGGAAATGCGGAACATAGTCGGCAAGGACAGCCTGGGTGTCGCGCTCGGGATCAACAGTGATAAAGAACGCCTGCAATTTACTGGATTTGTCAGGCGCTTGCAGTTGCAACTGGTCAAGTGCCGCGCCGATAACCTGCAATTCAGTCGGGCAGATATCGGGACAGAAGGAATAACCGAAATAAATCAGGGTGTACTTTCCCTGTAGCTGCGCCTCTGTTACCGGCTGGCCGCGATGGTCTGTCAAACTGAACGGCCCGCCAATGAGTGCCGTGCCGCTCGATGTCTGCGGCGCGCGTGCGGTTTGTCCACCATTCCATATCTGCCAGATCAGGAACCCGCCTATGGCTGCGAACAATGCGATGAATGCCAGCAGGATTGTACGTTTCATGGTGCTTACTTCCGGGGCCGTAATCGGCGTAATCATCCGCCAAGGCGGCGTGAAATGCCGATATGGTTTATGTTATCATGTCGCGCGCTGGGCAGGCATGTCGTCTTAGTCTGCATATAAGCTGGATTTCAGTCTGTGTCATGATCTATGACAGGCTGACATCTGTGACAGAACGACCCGGTACCGTCGGTTGGCATCAGGGGTGTGCACTGCCAGGTCGTGCCGGAAAGTTGGATGGGTAGTCCGGAAAGTTGGATGGATAGTAATGACACGACGCATTTTCTTGCTTTGGTCTTTCCTGATTTGGGCGCCCTTTTTAGCGGCTCCCGTTCTTGCGCAAGGCTTCCCTGATACCGAGATTATTGAGGCGGCAAAGTCAGGTACTATCGCCGATGCGCGTGCTGCGTTGCTGCAAGGGCAAAGCGTCAACAGCCGCAGCCGGGGCGGGGATCCCGCAATTGTCATGGCCGCGCAGCATGGCAACCTGTCTGTTCTTAAATTCCTGCTTGAAAAAGGCGCAAAGCCTGACCTGTATGACCGGCGGACAGGCAAGACCGCGCTTGTCGCAGCCGCTGAAATCGGTGCACCGGCGATGATTGCTGTCCTGCTATCCTATGAGGCCGATGCAAATCTTGCCGACCGGCAGGGGGAGACGCCGCTGATGAAGGCAGCACGGTCCGGTTCACTGGAATCCGTGCGGTTGCTGCTGGAGGCAGGTGCCGATGTCAATGCCACTGATTATGCGGGGCATACGGCCTTATGGCATGCGCGTGACGCGCGGAAGCGACGTATCGTCGATCGGCTGGAACAGGCGTCGAACCGGTAACTCATCGTCTTCTGGTTAAGGGCAATGTTCTTGCTACTGGCTCAACCTGGCAGGTTGCGGTTACAGAGCCGTAATGTTTTGGCGTTAGGCTTGGAACTTGGAGGTTTCCCCTTCAAATATCCGACGCGGCTCCCAAATAAGTCTGGGCCGGTTATAGTGGTTTCAACCGGCGCTGGCTGAATTTGGAGGCGGCGATGCAGGAGACGTTTGTACCGACATGATAGCTCAGATCAGAGCGCGAAACCGGCGGATGTTGAGGGGGAATCCTCGCCGCGTACCCGACCATCAGCCAGCCGCCGAAGGCAGACCTTTCCATCATCTGCCCAACGGATTGTTTCGAAACCCGCCGGGCAGTCCGCGGCGTGAGGTGGATGTTCCCACCATGCTGCGCTTTTTCACGCGTATGACACGACAGGGGCGCCAGCCGGTCGCGATACCCGACGGACATGTGGTGCCGCAGAAGCGGGCTGTCGCGATGCTGCGCGATATGGAAGGCGCTGACAGCATCACCTGGCTTGGTCACGCCAGCTTTCTGATCCGGCTTGCCGGCAAGACGATCATCACCGATCCTTATCTGAGCGATTATGCAGGGCCGGGGCGGTTCGGGCCGAAACGCTATGTCGATAGCGGGATTGCAATCGAAGACCTGCCGCCGATCGACATTCTGCTGATCAGTCATAATCATTATGACCATCTGGATGAAGAGACATTGGCGCGATTGCCGAATAAGGAGCATATCCAGGTTATCGCGCCGCTGCGGCTTGGCGCATTCTTCCTCAAGCGTGGCTTTCAGCGGGTGATCGAGCTGGACTGGGACGAGAAAACGACTATCGATGAAGTCACGATCACCGCCTTGCCGGTCGTGCATTGGTCGCGCCGCAATGCACGTGACACAAACCGGACATTATGGGCGGGTTTTTCGATATGCGGGGCAGATCGGCAGCTGTTTTTCGGTGGTGACAGCGCCTATGGGGAAGTCTTCCGCGCGATTGGCGAGCGGTATGGCCCGTTTGATGCTGCCATGATCGGGATCGGCGCCTATGCGCCGCGCAAGATCATGCGTGCCTCCCATGCAACGCCTGAGGAGGCGGTGCAGATCGGCAAGGATATCGGCGCGCGCGCGATAATCGGCATGCATTGGGGAACGGTAGGCTTGACCGAAGAACCTGCATTCGAACCGCCGCAGAGATTTTTGGCGGCCGGCGCGCAGCAGGGGTATCGGCAGGAGGATCTCTGGGTGATGGCGATTGGCGAGACGCGACCGCTCGGTTCAGGTGATATCCGCGGCGCAGGTAATTAGCGGTACGCCCGGAAATTTACGATGCGCGCGGGCGATGTCCGGCCCTCACCCTATTCACCAATTTGCAGTAACTTGCCCTCGTTTCGGGCGACCTTCAGGCAGTGCATGAACCACCAGCACGCCGCGCTGAAATATGCCAGATCAAGAAGGATGGCCGACAGCAGCAGATCGTAGCGCACTGTCTGATCGATCAGAATTGCGCGCATGCCCTCAAAGATGTGGGAGGGCGGCAGCGCCCAGGATAGTGGCTGGATCCAGTCGGGCAGGCTGGCGACGGGGTAGTAGATCGCACAAAGCGGTGCAATGCCGAATATCAACGCCCAGGCAAGGCTTTCCGCCCCCATGCCGAACCGCAGAACCAGTCCCGAGACAAGCAACCCCATGCTCCACCCTGCCATGATCAGGCAGATGAAGAATGCGATGAGCATCAGCCCAAGCGCATAAAGATTGAACCCGAAAAACCAGATTGCCAGGACTGTCGCGGGGGCAACCCCGACAATTGTCCGGATCACACTCATAGCCAACAGTGCCGCGATCAGTTCCCGTGGCCGCAGCGGGCTGACGAGCAGGTGGCCCAGATTTCGCGACCACATTTCCTCAAAGAACGACAGGGCAAAACCCATCTGTCCACGGAACAGCAGATCCCATAACATGACAGCGCCGAGCAGAATGCCGGTCGCCTGCGCGAAAAAACTGCTGTTTTCCACCAGAAAGCCGGTTATGAAGCCCCAAAGGACGATCTGCAATGTTGGCCAGTACCAAAGGTCAAGCAGGCGTGGCCACGACCCTTTGATCAGGTAGCTGTAACGCAATATCATGGCGGCAATGCGCCGCCATGCCGTCATGCTTTGCGAGACAGGCGTCACGGCAACCCTGGACACAAATCCGGTTTCGGGCGGGGTGTCGCGCTGTTCCGTCATTGGCGTGTCGCCGCTACTTCCGATTGAGCCGCATGCCCGGTGCCGCGCGCGATATCAAGGAATACCTGCTCGAGATTTTGCCGGCCATAGCGGGCGATCAAACCCGCTGGCGTGCCTTGGTCGACAATCCTGCCGGTGCGCATCATCAGCACATTGTCACACATGCGTTCCACCTCGGCCATATTGTGGGAAGCAAGCAGGATTGAGGCATGATGTCGGGTGCAATAATTTTCAAGATAGCCGCGTACCCAGTCGGCGGTATCGGGATCAAGAGAGGCGGTTGGTTCGTCAAGCAGCAACAGCTCTGGCGCATTGATCAGCGACTTTGCCAGTGAGACCCGGGTTTTCTGGCCGGCCGATAACTGCCCCGCCGGACGGTTCAGTAATGCTGTCAGGTCCAGGTCTTCGCATAATTCGCGAATGCGTGCTTCTGTGTGGCGAACGCCGTAAAGCATTGCATAAACGCGCAGGTTTTCGGCAACGGTGAGCCGATGCGGCAGATCGACATAAGGCGATTCGAAATTCATTCGGTGCAGCACCTGATGGCGTTGTTTGGGTACGGCATGCCCTAAAATGTCAATCTGTCCGCTGGTCGGTTCGACAAGGCCAAGCAGCATGGCGATTGTTGTTGTCTTGCCCGCGCCATTGCCGCCCAAAAGGCCAGTGATGGAGCCTGCCGCGACCGTGAAGCTGATGTCGCTGACCGCCTCCACCGTTCCAAAGCGTTTGCTGAGATTGGTGACGCTGATGACCGGCTTCGGGTCTGTTTCAGGAATTGGCATTGGCGGACCGGGACTCACAGAACATGATGATGACATGCCGATAGTAGCATGGCGGACAAACAGAACACGCATCGACATAAATTGCGATAAATCATCGTTTTTCTTCCGCCGCGATGGAAGAATGGAACATTCCTGGGTAAGCGGAATGGATAAAGCATAGGGTGAAACAAATTTTGTCAAAGGCGGGCTGGTTGGACAGCCTCCCGTGCAATAGCGAAGCTGTCGATCGCGCCAGCGCGTGTGCGTGATAGTGAGTGACGCGGCAAAAAATATGGCACCGCTGCGCATCCGTCTGCGCACGCTTGTCAATCTGCGCTGGCTTGCGGTGGCAGGGCAGGTTGCGGCGGTCATATTTGTTTATTTCGGGCTCGGTTTCACATTGCCGCTTTACCCGGTCTTGGCGGCGATCGCGGCCTCGGGGTGGCTCAATGTCGTTCTGACATTCAGATATCCCGCCTCCAAAAGACTGACCGGCCGGGAAGCGCGGATTTATCTTGGATATGATCTGCTGCAATTGGCCGTGCTGTTGTTTCTGACAGGGGGGTTGCAGAATCCCTTTGCGCTGTTGTTTTTGGCGCCAGTCACGATATCAGCCACGATTTTATCGCTCGGCGCCACGGTCCAGCTTGGCGGGCTGGCCTTCATATGCGTCACGTTACTGGCATTCTGGCACGAACCGCTGCCCTGGCGGGTGGGAGAAACGCTGAACATGCCGGCGCTTTACACTGGGGGTATTTGGGCGGCAATCAGTTTGGGGCTGGTTTTCCTGTCGGCCTATGCATGGCGGGTTGCAGCGGAAACAAGACGGATGTCCGATGCACTGGCCGCAACCCAGATGTCGTTGGCCCGGCAGCAGCAATTATCGGCGCTGGGCGCTTTGGCCGCGGCCGCAGCGCATGAGCTGGGATCGCCACTTGGCACCATATCCGTCGTCGCAAGGGAGCTTGAGCATAGTGCAGCCGCCAGCGGACCCATGCGGGAGGATTTGACCCTGCTGCGCGAGCAGGCCGAACGCTGCCGCGAAATTCTGGCGCGACTGTCGCACCGGCCGGGCAGCGCCGAACATCCCGATATGCTGGCGGTGGCGCCAATTACCGAGATTTTATCGGAAGTCTATCCCGCTGCTGATGCCGCAGCGCAGGGTGTCAGGATTACGGTCAGGGCGACCGGGCCGAATAAATCTGAAGAGGAGCCGCCCCCGCTTGTGCGGCGCAGCCCCGAGCTTGCGCATGCACTGTCAAACCTTGTTGAAAATGCCGTCGAGTTCGCTGAAAACGAGGTGATTCTGCACGCGGTTTGGAGCGCTGCGGAACTGCGTGTGCGCATTCTCGATGATGGTCCGGGTTTCGCATCGTCTATCATGGGGCTGGTGGGGGAGCCTTATCTTACGACGCGTCGGTCGCGCTTCGCTGCTGACGGGCAGGCCGTAAGTCTCGATCGCGGGCAAAAGGGAGGAATGGGGTTGGGTATTTTCATCGCCAAAGATTTGCTAGAACGCACAGGTGCACAGGTCAGTTTCGCAAACCGCAAATCAGGTGGCGCAGCCGTGACGATCGCTTGGCCGCGCCCGATGATTGAAGTGTTGAGTATTGATGAAACAAATATCAGCGATCTGGTTGGCGCGGGAAATTAGGGAAGATCTATATGTCTGATACCGGGCAAGAGAATTTGGAAGATGATGACGGATCGCGGACCCTGCTGATTGTCGATGACGACAAGCCGTTTCGCGATCGCCTGGCGCGCGCCATGGCGGAGCGGGAGTTTCTGGTCAGCACCGCAGAAAGTGTGGAAGCGGGCATCGCGCTGGCGGAAGAGGTCAAACCGGCTTATGCGATTGTTGATTTGCGGCTTGATGATGGCAATGGGCTGTCTGTGGTGGATGCGCTGGAAGCTGTAAGGCCCGATTGCCGTGCTGTGGTTTTGACAGGTTATGGCAATATTGCGAGCGCGGTTGCGGCAATAAAACGCGGTGCGGTGGATTATCTTGCCAAGCCGGCCGACGCGGACCAGATCGAGTTGGCATTGCTGACCGCAGGTGAGCAGGGTGTTGGCGAGTTGCCCGATAACCCGATGTCGGCTGACCGCGTCCGCTGGGAACATATTCAGCGGGTTTTTGAGCAATGCGACCGGAATGTCTCCGAGACGGCGCGGAAATTACGGATGCACCGGCGGACCCTGCAGCGCATACTCGCAAAGCATGCGCCGCGCTGAGGGCCGTGCATTTTAGCAGCCGTCTTAGCATCGGTCGGGGCTAGGCAGCTTTTTTCCGCAGCATTTGGTCAAGGTGGCGACCCTGGAAAAGGCTGATGCCGACGCTTTTGCCGAACTCGACGGCGCGTTGATCATCGCAGCGGCAGAGAATGACCCGCGTCGCGCCTGTCTTGTTGACGGCAGCAATGAATTCCTCGCGTTTATTGGCGCGGATATCGCTGAGAATTTCCGGATTCCACTGAATTTTCTGGAAGTCCAGTTTCAGCTTGCGCCGGTCAATCAGCGGAAATGTCATCTGGTCCAGCCCGTCGAGCGCCAGGCGATAGCCTCTCTCATGCACGAAATCCCGTGCAAAAATATAGGCTCCCATATCGCCGAACAGATCGATGCTCTGCAATTCGAGGATCAGGGGAAGTTCGGTCAGTCTCTGGTAGCGTTCGTCGAATTTGAGAAATTCAGGCGACAGCAACGTTGCGACATTGATATTGATTGACAGCGGTACAGTCGCTTTCTGCACAAGCTCGGGCAGGGCTGTGAGCATCCGGTAATCAAGCCGCTGGCAGATCCGTTGAAACAGCCATTTATCGCTGAGACAATTGACGCCCGGCAGGAATTTTTTCTGCAACGCGGCGATGGAGACAAAATACTCCTCCATCACTGCTTGCGGTTCGCCGCCCTTGGGTATGGCGCAAATCATCTGCTGCTGCACCATCGGTGACAGGTCTGCGGTTCCCAGCGCCTTTTCAAAACGTTCCAGCAAGATCGGCGTCAGCGGTTCAACCGCAGCCGCTGAATTGTCCAGACTATTGACTGTGCCGGATGATTGCGTTTGCTCGATCCGCTCGCGTTCCTTTGCAGCCTGGCTTTCAAACGTCTCCGCTAGCTTTCGGAAAGCAGGGTAATCGCTTTCCATCTCATACCAGTGACATAGCTGGAAATCGCCTTCCTCGCTGGTGGCGATATTCGGATCACCGGAAAACAGGAATTGCAGACGGATCGCATATTCATCCATCTGTCCCAGGCTTGCCCCCTTGACGGTGACAATCAGATCGTTGTTCCACATGCGGAAGATCTGCCCCTCGAACCGTTTGAGCAACGGATCGAAAGTATTCATGGCGATGCGAATATGGTGTTCGAACTGGCTGCCCCGCGATAGTTGTGACAGCCGGATATGCAGCGCGCGGCGATCCTTGCGATGCTGACCGACACGGGTGGCGTAGTCGGTCAGGGCGGCTTCGTGGCTTGCCGGATTTTCGAAACTGGTCCGTTGCACGGCGGATTCCAATTCGTCTAAAGCGTGTCTCGAAATCTGTCGGGACTGAAATCTTCCAAGAGTGTCGCTTGAGAGCGGTTTATTTTCGGTTAAGCGGAAAATGCCGCGATCCGGCAAGCATCTGACCTGGTTGACGGTAAGAACAAGGCGTAAGGCACTATCATCGCCGTACCCCATGGTGATATGGATAGATCGGGCAAATGCTGCGATGAATTGCCCGCCTGATACTTTCAAGATGATAGTCGAGCCAATCTGTATGAGCGAGTTAGGACAATTGGCTGTCCATATGCCACGTTTCAGCGATGTGCGGTTGCTTTGCGTGGGTGATCTGATGCTTGATCGCTTCATCTATGGAGAGGTGGAGCGGATTTCGCCCGAGGCGCCGATCCCGGTCATTCGCGTGCTGCGTGAGAATGCGATGCTTGGTGGCGCCGGGAATGTGGTGCGCAATATCGCCGCGCTCGGCGCGCAGGTTTCGCTGATTGCGGTGATGGGGGATGACGAACCCGGGCATGAGGCAACGCGGCTGCTTGGTGAATGGCCTGAGGTCGATAGCAGGCTTGTCGTTGTGCCGGGGCGGCAAACGACCACCAAGACGCGCTATATTGTTGGATCGCAACAATTGCTGCGTGCCGATCGTGAATCGCAAGCGCCACTTGAGGACGATGTGCAAAATCAGGTCCTGGAGGCTTTTCGGTCCGAATTGCCCGAGGCGGATCTCGTTATTCTGTCTGACTATGCAAAAGGCATGCTGACCACCCAGTCTTTGGAGCAACTGATCCAGATTGCGAATCTGGCGGGCAAACCTGTTGTCGCGGACCCCAAAAGTCACGATTTCAGCCGCTATGCCGGTGTCGATATCCTGACCCCTAATGTGCGTGAGCTTGCGCTTGCAACTGGCGCTGTATGCAGTGATGACGCCAATATTGAAGCTGCGGCCCGGGTTGCGGGAATGCAGATTGGTGGTGCAGTGCTGGTCACCCGTGCGCAAAAAGGCATGACGCTTGTGCGCGATGGCATGGATGTGCTGCATCTTGCGGCCCGCGCGCCTGAAGTATTCGATGAATCAGGGGCAGGTGATACATGCGTCGCAACGCTTGGGGTCGCGCTTGCCGCCCGGGCGCCGATGGAAGATGCGGTTGCGCTTGCCAATGCGGCGGCCGGGCTTGCCGTTTCCAAGGCCGGCACGGCGGTCGTCTACCGTGAAGATCTGGCAGGTGTCCTTCACACCGCTGATCTGGAAGGCGCCGAAGCCAAAATTCTCAATGTCACCCGCGCGGTGGAAATGGCCGACAAGTGGCGCGCACGCGGTAAAAAGATCGGCTTCACCAATGGCTGTTTCGATTTGGTTCATCCGGGCCATGTGTCGCTGTTGCGGCAGGCGCGGGCAACCTGCGACCGGTTGATTGTGGGGCTTAACACAGATCAGTCGATCAAGCGGCTGAAGGGTGAAGACAGGCCGGTACAAAGCGAGATGGCGCGGGCAATCGTTTTGGCCTCGATGGCGCCTGTGGATCTTGTGGTTTTGTTCGATGAAGACACCCCGATCGAGCTGATCAAGGCAATCAGGCCCGACGTGCTGGTCAAAGGGGCCGATTATACCGTCGAGCAGGTCGTGGGGCATGAAATCGTTGCCGCATATGGCGGCCGTATCCATCTTGCCGATCTGGAGGATGGGTTTTCCACGACAAACACCATCGCGCGCATTGCGCGTTAGGCGGCGGAATGCGCGCGATAACAGGATGCTGAGATGATCATCGTCACCGGGGGGGCCGGTTTCATCGGCTCAAACATCGTTGCAGCCCTTGCCGGGCGGGGCCATCATGAAATCGTCGTCTGCGACTGGTTCGGGACTGATGATAAGTGGCGTAACATCGCAGCCCATGAAATCTATGACATTATCGCGCCCGAGCAGCTTTTGAGTTTTCTCGATGTTTCGCCCACACGGGTCGAGGCGATAATCCATATGGGGGCGGTGTCAGCAACGACCGAGCGCGATGTTGACAAGATCGTTCAGTCGAATTTCCGTTTGTCCTGTGATTTATGGCAATGGTGCGCAAAATCGGGAACGCCGTTTATCTATGCCTCCTCGGCTGCGACCTATGGCGATGGCGGGGCAGGGTTTGACGATGACGGGTCACCCGATGCACTGGCGCGGCTGCAGCCGCTCAATGCCTATGGGTGGAGCAAACATGCCTTTGATCGGCGGGTGACCCGGCTTGTTGCCAATAACCGCCCGGCACCGCTCGCCTGGGCCGGACTGAAATTCTTCAACGTGTACGGACCGAATGAATATCACAAGGGAGAGATGCGTTCGGTCATCTGCAAGATCGTCGAGACGATTGGCAAGGGGGAACCTGTGCGGCTGTTCAAATCCCATCGTCCCGATTATCCCGATGGCGGGCAGATGCGCGATTTCGTCTATGTGAAGGATTGCGTCGACGTGATCCTGTGGTTGCTCGATCATGGAAATTATCGTGGCATCTATAACATTGGCACCGGCCGGGCGCGCAGCTTCGCGGATCTGGCGCAGGGGGTGTTTGCGGCAATGAATCGCGCGCCGGAGATCGAATATGTCGATACACCGATCGAGATTCGCGACAAATACCAATATTTCACCGAAGCGCGCATGGACCGTCTGCGCGCGCTCGGCTATCAACGCGACTTCACCGAACTTGAAGACGGGATTGCCGATTATGTCCGCAACTATCTGCTGACAGACAATCCCTATTTCTAAGAAGCGCCCTATTGTTGAGAAGCGCCTTGTTGTTGAATAGTGTTTGGCGTCTGCGGTCAGGCGATCCAGACGCCGCCGTCATTTGAGCGGTAGCCCAAGCCTTTATATGCGGCATCGACAAGCGACTGGCCACGGTCGTTCAGCAGGATACCGTCACCCATCCGGTTCATTGTATAGCCAAAGCTCAAGCCGCATTCGGGATCGGCAAAGCCGATGCTGCCACCCGCACCGACATGGCCGAAGGCGCGTTCGCCCAGGATCATGTTGGCAAAGATTCCCTGACCGCGATTATCCATCGATTTCATGAAGCCAAGCGCAAAGCGGGTCGGCACGCGCAAGGTTTCGTCAAGGTGCGTGGACATGGAAACCTGGCCCATGCGCGCGATCGCTTCGGGACTGACGATATTGGTCCCGCCAAGGCTGCCGCCACAGGCAAGCGGGGCATACATGCCGGCAAGTCCGCGCCCGTTGGTGATGCCGTTTGCGGCCCCGATCTCGGCTGCATGCGCCTCGCGGCTATTAGGCTGAAAGCCGCCGCCATTGAACAGGAACAATGCCGGGATCGACTTGTCATCAGCAAAGGCAAGCTGCACGAGCGGCGATAAGGGAGCGCCTTTTTCCGGACGAAACGGAATCATCGGCGAGATGCGCGGTTCGACTGCCTCAGGCGTGCCGATCCAGAATTCAAGGCCGAGCGGCTTGGCGATTTCGTCCTGAAAAAACGTGCCCAAAGACTTGCCGGAGACCCGCCGGACAAGTTCGCCCACCGTCCAGCCAAAGGTCATGGCGTGATAGCCATGCCGTTCCCCCGGTGTCCAGAAGGCTTCCTCCCCGGCCAGCCGGTCGCACATATAGTCCCAGTCATAGACCGATCCGTCGGGCAATTTTTCGCGCAACACCGGGACGCCGACACTATGGTCGAGCATCATCCGTACAGTCGTCTTTTCCTTGCCATTACATGCGAATTCCGGCCAATAGTCAGCAACCGGTGCGTCAAGGGATAACTCGCCCCGATCAGCAAGAATATGGGCACAGAGCGCGGTCGCCCCCTTGGTCGAGGAATAGACGATCGTGACCGTATCCTCATTCCAGGGGGTTGCGGGGTCGCGCTCACGGGTGAAATGCCCGCCCCAAAGATCAACGACGGTTTCGCCATCAAGCTTGACGCAGACCGAGGCGCCGACTTCGTTGCGTTCGGTGAAGTTGCGGGCGAATTCCGCCGCAATCGCCGCGAACTTGTCGTCGCAATGTCCAGATACGCTGCCACCCGGTATGTCGATATTCACTGCCTTGGCCATGTTGGGCTCCCTCTGACGTATTTATTTTTCTCGTTTGGTGCGGGCGGTTCGTCTTTCGCGCGTTCCGTCTTCTGAGCGTCTATCGTGCGCTAATCGGCCTTGATTGGGAACAGGCCCGTATCGAAACCGTCAATGCTGACCATGTTCTTTTCCCGCTGATAGGCATGCAGCCCGTCCGCGCCCTTATTGTCAAGCCAGTCGCTCAGCACCTTGCGGTCCTGTTTCAGTTCATATTCAGGCACCGCATAGCCGCAGGAGGTCTGCACGCTCTGGATATCCGCAAGGATAATCTGCCGTGCCCCTGCCATGTCGGGGAACTGTGCGGCAAACTCCGGCCAGTCGGGCGAATGCGGCTGCACGGTTCTGCCTTTTCCATACAGCCGCAGGATCAGCGGTCGCCCCTGAAAGGCGCAGAACATGAAGGTAATCCGCCCATCGGCTTTGAGATAGGCGGCGGTTTCGTTACCGCTACCGACCAGATCGAGATAGCCGACCAGATTGGGTGTCAGGCAGCGGAAGGTATCAAGCCCCTTGGGCGACAGGCTGATGCGACCCTCGGATGCCGCGGTGGCGACGAAGAACATGTGCTGTGCGGCAATGAATTTCTGCTGCGCCTCGGTTACCTCGGTAAAGAACTCTGCCATGGCTTTCTCCCCTAAAAGACGGTGCAGATTGCGGAAGTTCCTTATTTAATCATCTTCCAGTCAGGTGTTGACCTGCAAAATTGTCATCAGAACAATTTTGCGCGCTGCTATATGCTGATCGGCGAAAAGCAATCATAGCACTGTCAGATCATTGACGGTGATGACGGCGCTGATCATGGCGATGACGATGAACCCCATCAGCAGGCCGATCAGCAGGATCAGGGCCGGTTCGATCATGGTGACCAATCGGCGGGTCGCCGCTTCGACATCAAGTGCATAGATGTCCGCAAGATGCGTCAGCATACCGTCGAGCTTGCCGCTTTCCTCACCGACTTTCGCCAGCTGGATGAACAGGTCCGGAAAGCGTTCGGAGCTGCCAAGGGCCGCCGATAGCGGCTGCCCCTCGCGCAGTCTGGCGGCTGCGTCATTCAGGTCCGAGGCGATGATCCGGTTGCCCGCCGCATCTGCGGCCAGCGCAAGCGCGGAGGGCAGATCAACCTTGCTTGTGACAAGTTCGGCAAGGATCCGCACGCACCGCTCAAGAACCATCTTCTGCACAAGCGGCCCGATAAAGGGAAGGGCCAGTAATGCCCGGTCCCGCCGGATGCGGAATTCGAGTTTGTGCCGGTTTTGCCGCCAGTAAAGCCAGCCAAACAGGATGAGCAATGGCACAAGCCATGCCGCCATTTGCATCACATCGCCAAGCCCGATGACAAGGCGGGTGATGAAGGGCAGTTCCGTGCCCATTCCGCTGAACAATATCTCATAGCGCGGAATGACAAACAGCAGCAGGACGAGCAGCGAAATGACCGTGGCGCCCAACAAAAAGGCAGGATAAATCAAAGCCGTCCGGATCGCGGTGGCCAGTTTTTCAGCTCTCTCAAGATAGTCGGCAAGCCGGTCAAGTGTCTGGTCGAGGGTGCCGGTCGCCTCTCCCGCCGCGATCAGCGCGCGGTAGGCGGGATCGAAAACCGGCTGCGCCGCCGTGTCGACGGCATCAAGGCTTTCCGACAAGCCATTGCCCGCGCGTATCTCGGTTATCAGGGCATCAGACAGGGGCGCGAATGTGTCGCCTGCCGCCTCAGCCGCAAAATGCACGCTTTCTGTCATCGGCAGACCGGCGCGCAACAACATGGCGAGCGAGCGCGCAAATAATGCCAGTGCCTGCCGCGACGGTTTCGTATCCGCCTGTCCGCGGCCCAGGGCGGGCCGGCGAACCCTGAACTGCCCGGGCTTTACTTGTGCTGCTTTCAACTGTCCATGCTTTCCATTGTTCAGTGACAGGCGGGGGCGGGGAGAGGGAACAGGCGCGCACTCATTCTACGGTAACCCCCAGAACTTCCTGAATGGCGGTGATGCCGCCCGCCGCTTTGACGAGCCCGTCGATACGCAGGCTGCGCATTCCTGCCTGCCGCGCCGTATCGTGAATATCGCTGCTTGGTCTGCGATCGATGATGCACTGGCGGATTGTTGCTGTCGCCGGCAGATATTCGGCAATGGCGATGCGGCCTGTAAAACCTGTTTGGCCACAAGCTTCGCATCCCACCGGGCGGTAATATGCGCCATCGCGCGGGATTTCAGGGGTATCGGCATAATCCGCGGCAAGTGTGCCGGCATGTGGATCGGCTTCACGACAGGCGGGGCACAAGCGCCGGACCAGCCGTTGCGCGAGCACACCGCGCAGGGTCGAGGCCAGCAGATAAGGCTCGACACCCATATCGATGAGCCGTGCGATGGCCCCGGCAGCGTCGTTGGTGTGCACCGAGCACAGGACAAGATGGCCGGTCAGCGCCGCCTGAACGGCAGTGCGGGCGGTTTCCGCATCGCGCGCCTCGCCAACCATGATGACGTCAGGGTCATGTCGTAGAACCGATCGCAGTACCTCGGCAAACCCAAGCCCGATATTGGGGCGGGTCTGAATCTGGCTGATACCTTCGAGTTGATACTCGACCGGGTCCTCGACAGTGACGATCTTTGTCTGCTCTGCCTTCAATTGCCTGAGAATGGCGTAAAGGCTTGTCGTCTTGCCGCTGCCGGTCGGGCCACAGATCAGCATGATGCCATGCGGCTGCCGGATCAATGTGCCGATCTGGTCCTGCAATGCGCGCTCAAAGCCCAGATCGTCAAGATCAAGTGCCGCGCGATCCTGATCGAGGATACGCAAGACCGCGCTTTCGCCATAAAGGCTTGGCAAAAGCGACACACGCAGATCGATCTGCCGTCCTTCCGCTGTAATGCGGCAGCGGCCGTCCTGTGGCTTTCGCTGCTCAGTAATGTCCATACCGGCGAGGATCTTGATCCGGCCGATCAGGGTACGGTGCAGGTTTTTGTCGGGCGCTGCGGCATGGCGCAGTTGCCCGTCAACCCGGTAGCGGATGTGGAGCGTTTGATCGAACGGTTCGATATGTATATCGGATGCCTTGTTTGCGACCGCGCCGGCGATAATCTGATTGAGCAGCCGGACAGCCGCCGCGTCGGTATCCTGTTCTTGCAGATGCTGAATATCGGCGGCTGCGTCATGGCCTGTTGCTTGGCTGGTGACTTCGGCTTTGGCGGCATTGCCGGTCGGCCCGGTGCCAAACAGTCTGGCCATTGCCGCGTCGATATCGGTTGGCAGGCCGACATAGATTTCGACAGGCCGGCCGAGTGCCAGTCCGATGGCATCAATCGCAGTCCTGTCCAGGGGATCGGCGGCGGCAACCGCGACTGCCTCTGGCGTAACCCGGATCGGCAGCAGCCGCGAATTGCGCAGGAATGGTACCGAAACCTCACCGTCCAGAACCGGCGCCTGGGGAAAATCACGGGCTGCGATACGCGGTAGCTCAAGGATTGCCGCATAGGCTTCCGCGAGTGCTTTTTCAGCCACAAGCCCAAGCCGTGTCAGCGCCAGATCGACCCGGCCTTTGCTTGCCTCGCGCGCGCGCGCGGCACGGCGAATCTGCGCCGCGTCAACCGCGCCGCGGGACAGAAGATAATCGATAATCTTGTCGGTCTGACTGCTCAAAACAATTGCCTGACTGAAGTGATGGCTGCGATGTTGGCCTTCTTGGCGCGACATTGTCTGTCGAATCACCCGGCGCGGACTATCGCAGGTCCATGTTGGGCAATGATGGTCGAAAATTGTCTGTTTGCCAGTAACAGACATGCAGTAATGCCACAATTATCAATAAAATTTTAGCGACGCAGTTGATTTTACCTCACAATTAGGTCTTACCCTATTATTGTAGCTGAATTATCGACGCATCTGACAGCGGGGTCTTGCACGATGCTTTGCATGGGCGGGGGAAAAAGAGGCATGTTGAATGCCCGGCGGCTTTTTTGTCTGGCATTGGCCGGTATTGCGCTGGCCTGGATGGTCGCGGCAGGGCAGGCAGTCGCCGATGACGCGCCATTGCCGCAGAATGACAAGGTCATGCATCTGGGGGTTGCTTCCTGTGCCAGCAGTACTTGCCACGGCGCGGTGACAAGTTTCACGCAATCCACGGTATTGCTGAACGAATATGTCACCTGGGTACGGAAGGACAAGCATGCCAAGGCATATGAGGTGCTGCTCAATGATGAATCGAAGCGGATTGCCCGCAATCTGGGTTTGAAAAATGCCCATGAGGCGGATCTGTGCCTTGACTGTCATGCCGATAATGTGCCGGCCGCGCAAAGGGGACCGTCTTTTCAGTTGAGTGAAGGGGTCGGATGCGAAGCCTGTCACGGCGGCAGCGAGAAATGGTTGAGCAGCCATGCGGTCGGCCCGCCCCATGCCGAAAATATCTCGCTTGGGCTATATCCGACTGACGACCCGGTTGCACGTGCGGAGCTTTGTCTGTCCTGCCATTTCGGCAATAAGGACAAATTCGTGACCCATCGGATCATGGGGGCCGGGCATCCGCGTATGTCGTTTGAGCTGGACACATTCACACAGATCCAGCCGGCGCATTTCGTGATCGACGAGGATTACCGCAAGCGCAAGCAGGTCAGTGATGGCGTCCAGCTATGGGCGGTCGGGCAGGCGGTTGCCGCGCGGGAACTTCTGGCGGCTCTTACCGACCCCAAGCGTAACCGCGATGGTATGTTCCCCGAGCTTGTGCTGTTTGATTGTCATGCGTGCCACTCATCGATGAGTAAAGTTGACTGGCGGCCGACAAGTACCGGCAATCGCACGCCGGGCATGCCGCATGTCAATGGCGCAAGCCTTCTGATGTTGCGGATTGTCGCGGATGCGGTCGAGCCCGCGCGCGGCAAGGCAATGGCGGGTAAGATCCGCGCCTTGCACAAGGCCGCCTCGCAAGGCATGCCGCAAATGGTTTCCGCAGCCCGTGATTTGCGTGTGCTGACCGATGAATTGGTACAGAAATTCGCATCGCACAACTTTGATGCGGACGCCATGCAGGCGATTCTGGGGGGTCTGATCAAGACCGGCCTGGAAGGCGAATATGCCGACTATGCCGCGGCAGAGCAGGTTGCGATGGCGATGGATTCGATCATCGCGGCCATGGTGGATGCGCAGATGGTTTCCGATGCGAAAGCCCGCAAACTGCAAACCGCACTCGATGCGGTTTATAACGCGGTCGACCGTGAGGATAGCTATAGCTCCTGGCGGTTCAACAAGGCGCTGAAAGGCATGCAGGGCGCAATTGCAAGTTAGTGTCTGACTGAGTGCTCCTCCACCTGGAGCTTTGGTGCCTCTGTGTTGCGATATAGAAGACCCGGTTGGCTCAATCAGCAGCGTGTCATTTGATCCCGTGTCTCGTACTGTCCGAACAGGGCAGGCGAAACGCGGGATTTTTATTTGGCCTGTCGTACTTTTCCTGAGCATGCGATGGCCGTCGTCTATGCGTTAGGCAGCTCTTGTCGGTTCGGGGCTCGCCGCTTGCTTGGTCACTATGTTATAGTCAGCTCAACGATATTGAAGAATAAGCAAGAGGAGAGGACAGGATGATACCCAGAGGCACGATTTCAGCGGATTCACATATTGTCGAGCCGCCCAACTGTTACGTTGATTTTATCGACCCGAAATATCGCGATACCGCACCGCGCATCGTCAAGCGTGAGGATGGTGCCGATATCTATGTGATCGAGGGTATGCGCAAGACTGCGCCAATCGGCTTTATCGATGGTGCCGGGCGCACTGTTGCGGAACGCGCCAAACGTGCCCAGGCGATGACATTTGATGAAACCCGTGCAGGCGGCTGGAATGGCAAGGCCCGCGCGGCCGATATGGATCGCGACGGGATTGCGGCGGAAATCATTTATTCCTCGCTTGGCATGGGGATCTGCACCCATCGCGACATGGATTACAAAGATGCCTGCATGAAAGCCTATAACCGCTGGCTGCAGACTTTCTGCGCTGATCAGCCCGATCGGCTGTTCGGACTTGCCATGACGGCGGTGCGCGATGTGGACAGCGCGATTGAGGATTTTCGGACCGCGAAGGAGATGGGCATGGTCGGCATGATGATGCCCGGCATGCCCGGTTACGAGGATTACGATCATCCCGACTATGACGCGCTCTGGGAATGCGCGGTAGATCTTGATCTGCCGATCTGCTTCCACATTCTGACTTCACGCGGCGGTAGCATCTATGATGAACGGCGCGGCCATCCGATGAACGGCTTCCTTGCCATTATCCGCGCCGTGCAGGATGTGGTCGGGCTGATGGTGCTGGGCGGCGCGTTTGAGCGGTTCCCCAAGCTGAAACTTGTCTGTGCGGAAGGCGATGCCGGCTGGATGCCGCATTACCGCTACCGGATGGATCACGCGGCCTTCAATGCGGCGGAAGACGGTATCATCAAAGGGCTCAGTAAACTGCCGAGCGAATATCTCAAATCCAATGTCTGGACCACTTTCCAGGACGATTGGACAGCCTTCCAGTCGGTACAGGCAGGCATGATGGATGCCAAACAGCTTTTGTGGGCCAATGATTTCCCGCATACCGATTCCACCTGGCCGCTGTCGCAGGAACTGCTTGCCGATCATGCCAGCGGGCTGACCGAACAGCAGCGGCAGATGATCATGCGCGACAATGTCGCGGGCGTGTTCAACCTGCCGGCGGGAAATGAATCCTGGCGCATGCAGGCGGAAGCTGCTGAATAAGCACCGCGGTTGGCGCTGAATTGATTAAGAGGCCCGGCAAGCGATTGCCGGGCCTTTTTTCATTCCGCTGCTTCGGCGGGAGCCGGCGGTTGCCAGCGCAAGACCGGTTTGCGCGCGGCCTTGGTTTCATCGAGCCTGCCGCGCGGCGTCAGATAGGGTGCGCCGGTGAAACGTGCGCTATTGCCCGCTTTCGCATCGCGCGCCAGCGACTGCAGTACCGCGATAAACTGGTCGAGCGCATCGCGTGATTCCGTCTCCGTCGGCTCGATCAGCAATGCGCCATGTACGACAAGCGGGAAATACATCGTCATCGGATGATAGCCCTCGTCGATCATCGCCTTTGCAAAATCAAGGGTGGAGACACCGGTATCCTTCAAAAACCGATCGTCGAACAGACATTCATGCATACAAGGGCCAGGATATGAGGCGCTCATATCCGCCTCAAGCGAGGCCTGAATGTAATTGGCTGACAGGACAGCATCTTCAGCGACCTGCCGAAGTCCGTCGGCCCCATGGCTCAGCATATAGGCATAGGCGCGCACGAACATGCCCATCTGGCCGTGAAACGCTGTCATCCGCCCGAATGCTGTGTCGGCGTTTGTATCATCAAGCTGCTCGACCAGGCTGAATTCGCCGCTCTGGGATTTCTGAACAAGCGGGAGCGGCG
This sequence comes from uncultured Alphaproteobacteria bacterium, assembly GCA_937888955.1. Taxonomy (GTDB): domain Bacteria; phylum Pseudomonadota; class Alphaproteobacteria; order UBA11222; family UBA11222; genus CALAQW01. Next base: position 8,653 of record CALAQW010000028.1, on the reverse strand, counting down.
CATAGGCGGCAAGCGCGTCTGAAAAGACGACAGGCCCAGCCCCCGGCCCGCCGCCGCCATGTGGCGTCGAAAAGGTCTTGTGCAGGTTAATATGCATGGCGTCGATCCCAAGATCGCCCGGCCGCACCCGCCCGACAAGCGCGTTGAAGTTCGCCCCGTCGCAGTAGAAATAGCCGCCCGCCGCGTGGATTGCGTCAGCCATTTCCAGGATGTCGGTTTCAAACAGGCCGCAGGTATTGGGGTTGGTCACCATGATCGCGGCAACATCGGGGCCAAGCTTTTCCCTAAGCCCCGCCATATCCACCCGGCCGCGTGCATCGGCGGGAATCGGATCGACGGTGTAGCCGCACATGGCTGCTGTTGCCGGATTTGTGCCATGCGCTGATTCAGGGGCAAGCACCCGGTTACGCGTTTCGCCACGTGCGTCCAGCGCCGCGCGGATGGCCATCAAACCGCAGAGTTCCCCATGCGCCCCCGCCTTGGGCGATAAGGCAACAGCCGGCATGCCGGTCAGGGCGCAGAGCCAGCGCCCGACTTCCGCCATCAGTTCAAGCGCGCCTTGCACGCTGGCTTGCGGTTGCAGCGGATGAATATCGGCAAAGCCAGGTAAGCGCGCCATCTTCTCATTAAGGCGCGGATTATGCTTCATGGTGCAGGAACCAAGCGGGTAAAGCCCCGCATCGATGGCATAGTTCATCTGGCTGAGCCGCACAAAATGCCGCATCACCTGGGGTTCGGAGAGCCCCGGCAGACCAACCGCGCCGCGCCGTTTGAGTGTGCCCAGCCGGTCAGGCAGGTCGGTGCGTGGTTCGGGCAGGTCGACGCCGCTACGCCCCGCGGCGTCCTGTTCGAATATCAGTGGTTCCTCATGCTGCAGGCCGCGATGACCCGAAAAGGTCTCAAATTCATCCGCCGGCAAAGCCTCTGCATCGCCCGGGCGTGTGGGCCGTCCCTGTCGCATCATGCCAGGGCCTCCTTCAATGCGGTTGCGAAACTGTCCATATCCTCGGGGCTGTTCGTCTCGGTTGCTGCAACGATCAACAGGTCTTCCATCTCGGCGATGTCGGGAAGAAGCCGCGCCGCCGACACCCCGCCAAGCACACCGCGTTCGGCCATTTGCTGCACCACCGGGCGTGCCGGTTTGGGCAGTCGCAAGGTGAATTCGTTGAAAAAGCTTTCATTGAGGCATGTGACGCCGCCAATCTCCGTCAACTTGTCGGCAAGCGTGATCGCCGCCTGATGGTTGAGTTCGGCAAGCCGGGCAAGCCCGGTTTCTCCGAGCAGCGACAGGTGGATCGTGAAGGCAAGACAACACAGACCGGAATTCGTGCAGATATTGCTGGTCGCCTTCTCGCGACGGATGTGCTGCTCCCGCGCTGACAGGGTCAGGACAAAACCGCGCCGTCCATCCACATCCTCGGTTACGCCGCAAAGCCGGCCGGGCATTTGACGCTGCAATTTGGCGGTTGCGGCGAACAGGCCAAGATAGGGGCCGCCGAAATTGAGCCCGACCCCGAGCGATTGGCCTTCGCCGACAAAAATATCCGCCCCCATCTCACCGGGTGGTGTGATGGCGGCAAGCGCCAGCGGTTCGGTCGTTACCGCAACAAGCAGCGCGCCCGCCGCATGCGCGGCTTCCGCAACGGGGCGCAAGTCATGCAGATGTCCGAAAAAGTCAGGTGTCTGAACAACGACGCAAGCTGTGTCCGCATCGATCGCGGCGATCACATCCTCGGCCCCGTCTGCGCGTGGCGGGGCAAGCACAAGCTCGATCCCCGCAAAGCGCGCGGTCGTCTGTACAACGGCGCGATATTGCGGATGCAGCGCACCGGCAAGCACCGCCTTGTTGCGTTTGGTTGCGCGCGCCGCCATCAGCACCGCTTCGGCACAGCCGGTCGATCCGTCATACATGGAGGCATTTGCCACATCCATGCCCGACAGCATTGCGACCTGGGTCTGGAATTCAAACAGATATTGCAGCGTGCCTTGTGAAATTTCCGGCTGATAGGGGGTGTAGGATGTCAGAAACTCCGAACGCTGAATAAGATGGTCGACGGTTGCGGGAATATGGTGCCGATAAGCGCCTGCACCACAAAAGAAAGGCGCCGATCCCGCAGACAGGTTTTTTGCAGCCATCGCGCGCATCTGCTGCTCGACCTGCATTTCCCCCTGATGGCATGGCAGATCGGCGATCAGCCCGTCGCGGCGCGCGGTTTCGGGCACGTCGCGAAACAGCGCATCGATTGAGTCGACGCCGATCCGGGCAAGCATTGCGCTCCGGTCAGCATCGGTGAGCGGCAGATAACGCATCAATCAAGCTCCGCAATGTAGCTCTTATAGGCATCGCTATCCATCAACGCCGACAACTCACCAGGGTCGGTAACGCGCATCTTGAAGAACCAGCCGCCGCCTTCGGCTTCGGCATTCACTGTTTCGGGGGCATCTTCAAGCCCGCCATTCGTGTCGGTCACCTCGCCGGCCACCGGGGCATAGATCTCGCTCGCCGCCTTCACAGATTCGACAACCGCGATTTCATCCCCCTGTTTGACGGTTTTGCCCAGTTCGGGCAGTTCGACAAAAACGATATCGCCCAGCTGCTCCTGCGCGTAATCGGTAATGCCGACGGTGCCGATATCCCCATCAAGCCGGATCCATTCATGTTCTTCGGTAAAACGCATATCGCTCATCGCGCAACTCCCTCTGCCGCCATTTGGGACGGCTCGCTAAAATCCATGGTGATGTGTGTGAATTCAGTCATTTCGATGAAAATGTTTTTCCGTGAAGGGCATGGCAACGATGCGCGCCGGCAGCGGTTTGCCCCGCACAAGGATCGCAAGCATGCGGTCCTGTTGCGCAAACGCGCTGTCGACATAGCCCATTGCAACCGGTCCACCGACCGAGGGACCATAGCCGCCGCTTGTGACCAGGCCGATTTTCTGGCCCTCGGTATCGACGATTTCCGCCCCTTCGCGCGCCGGTGCCCGCCCTTCCAGCGCAAGTCCGACGCGCAGCCGTGGCGGGCCTTCGGCAAGCTGCTTCTGGATGATGGCGGCACCGGGAAAGCCGCCCTCCACGCGCCGGCGTTTGCCGATCGACCAGGAAAGCGCAGCCTCGACCGGCGTTGTCGTCTCATCGATGTCATGGCCATAGAGACAGAGACCGGCCTCAAGCCGCAAGGAATCGCGCGCGCCAAGCCCGATGGGCTCAACCTCGGGCGCAGCGAGCAGCTTTTCTGCCCATTCGGCGGCGTGGCTGGCGGGGATTGAAATCTCAAACCCGTCCTCCCCGGTATAGCCGCAGCGGCTGACGATAAGATCTGTGTCCTGCACGGTGACACGCCGTGCCTGCATGAAACTCAAAGCCTGCGCCTGAGATATATGCGCGCTCAGAACATTTGCGGCGGCCGGGCCCTGCAGGGCAAGCAGCGCCCGGTCATCAAGCGGCTTCAACTCGGCAAGATCGGCGAGCGCCGCCGAAATATGTGCGAAATCCACCGCCTTGCGCGCCGCATTCACGACGAGAAAAAGTTTGTCCGCATGTTCGGGGGAAAATGGCCGGGTCACCATCAGATCGTCGATGATGCCGCCCCCTTCGGTCAGCAAGGTCGTGTAGCGCATCTGGCCGGGTTTCAGATCGCGGATATTACCGGGCACCAGCCGTTCGAAGCTGTCAGCGATATCGGTGCCGGGCTTTGCGCGCAGCACAGCCTGGCCCATATGCGAAACATCGAAAAGCCCCGCTGCGGTGCGGGTGTGCAGATGCTCTTTCAGGATTCCCGGCGGATACTGCACCGGCATGTCATAGCCCGCAAACGGTACCATCTTGGCACCAAGGCGCAGATGCAGCGCATGCAGCGGGGTTTGCCGCAATGGTCCGCTTTGTTCGGCCGGGTCTGTCCCTGATGCTTCGGGCGCGCGCGATGCGGCCATATACTCAACTCCCGTATGGCGCGGCCGCGGGGGCGGAATCGCGCAGAAGCGCCGGGAATGCCCCATGCATTCGCGGCTGCCCCCTCTGTCACGGGAACCTGAGAGATTTGACCGGCCATATCATCAGCGATATGGCGGCTTACCCCTTCGGTGAGACGCGCTTTCGCACACCTGCTTTCCAGAGTTTCATCACCTTGCGGTCCGGCTGCCTGAGAGTTTCCGGGGCGGTTGCTCCTTCGGCGTCGGGTACTTTCTGTCCGGGACAATAATCCCCGAACCTGCGCCCGATCTCTCCCGCGAGGGTCGTCTGTATATGTCGGCAACAGCAAGCGCCTGCCGATCCGCGAATGATAGAAGAGCGGCCCGGGGAGTCAACCGATTCGGATGCCGGGCACCGTTTTAGCTGTCAGGGGTGGATGCGATTCCGGCCAACTGCTGTGACGCATTTCAGCTTCACCTAGGGCGCGGTCGATCCCAGACATTCGCGCATTGCTGTCGCAATGCCCTCCATCAACTGAAAATACAGCTCGGGTCCAGGGGAAAAAGGGACGCCAAGCGGATCAAGCGTCGCGCTTGACGCGCCGCTGTCGGCGATAACGATCCGGACAAGCCGGTCTGAATATTGCGGCTCGCGAAAGACACAGCGAACATTCTGATCTGCGATCAGATTCTGGATATCGCCGATCCGTCTTGCGGAAGGCGAATCGTCCGGCTCCAGATTAATGGCGCCAAGGCCCTTGAGCCCGTAGCGGGCTTCGAAATATTGCACGCTGTCGTGAAACTGAATGAACGGCCTGCCTTTGACCGGCTCAAGGCGTGCTTGCAGCGTTGTATCGAGCGCGGCCAGCTTTGATTGCAAGGTGGCGGCATTTGCAGTGTAACGGGACCGGTTTTCAGGAAAGGCCCGCGCGAGATTTTCGGCGATATCGGCCGCGATGAGGGCGGCATTGGCCGGATCGAGCCAGATGTGCGGATCATGCACGCCGCCATGATCATGGGCCGCGTGACCATGGTCGTCATGATCATCCGTCTTTTCGTGATCATCATGTTCATGATCATCAATGTTGCGGATTGCGTCATGATGATCTGAATTATGATGATCATCATGCTGTTGCGGCCATATACCTGCCCGCCGACTTGGCAGGAGTTTGACAGATGGTGAGTGAGAAACCGCAACGCGTAACTGGTCATTTGGCAATGATGGCAGCACCTGCAGCAGAAAGCTTTCAAGCCCTTCCCCGACATAGAAGAAAGCCTTCGCCGATTGCAATTGCCGCATCTGCGAGGGGCGCAGCGCAAAATCATGTGGCGAGTAGTTTCCGGTCAGTAGCAGCGCAACGTTCTGCTCAGGCCCGGCGACAGCCGAAACAAGGCTGTGCAGGGGTTTGATGGTGACCAGAATCTCGCCCTCTGTCGTATCGGTCGCGGCCCTGACAGGCATCGAAAACAGCAACAGAAAGAATGTAAGATAAACAAACCGCATAAATAGACCCGCCATGATTACGGATTCAGCATAGTGAAATGTTATAAAATTACAATTTGTAATTTCGCAGATATGAAGCGGGTTGCGCGGGCGGCTGTTTCGGTCAAAGAAACTTGCGGCAATTGCCGGTTCACCGAAAACAATTAGGCGGGTCTATATGCCGGTGAAATGGTGATAGCCAAGCGTCAGCAGCGCGACCAGCAGGATAAGCGATAGCGTTCTCCAGAAGCGGAGCGGGTCACGCGCCATCAGCGGCACCCAGTCACCGGATCGAAAATCGGATCGCGGGCGATGAAGATCGGCAATGAATTCTGAGACAACGGCCTGCCGTTGCGCCGGCTGCACCGCGACCGACTTGCACAGCGCATGCTCGAGCCAGCCTGGAACCGCCTCATTGAATTGGCGCGCCGGGGCATAGCTGACCGCGGCTTGCGCCTTTGTCGTGCGGGCGCGGGCAAGCCGGGCGCCATAGGGCAACCGCCCGGTCAGCATTTCATAGGCGATGACCCCGAGCGAGAAGATATCGGATCGTTCCGACCCGCCTTGCCACAGGAAATATTCCGGTGCGCTGTACTGGTGGGTGCCGAGAATATCCGTATTGTCGGGCGTATGCATGGTTTCAGCGATGCCTGCGATGCGCACCGACCCGAAATCGATCAGTGTCACGGTGCCATTGCCGTCGATCAGAATGTTTTCGGGTCTGAGATCCTGATGCAAGATGTCCTTGCGGTGGAACGCCTGCAGCCCCAGCCCGATCTGTTCGAGGATGCCGCGCACTGTCGCAATGCCTGGCTTGGGGTTGTCACGCATCCATTGTCTGAGTGTGATGCCATCGATCCAGTCGAAAACAAGGTAGAGGCTGCTTCTGGGGCCGTTGCAATCGGAGGCCGACATGACATGGGGTGAGCGGACGCGGCGCGCGGCCCATTCCTCCATCGCGAAACGTTGCCGGAACTGGCGGTCGCCGTCGACCTCGACCGACGGGAATTTCAGAATGACCCGTTTTCCGGTTTCCGCCGTCTCCGCAAGATAGATATAGCTTCTGTTGCTTGCATGCAGCTGGCGGATCACACGGAAACCGTCGATGGTGCAGGGTGGCTGTGGCGGGCTGACAATCGGAAGCTGGCCGATTTCGTCGACGGCCCCTTCCATATCAGGTGCGCCAAGATGATCGAGGCGCAGGATCTGGATCGTCAGATTATCGTTGCTGCCTGCGGCCAGCGCCTCATCGATGAGCTGTGCTGCCGCATCGTCGAGATTTGCAGCAGCGCTCGCCACCTCAGCGATGCGCGCCTCGCTGAGATAGTCGTGCACGCCATCGGTCGTCAGAACCAGGATATCGCCTACCGCGAGGGAGACGTCGCGAAAATCGATTTCAACCGATGGTGCAAGGCCCAGTGCGCGCGCGAGGTAGGTTTCCGTATCGGAAATCTTTAACCGATGATCGACCGTCAGACATTCCAGGGCGCTGCCGGCAACCCGCCAGATGCGGCTGTCGCCGATGTGAAAAATATATCCCCTGCGCCCTTTCAGGACGAGGGCGCTGAAGGTCGTGACATGCGCCCGATTGGCGTCCTCGGTGAAACGGCTTTGACTATGCAGCCAGGCATTGGTCGCCTCGATCACCCGGCTTGCGGCGGTTTTCACCGACCAGGCATCGCTTGTGCAGTAATAATCGAGGAGGAAGCTTTTTACCGCCGTTTCCGCGGCGATGTGACTGACAGGGCTTGGTGTAATGCCATCCGCGATCGCGGCGGCAATGCCCTTGAGCTGGCGTGCGCGGTTTTCGGGGATCAGCGCGCCATGAAAATCCTGATTGAGTTTCTTGACGCCGGCGGACGAGGCCTGGCCGATCGCCACTTCCAGCTGTGCGCCTTGCACAGACGAAGCAATTTTATCGGCATTTTCAGCCGCCATGATGCGCGCCCCGTTCAGCCGCGTGCCCTGCCCCGTTATGTCGGGGCAGGGCGGATTTGCGGATTATTTCGTCGCGAAATGACTGCCTTCGGCCGAGCTGTCGGCTGGCCTGCGGCTTTGCGATGTCTTGTAATGGGTTGCATAGATCATCGCACCGACGAATGTCAGACCGCCCACCAGATTGCCGATAACGGTCGGAATCTCGTTCCACATGAAATAGTCGTACCAGGTAAACTCGCCGCCCAGCATGATGCCCGAGGGGAACAGGTACATATTCACGATGGAATGTTCAAAGCCAAGATAGAAGAAGATCAGGATCGGCATCCACATTGCGATGACCTTGCCTGATACCGACGTCGACATCATCGCGGCCACCACACCGGTCGACACCATCCAGTTGCACATCACCGCGCGGATAAACAGGGTCAGCATGCCTGACGCGCCGGCCGCCGCATAACCCAATGTGCGCGATTCACCGATATGCCCGATTTTCTGCCCGATGGCGTTGGGTTCCTCGCTGAAGCCCATGGTGAAAATAATCGCCATGAAGACCGCGGTTGTCAGCGCGCCGGCGAAATTTCCGATAAACACAAGCCCCCAGTTTCGAAGTAACCCCGGCATTGTACAGCCGGGCCGCTTTGCGATCAGCGCCAGCGGCACAAGCGTGAACACGCCGGTCAAAAGGTCAAATCCCAACAGATACAGCAGGCAGAAGCCCACCGGGAAGAGCAGCGCCCCGACAAGCGGATTGCCCGTATTCACTGTGATCGTCACCGCGAATGCGGCGGCAAGCGCAAGAATTGCACCGGCCATATAGGCGCGGATCAGCGTATCCTTGGCAGACATGAAGATTTTGGATTCGCCGGCCTCTATCATTTTTGCGGCAAATTCCTGTGGCGCGACATAAGACATGAAAACCCCTTTCAAATACCACGACGTTGCGGGCTTCTTGATGTCGGTGGCGCAATATCCGTAACCGGGGAGGAACAGTTAATGTCTGGCCTCGTTGCCAACGCAGCCCCCAGCTTTCGCCCCGATAACGACAAGCTCTTGGATAAACCTATCGGCTTCGCGGATGCGCGAAGTACGGTCCTGATATCTGCTGTAGCAACTCATGTGCCAGCCGCCGGCGGCAGGCGCAGTAAGAAGAATATAAGTGATTGAATTCAAGGAGTATTTGCCGCACATAACGGGATATCTACCGCTGCGCGACACGTTAAACGGCGCAAAAAATACCCCGCACCGCCTCAATATTAGGCAGTTATCGGCCCGCGGATCCCGACTGCGCCCAAATATTGATCAGTATCCCTCGCGTAACCTCACC
>CALAQW010000027.1 GCA_937888955.1 uncultured Alphaproteobacteria bacterium | reverse complement strand
ACCTCCCGCTCCCGCGCACGCCGGTTGGCAGGGGCGTGCGGCCCCGGCGGTTACTGCGCCGCAGGTTGCGATCTTTGCCGCAAATCACGGGGTGGCACGGCACGGGGTGTCAGCCTATCCGGTAGCCGTAACCCAGCAGATGATGGAGAATTTTGCGGCTGGTGGCGCAGCCATCAACCAGATCAGCGCCGCCCATAATGCGGGCTTGAAGGTTTTTGATCTGGCGCTTGACCTGCCAACGCCCGATATCACTGAAACCCCGGCGATGAGTGAGATGGATTGTGCGGCGACCATCGCCTTCGGGATGGAAGCGATTGCCGGCGGTACTGATCTTCTCTGTCTTGGCGAGATGGGGATCGGGAATACCACCATCGCTTCGGCGATCTGCTGCGCGCTCTATGGCGGCGCGATTGAGGATTGGGTCGGACATGGTACGGGCATTGACGCCGCCGGTCTGGCACGCAAAGCCGATGTCATACGCCGCGCGCTGGCCACACATGCACAGCATCTGACGGACCCATTGGAAATCCTGCGCCATGTCGGGGGCAGGGAGGTTGCGGCCATGGTTGGTGCGATCATCGCCGCGCGCAGCCAGCGGATTCCGGTGTTGCTTGACGGGTTTGTCGTCTGCGCGGCGGCGGCAATCGTACAGGGGCTTAATCCCGCGGGACTTGATCACTGTGTTGCCGCGCATCGTTCGGCGGAAGCACCGCATGGACGGCTTCTTGAAAAACTTGGCAAGATGCCGCTGCTCGATCTGGGAATGCGGCTCGGGGAGGGAAGCGGTGCTGCCCTTGCCATACCAATTGTCGCAACGGCGGCAGCAATTCACGGCGGTATGGCGACCTTCGCGCAGGCAGGGGTTGCCAAGGCTGAAGACGCGGATTGAACTGCTTGGCCGTGCCTTTGCTTACCCTTGCCAAGGCTGGGCCGGGACCATAGTATCGCCCGGCTCAAATCATGAATGCGCAAGCGGGAGATACCCTGAATGGATTTACAGTTTACCCCTGAGGAAATCGCCTTCCGGGATGCGGTGCGGGACTTTATTGCCGCAGAATATCCCGAACAGTTGAAAGGCCGCCGGCGGGGAGATGCGGATCTGACGAAACAGGATTATCTCTCCTGGCATAAGGTGCTGGCGAAAAAAGGCTGGGTGGCTCCGTCCTGGCCGGTCGAATATGGCGGGCAGGATTGGACGCCGACGCAGAAATATATTTTCAATAACGAGATGGCGCGCGCCGAATGCTTGCAGCTTATGCCATTCGGGCTTGTCATGGTTGCGCCTGTTATCTGGACATTCGGGCGGCAGGATCAGAAGGATTATTTCCTGCCCCGCATTTATAATGGTGAGGATTGGTGGTGCCAGGGCTATTCCGAGCCGGGGGCAGGGTCGGATCTTGCCTCACTGACGACCCGCGCCGTGCGTGATGGTGATGACTATATCGTCAATGGCAGCAAGACCTGGACGACGATGGCGCAGTTCGCCGATATGATGTTCTGCCTCGTCCGCACCGATACCGAGGTCAAGCCGCAAAAAGGCATCTCTTTCCTGCTGATCGATATGAAGACGCCGGGCATTACCGTTCAGCCGATCATCACCATGGATGGCGGGCATGAGGTCAATCAGATCTTCCTTGAGGATGTGCGTGTACCCGTCGCCAATCGCGTGGGCGAGGAAAATGAAGGCTGGACCTATGCCAAGGTGCTGCTTGGGCATGAACGCAGCGGCATTGCGGGGGTTGCGCGTTCAAAGCAGCAGATTGCGCGGTTGAAGGCTTTGGCCGCGGATACGTCGCATAATGGCGCGCCGCTTGGTGAAGACCCGGATTTTTCGCGCAAGATTGCCGCCCTTGAGGTGGATCTGCTGGCGCTGGAATATACCGATCTGCGTGTGCTGGCTTCCGAAAGCGCGGGTAATGGTCCCGGCCCTGAATCCTCAATCCTGAAAATCAAGGGCACCGAGGTACAGCAGCGGATTACCGAACTGCTGGTCGAGGCGGCGGGCTATTACGGCAATCCCTATCTGCGCGGGATGAGCTATGAAGGGGATAATTTCCCGATCGGCCCGGAACAGGCAGTGGGCACCGCGCCGGAATATTTCAATATGCGAAAGACTTCGATCTATGGCGGGTCGAACGAAATTCAGCGCAACATCATCGCCAAGGCGGTGCTTGGGCTTTAGGCGGCAGTAGCGAATTCAGAAGGCGCGTGTCATACGCGGGCGAGAAGGAAAGACAGAATGGATTTCTCCTTTACGGAAGAACAGACCCTGCTGCGCAACAGCGTGCAGCGTTTTATTCAGGACAATTACGATTTCGACAGCCGTCAGAAAATCGTGCACAGCGACAGCGGCTGGAACCCCGATCACTGGAAGGCCTTTGCCGAGCTTGGGTTGCTGGCAGCCCCCTTTGCTGAGCAGTATGGCGGTTTTGGCGGCGGTCCGGTGGAAACCATGATCGTGATGGAAGAGTTCGGGCGCGGCCTTGTCGTTGAACCCTATTTGCAAACAGTGATCTTGTGCGGCGGGCTGATCGACGCTGCGGGCAGCGAAAAGCAGAAGGCCGATCTGTTGCCGAAAATTGCCGGTGGCGAACTGGTGCTTGCCTGCGCCTATGCCGAACCGCAAGGCCGATACAATCTGGCCGATCTGACGACGCGGGCGGAAAAATCAGGCGATGGCTATGTGTTGAACGGGCAGAAGGCCGTGGTCATTGGCGCGCCCTGGGCCGATAAACTGATCGTATCGGCGCGGACCGGTGGTGATCAGCGCGATGCGGACGGGGTTAGCCTGTTTATCGTCGATAAGGGGGCCGATGGCGTATCAACCCGCGATTATCCGACTGTCGACGGGCAGCGTGCATCGGAAATCAAATTCGAGAATGTCGCGCTTGCTGCGGATGCGTTGCTTGGGACGGAAGGACAGGGATTGCCTGTTTTGGAAGCGGCAATAGATCGGGCGATCGCGGGGCTTTGCGCGGAGGCTGTTGGCTGCATGCGTGTATTGACCGATGCAACCGTTGAATATTGCAAGACGCGCAAGCAGTTTGGCCAGCCGATTGGCAATTTTCAGGTTCTGCAGCACCGTATGGTGGATATGTTCATGGAATGCGAACAGTCCCTGTCAATGACCTATATGGTCAATCTGAAGCTTGACGAAGGTGAAGCTGAGCGGGTCAAGGCGGCATCGTCCGCCAAGGCGCAGATCGGCAAGTCCGGCCGGTTTGTCGGTCAGCAGGCAGTGCAACTGCATGGCGGAATGGGTATGACCGATGAGCTGAATGTTGGTCATTACTTCAAACGCCTGACCATGATCGACAGTCAGTTCGGCAATGTCGATTATCATTTGCGGCGGTTTGCGGCGGCAAGCTGACCCGGTAATCAATCAGTCCGCCAACGACGCGGGCAAGGCTTGAGAAAGCGTAAACCTCCCTGGCAGAGACAGGGAGGTTTTTTATTGATGCGCATGGGTGCCTAGGCGGCTCTGATCTCGTTCAGGAAGCGATCAACCTCGGAACGGAGCTGAACCGATTGCTTGTCAAGTTCACTCGCCGCATTGACGACCGCCGTTGCCGCGTCACCCGCCTCGTTATTTGCCTTGCGAACATACTCGATGCTGCCCGAGACTGAACGGGTTGCTTCGGCTGCTTCCTGTGTATTGCGGGAGATTTCTTCAGTTGCCGCGCTTTGCTCTTCCACTGCCGATGCGACTGAGGTGACAGCTTCGCTGATTTCGCCGACAGTGGCGCGGATGTGGCCGATCGCCTCAACCGCATTGCTTGTGACACCTTGCATGGATTCAATCTGGGCACTGATTTCATCAGTTGCTTTCGCTGTCTGATCGGCGAGGTTTTTCACCTCGGTCGCGACGACGGCAAACCCCTTCCCGGCATCGCCGGCACGTGCGGCCTCAATCGTCGCGTTCAAGGCAAGCAGGTTGGTCTGGTTGGCGATATCATGGATCAAATCGACAACATCGCTGATGCGGGAGGCGGCTTCGGCAAGCGTTTGCACCGTTTCGTTTGTTGAATCCGCCCGCTGTACAGCCGATTGCGCAATTGCGTTTGAGTTTGCCGTCTGCTGTGAGATTTCATTAATTGATGCGCTTAATTGTTCGCATGCGGTTGCAACTGTTTCCACATTGCTGTTGGCATTTTGCGACGAGTTGGCAACCAAATCGCTTTGTTCATGGGCGCGGGTGGCCGAACCTGACATTTGTTCCGCGGTTCCCATCATCGTTGTTGCGTTCTGCGACACTGCTTCCACGATCCTGCCAACGCTTTGTTGGAAATCATCGGCAAGTTTCTGCATGGCTTCACGTTTTTCCTGTGCGGCTTTTTCGCGCATTTCGTCGCGCTCTTTCTTGGCGCGGTCCATTTCAACCGCGTTTTCCTTGAATATCTGGACAGCACCGGACATCTGCCCGATTTCGTCTTTTCTGTTTTGTGCGGGGATAGATACTGACAAATCGCCATCCGCCAGGGAACGCATTGCACTGACCATGGACTTGAGCGGCGTTGTCACGCTGCGCCCGACATAGAACCAGGCGATGAATGCAACGGCTGCAATTGTTGAAATCGCCAGAATGATGAGGGTCGTCACGCTGTTGCTGATGCTGCTGCTGACTTCGTCGACACCTGCATCAACTGCCTTGCGGCGGTTGGCAACCTGTGAATTGACGATTGTCGTCAGTTCCTCGGCAATTGCCTGTGCTTGATTAAGGGAGTTCCCCATCCGTGTGATCTGGTCCAGTTCGGCAATATGCTTGTCGAACATGTCGTTATCTGAATAGCCGCTGAGGATTAGCTGTTCGACATTTTTGTTAAGTGTCTCGTAGTTTTCCGTCCATTTGGGATCGCGCGAGAGAATAAACTGGTAAAGCATGCCGCTGCCATCGGTGATCGACCTGGTGGCTTGAAAAAAGCGTTCGGACAACCGCTTTACCTCTTCTTTTTCCCCCGTCCCTGCGGCTTCAGCCAGCAGGCCCGCAGCAAGATTTGTATACGCATTGATATCCATCGCACCTTGCAGGATAGTCATTTCGTCCTGCAGCTTATTTACCGAACTGGTGTCATTGTCATAAAGCAGTTCCATATTCTCGAACACGCCGTCATTGGCTTGCTGAATGAAGAACTGGGTTTGCGACAGGATATTGTCATGCAGAACCCGGATCTGTTCGATCTCGCGGATTCTTGCGTTCTTTGCATCGATCATTGCAGCGACCGACTTGTCGAGCGACGCTGTCTGATCATGAAGCATGGCGACAATCTCAAGCGTGCGGGCAGCTTCTTCCTCGCTCATCTGAGCACGAACAGCATTGGTCAGGCGGTTCAGCGTTTCCTGGCTTGCGTTCAGTTGTTCGCCCAGCTTTTGCCGTTCCGCATGCGTTTTGACAGCCGAAAGCACACGTAGCGTATTGGTAATCTGATTGGCTTGCGCCGCAAGATCAAAGGCAGTTGTCATACCCTGAATGTCACGTTCGGCCACATTTGAAAATGTACGCTCGACGGTGCGGAAGGAATTCCAGGAGACCAGACAAGCAATCAGGGTCAGCAATCCGACAACGGCGTAGGTTCCAAAAAGCTTTGCCTGAATGCTGCGTCTGCTGTTACGAACATTTTCAGCGGAGCTGTTCTTTTTCTTTTTGTTGGGCCCCGAATTCCGTAAGCGGAATAAGTTTAGCCGTTCCGCGATGCCTGTCATTGTATTCCCCAATACATTTTCGATCCGTCGGCACAATCGTCGCCCTGAGCGTCAGCGTCTGCGGTTGCTGCCCAGGCGGACTGACGTCTTTGTATTGATTGGCCCTGGTATCGTTCGTTTCGCCTCCTGCAGCGACCGATATGACTATCGGTGACATCGCTGCATGGTGAGAAATTAGGTCAGTTTTCTTACGAAACGGTAAAGTTGCGATGGCACGGCGGGATAATTCTTGTGTCATCAGCTATCGCCGTTCAGGCTTTGATTCCTGATCCGCTATTGGCGGCATGCGGCTAAACTGCGAAACTCTGTGACGGTATAGATAAGATAATGAAGGAGGGGAGGCGGTCATGACTGATAAGCAAGATGCGCTGCTTTACGAGAAGGATGGGCATATCGTCACCTTGACGATGAACCAGCCCGAGTTGCGCAATTCGATGGGTGATCCGGCTGTATTGCCGCTGTGGCAACAGGCAGCGGACCGGATCAATGCGGATCGCGATGTGCGCTGCGTAATTCTGGCAGGCGCAGGCAAGCATTTTTCCACCGGCGGCAATATCCGCAATATGGGGGATCGCGCACCGACACCTGATCAGGGAACCCGTGGCCGTTCGCCTGCGCATGCGCGGGCGCGGTACCGTACTGGTGTGCACCGGATTGTGCGGGCGGTACGCAGCATCGAATTGCCTGTGATCGCGGCGGTGCAGGGAGCGGCAGTCGGCCTTGGCTGCGATGTGACCTGTCTTTGCGACATGCGGATCTGTGCTGACAACGCGAAATTCGCCGTGACTTTCCTCAAGCTTGGGCTCAACCCCGGCGACGGGGGTGCATGGCACCTGCAAAAGGTGATCGGCCTCGCCCGGGCGAGCGAGATGTTCTACACAGCCGATCCCATTGACGCGCAAACCGCGCTTGAGTGGGGGCTTGTCAGCAAGGTCGTGCCGCTTGAATCGCTGATGGACGAGGCGCGGGCGTTGGCGGAACGGGTTGCCAGGCAACCGCCTGATGTCCTGCGCATGACCAAGGTCTTGCTGCGGACTGCCCAGACCGGTGACATCGAGACGGTGCTTGAAATGTCGGCCGCGATGCAGGGGGTTGCCCACCATACCGAGGATCATCTGGAGGCGATCAACGCCTTTTTTGAGAAACGGCCGGGCAACTTCAAGGGGCAGTAGCTGGCTACCGCTTGTGAACCCACCGCGCAAACGCAGGCTTGTGCATGGACTCTGAAGGGGCGTTTGCGCCATAAAGCGGTATATGAATGCCGCTATCACATAATGATGAGGGAAATGTTAGATGAGCATTAGGGGAAAAGCGTACATTGCGGGGATATATGAACATCCCACGCGGCTGGCGCTTGGGAAGACGCTTCCGCAGCTCCATGCGGAACTAGCCAAGGGGGCGCTGGAAGATGCCGGCCTCACCAAGGACGATGTAGACGCTTATTATTGTGCGGGCGATGCGCCGGGCATGGGCGGCGTCGACATGGTCGAGTATATGGGCCTCAATGTGCGTCAGATCGACAGCACGGAAACCGGCGGTTCGTCCTATGTGCTGCATGTGAACCATGCCGCGCAGGCGATTGCGGCGGGCCATTGCAAGGTCGCGCTGATCACGCTGGCGGGCCGTCCGGCAGCCGATGCGAAGGAAAAGGTGGCCTTCCGCCCGGGTGGCGATCCGCCACCAGCGATCGGTTTTGAAAGCCCGTACCGGCCGACCATCGTGAATATGTATGCGATGTGCGCCCAGCGGCATATGTATGAATATGGCACGACAAGCGAACAGCTTGCCTGGATCAAGGTCGCGGCGTCCCACCATGCGCAATATAATGAGCATGCGCTGCGTCGCGAGGTCGTGACGGTCGAGGATGTGGTCAATTCGCCGATGATTGCATCGCCGCTGCACCGTTATGATTGCTGTGTGATCACCGATGGTGGCGGCGCGGTTGTCGTTGTGGCGCCCGAAATCATGAAAAGCCTGAAACGCCCGGCCGTGAAAGTGCTGGGTGCGGGCGAAGCGCCCAAGCATCTGATGGGCGGCAAGGTCGATCTGACCTATTCGGGGGCACGCTGGTCTGGTCCCAAGGCGTTTGAGGAAGCAGGCGTATCGCATGCGGATATCAAATATGCCTCGATCTACGATTCCTTCACGATCACGGTGCTTGAAACCATCGAGGATCTGGGCTTCTGCGAAAAAGGCGCGGGCGGCAAGTTCGTTTCCGACGGCAATCTGATCTCGGGCACCGGCAAGCTGCCCTTCAATACCGATGGCGGCGGGCTGTGCAACAACCATCCGGGTAACCGCGGCGGTATGACCAAGGTTCTGGAAGCGGTCCGTCAGGTCCGTGGCGAAGCGCATCCCAAGGTTCAGGTGCCCAATTGCGATATCGCATTGGCGCATGGCACGGGCGGCCTGCTTGGCGCGCGGATGGGCAGCGCAACCTGCATTCTGGGGAATGAAGACGCATGAGTGAGACAAAGCCAAAAGTGAAAGCGCCGAAGGTCAATCATGAGACCAAGGCGTTCTGGGAAGCCACCGCCGAAGGCAAGCTGATGGTGGGTAAATGCAATGGTTGCGGGGAGCATTATTACTATCCGCGCGCGCTTTGCCCCTTCTGCTTCAGCGACAAGACCGAACTTGCCCAAACCACCGGCAAGGGCAAGATCTACAGCTTCAGCGTGACGAGCCACCCCAAGGCCCCGTACACCATCGCCTATATTACATTGGCGGAAGGGCCGACCATTTTGAGCAATATTGTCGAGAGCGATTTCGACAAGCTTGCCATCGGGCAGGATGTGGAAGTCGTCTTCTACGACACCGGCGAAGGCAATGCCGTGCCGATGTTCAAGACCGTCTGAGACATAAGCTCACGGCCTGGCTCAAGGTCAGACATCATATGAAGGGCGGCGGGATATTCCCGCCGCCCTTTTTGCTGCCCGCTTTTGCTTGCCCGGGGGCGGGTCACCGCATAGCCTTGCGGATAATTGAAAATAACAAAGGTGCGTTCCAGAGCGGGCGTGCCAGAAGCAGGGAAGGGGACCGAGATGGATTTCAATCTGGCCGAAGAGCATCGGATTTTGCAGGATATGGTGGCGAAATTCGTCGCCAATGAGCTGATGCCCCACGAAAACGCCATTCTTGAGCGTGAAGCAACCGGGCAGGTCGTTGCGCTGACCCCCGATGAGGTCGCGCCCATTCACGCCAAATGCAAGGAGCTCGGGCTGTGGGGCCTCGATGTGCCAGAGGCGCTTGGCGGGGCGGATATCGGCGCGGTCGCGAAGATGTGCGTTGGCGAAGAACTGGCCTACACCATCACGCCTTTCACTTTCCCGCCGGATTCGCCGAACCTGCACATGCTGATGGCGACGGTGAATGAGGATCAGCGCAAGCGTTATCTTGAACCCTATGCGCGCGGGGAGACGGTGTCGGCTATCGCGATCTCCGAACCGGGCGCGGGTGCTGACCCGTCGGGCATGAAGACGCGCGCTGAAAAGCGCGGCGATAAATGGGTCATCAATGGTCAGAAGATCTGGATCAGCCGGATGCATGAATCCGCTTTCACCATCGTGATGGCGGTAACCGACCCGGAAAAAGGATCGCGCGGCGGGATCACAGCATTCCTTGTCGATCAGGACAATCCGGGCATGCGTGTTGCCCGCGATATCCCGATCCTTGGCGGGCAGCGGACGGCGGAAGTGCTGTTCGAGGATTGCGAGGTGGGCGAGGAGCAGGTGCTTGGCGAAATCGGTAATGGCTTCGGGCCGATGCAGCTGCGTCTTACCGTGCGGCGGCTGGAGATCGGCGCCTGGTCGGTGGGTATTGCACGGCGCGCGCTCGATATGCTGATCGAGCATGCCAATAACCGGGTGACTTTCGGCGAAAAGCTCGCTGACCGGCAGGCGATCCAGTGGTGGGTGGCCGATGCCGCAACCAAGATCCATGCGACCCGCCTGATGGTGCAACAGGCTGCCTGGAAGGTTGAACAGGGGCAGGATGTCCGGATCGAAGCCTCGATGATCAAGGTTTTTGCCACCGAAATGGTCAAGGAAGTGGTTGATCGCGCGATGCAGGCACATGGTGCGATGGGCCTCGCCTGCGAATTTCCGCTGCAATATATGTATAAGCGGGTGCGCGCCTTCCAGATCTTCGAAGGCCCGACCGAGGTGCATCGCTGGGTCGTCGCGCGCCGCCTGCTTGCGGGAAGATAGGCTGCTCTGACTGACAGGTGAGCAGGCGTGGTGTGGCGGAATGCATTGACTATTGCCGCGTAGGCCGGTCACCTTTTAACCTTCTTGGATCAAGAACAGGGAAAGCCGGCGCGGGCCGCCCGCCCGGTCAATAAGAATTAAAAAGGGGTATCAGGATGCGCTTTGGTGTTTTTTACGAATTGCAGCTTCCCAAGCCGTGGAATGAAGGGGACGAGCATCGCCTGTTTCACGAGGCGCTGGATCAGGTGATCCTGGCCGATAAGCTTGGCTTCGATTATGCGTGGGAGGTTGAGCATCACTTTCTTGATGAATATTCCCATGCCTCGGCACCGGAAGTGTTTCTGGCCTGTGCCGCCGGGCAAACCAAGAATATCCGGCTTGGGCACGGTATCCGGCAGGTGATCCCGAAATATAACCACCCTGCGCGGTCGGCCGAATGTATTGCAACGCTTGATCTGTTGTCGAACGGGCGGGTTGAATTCGGTATCGGCGAAAGCGCGACACGGCTTGAGCTTGGCGGGTTCAACATCCCGGCAAAGGACAAGCGGGCGATGTGCCTTGAGGCGGCCGAGCAGATTGCGAATATGATGGTGCTCGATCCCTATCCGGGGTTTGAAGGGAAATTCTTCGACATGCCTTGCCGCAATGTGCTGCCCAAGCCGTTGCAGAACCCGCATCCGCCCATGTGGATTGCCTGCACCAACCGCGACACGATCAAGGTGGCGGCGCGCAATGGCATCGGTGCGCTGGCCTTCTCCTTCCTTGATCCGGAAGAAGCAAAGAAATGGGCCGAGGTCTATTACGACATCATCAAGTCGGAAGAATGCGTACCGATCGGCCATTCGGTGAATGCGAATATCGCGCTCGTCTCGAACTTCTCCCTGCATCAGGATCGGGAAGAAGCGATCCGCCGCGGCCATGAAGGGTTCGAATTCTTCGGTTATGCGCTGAATGCACTGGTTGCCCATGATACGGTGCCCGGCCGCACCGATCTTTGGGGCGAATATCTGCAGCAGCGCGGCAACCGGACCGAAGAAATTATCGAGAAATCGCGCCGCGGCGACTATTTGCCGAGCGGTATCGGTACGCCCGACGATATGCGGAAACATCTGCGCGCGTTGCAGGATGCGGGCGTCGATCAGGTGATCGTGATGCAGCAGGCCGGTCGCAACAAGAACGAGCATATCCGGGAATCGCTTGAACTTTTCGCTGCCGAGGTCATGCCCGAATTTGTCGAGGGGCGCGAAGCGCGTGAGCGGAAGAAGGCTGAGGAACTGGCCCCCTATATCGAGGCGGCGCTGGCGCGCAAGAAATATATGCAGCCGCTTGCCGATGATGAAATCCCCGTGGTCAGGGCATCGGTTGCGCAGGCGATCGTGGGGCAGGGGTCCGTTGACTGACATCCCCTTGATATCCTTCAAATGAAGATGGCGGGCCTGAAAACCCGCCATTTTTCGATTTGATAGCTTGTTGGATTTAGTTAGCTGTTGCGGGCGATGAAATCCCTGACCGCCTGATTGAAGGCTTCAGGCGCCTCGATGTTGATGGCATGCCCGCCATCCGCGCCGACCACTTCAAGGCCGCGAATATGCTTCTCGCCATATTCGCGGTGGGGGGTGAAGCGATCCTCCTGCTCCCCGGCGACAAGCAGGGTCGGCACCGTTGTCGCACTGACCTCATCGGCGACCGAGGCATGCGGCGATGTATATTTGAACACCCGCGCAATGCCCGACGGATTGAGCAGCGGTGCATCCTCCAAAAGCTCCTCCTGCGCGCCGGGCGGCAGGCGCTTTGCATGAATGGGATGTATCCGCATTTTCTTCAGCCCCTCCGGGCCGCCGCTTTCAAGCTTCTGCGCCAGTTTGTTGACATCGCGATACAGCTCTTTCGTGACCTCATTGGTGGCCAGCGCCGATGTGGAATTGGTGAAGATCTGGCCCATCACCCGCTCGGGATAGTGCAGTGAATAGCGCAGCGTGGCGGTCGCGCCGAAAGACTGCCCGCACAGGAACCAGCGTTCGGCGCCGACAGCTTTCCGGATATTCTCGATCTGCGCGACATATTGCATGGGATCGTAATAAGCGGGGTCCTCAGGCGAGGGGCTGCGTCCGTGGCCCCAGAATTCAGCGATCACCGGGGTGGAAAACTGCTTCAGCGTGTCGAGATTGCGCAGCCACTGGGCGCGGCTCGACAGCATGCCGTGTAGCAGAAACAGGAACGGGCCGTTGCCCTCGTGAACTTCGTAATAAAATTGGGTCATGCTGCCGCTGTTCCGCTGCGATTATTCCGAACTTTTTGTCATCATTGGCCGGCGCGGCCAGTGCGCGACCTGATTCCTTATAAGGGAAGCCGACAGGCGAAGTAAATTCGCCGTGTCAGGATGTCCCATGGTTCAGGCGCTTTCGCTCACCTGTCGTCTTGATCCGGCAAGATCAGCCATGAATTCGATGGCTTCAAGCTGTCCGGTTGCGATGGTCAGGCCCGTGGCGCCTGAATCAGCCCAGTCGGCAAACCGTTTTTCGATCCGCTCACGCGGGCCGACAAGCGCGTTTTCATCGACATATTCATCGGGCACGGCGTCCGCTGCCTCATTCTTGCGCTTGGCGAGATAAAGCTCCTGTATCCGCGCTGCCGCCTCGCCAAATCCGCGGCGGATCATCATATCCTTATGGAAATTCTTGTCCGGATGTCCCATCCCGCCGACATAGAGCGCGACATTCGGTTTAAGCTTCTTCAGGCCGGTTGCGATATCGTCGGTAATGATAACGCTTGTGCTTGCCTGGATTTCGAAATCCTTGAGCGATTTGCCGTTGCCGGCGCGCTTGAAGCCTTCCTCCAGCCAGGGGCCATAGGTTTTCATCGAGCCGGGGACGAAATTAAGCGGCAGCCAGCCATCGGCGATCTCGGCGGTCAGGCGCACATTCGTTTCTGTTCCGGTGCCAAGCCAGATCGGAATTTTCGGGTTGATATGCAAAATGGATTTCAGCGGCTTGCCAACGCCAAGTGCGCCTTCACCACGATAGGGGAGCGAGATCTCGCGTCCCTCATGGCTCACCGGCTCCTTGCGGTCGCGGATTTTCTTCATGATCTCGACATAGTCGCGAATCCGCCAATAGGGCTTGCCCCATGGCTGCCCGTACCAGCCTTCGACAATTTGCGGCCCCGATACGCCAAGTCCCAGGATAAAGCGGTTGCCGCCGGCCAGATCGTCAACGGTTGCCGCCGACATCATGGTCGCCGCCGGGCTGCGGGCGGCGAGCTGGATAATGCCTGTCGCAAGCCGGATACGTTTTGTGTGTGCGGCGATATAGGCAAGCGGGGTGATCGCGTCAGAGCCATAAGCCTCAGCCGTCCAGATCGAATCATAGCCAAGCTCTTCAGCCAGCCGGATTCGTTCCATCGGCAGGTTTATACGCGGACCGGAATAGCCGATCGACAGGCCGAGTTTCATGTTTTCCTCCCTTGATGCACCCCCACTGTTGCGCGATTATGCGCATGGCGGCCTCTTTTTTGACAGAATATGGGCTTGGTTCTGATTGCGCCAGCGCGGGGTGCAGGAATTGTCAAAAACTTCGCACTGGCGTGCTTGACAGTAATCTGGGGCTGGCTTACACCATCCGCTCCGCATGCGGCGGATGCAAGCGCAAGACCGGCAGGCTAGGCCGGTACGATTGAGCGTCATGCATCGCGCATATGGGGGTGTAGCTCAGTTGGTTAGAGCGCTGGCCTGTCACGCCAGAGGTCGCGGGTTCGAGCCCCGTCACTCCCGCCATCCGGTTTCTTAAACTTTACAAGATAATACTGCGCCCGAAATTGTTGCGGACGCTAGCGTGAATTAGTGCGCGATTTTCCGTCTGCATATCGGACCTGCAAGCAAGCACAGGGACAAAACAGCGAAATTTTTTACAGGGTTGGCGCTTTAATTCATAAATGTGCATCCCTATAATGCGCCCGCGTCATGGGCACCGAATTGTGATGCCGAGTCGGCCTTGACCAGAACAAAACCCGGTTGGGAACCCCGTTTATGGAAGCGTTATTGCTTGAATATTTGCCTGTCCTGATTTTTATCGGCTTGGCATTGGTTATCGGGCTCGCATTAATGCTTGCGCCCTTCGTGCTGGCGGAAAATCGCCCTGATCCGGAAAAGCTGTCTGCCTATGAATGCGGTTTCGAGGCATTTGACGACGCGCGGATGAAATTTGATGTCCGGTTCTACCTGGTTGCGATCCTGTTCATTATCTTTGATCTTGAAGTTGCGTTTCTGTTCCCCTGGGCCGTTGCGTTAGGCGATATCGGTCTTTATGGGTTCTGGTCGATGATGATCTTCCTGGGCATTCTGACGATCGGATTTGTCTATGAATGGAAGAAAGGGGCGCTGGAATGGGAGTAGATGTGAAAACAGCTACAGTCGGCGGTCCGGACGATGCCTTCTTCGGGCAGCTCTCGGACGAGCTGGCCGATAAAGGCTATCTGCTGACCAGCCTGGATGATGTGATTACCTGGGCGCGGACCGGTTCACTGATGTGGATGACGTTCGGGCTTGCCTGCTGCGCTGTTGAAATGATGCAGGCAAGCATGCCGCGCTATGATCTTGAGCGGTTCGGCACCGCACCGCGCGCCAGCCCGCGTCAATCCGATCTGATGATTGTTGCCGGGACGCTGACAAATAAGATGGCGCCTGCGCTGCGCAAGGTGTACGACCAGATGCCGGAGCCGCGCTATGTCATCTCGATGGGCAGTTGCGCGAATGGCGGCGGCTATTATCACTATTCCTATTCAGTGGTGCGTGGCTGTGACCGGATCGTGCCTGTCGATGTCTATGTGCCCGGCTGCCCGCCTACCGCGGAAGCGCTGATGTACGGGCTGCTGCAATTACAGCGAAAGATCCGGCGTGAAGGGACGATTGCACGCTAGTCTGATTTGAAGCAAACAGGCCTGACTTGTCGCAAACAGGGAAGGCTGCGGCCGGTTCGGCAGGAAAATTGACGTTTGCCCCGATTTGCGGGTGATGGGTGGGCGTCAAACGACTATAGGGTTGGGAATGGATATCGAAGCGCTACGCGATCTGGGGGAACAGATTGAAGGGGCATTGCCGCAGTCGGTTACCGATGTGGCGGTGGCTTATGGCGAACTGTCGGTTACTGTCCATGCGGAACAGATCCTGCCCGTTCTGACCTATCTGCGGGATGATTCCAATTGCCGGTTCCGGCAGCTGATCGATCTGACGGCGGTGGATTATCCGGATCGCGCGGCCCGTTTTGATGTCGTCTATCATCTGCTCAGCATTCATCAGAATCAGCGTATTCGCGTCAAGGTGACCATTGCCGAAGACGTTCTGGTGCCCAGCGCGGTTGGATTATTCCCGGCTGCCAACTGGTTTGAACGTGAGGTTTTCGACATGTTCGGCATCCGCTTTGCCGATCACCCGGATCTGCGCCGGATTCTGACCGACTACGGCTTTAGCGGGCATCCCCTGCGAAAGGATTTTCCGGTTACCGGCTTTGTGCAGGTGCGGTATGACGATGAGCAGAAACGTGTGGTCAATGAACCGGTCAAGTTGACGCAGGAATTCCGTTCCTTCGATTTTCTCAGCCCATGGGAAGCCGCGGAATATCTGTTGCCTGGCGATGAAAAGGCCGGCACGGCCGATGACGCGAAGAAGAACGAGAAGGCCTGATCCGCATGAGTGACATGGACGATCGTAAGTTTCATATCAATTTCGGGCCGCAACATCCTGCCGCGCATGGCGTTTTGCGGCTGGTGATGGAGCTTGACGGGGAAGTGGTCAGCCGGGTCGATCCGCATATCGGTCTGTTGCACCGGGGCACCGAAAAGCTGATCGAGCATAAGACTTATTTGCAGGCTTTGCCTTATTTCGATCGGCTCGATTATGTCGCGCCGATGAATCAGGAACATGCCTATGCGCTTGCGGTTGAGCGGCTGCTTGAGATTACCGTGCCACCGCGTGGGCAGTATATCCGGGTGCTGTTTTCAGAAATTGGCCGCTTGCTGAGCCATCTGCTCAATGTGACGACCCAGGCAATGGATGTCGGCGCGCTGACCCCGCCGCTCTGGGGCTTTGAAGAGCGTGAAAAGCTGATGATTTTTTATGAGCGGGTTTGCGGCGCGCGAATGCATGCGGCCTATTTCCGGCCCGGCGGGGTGCATCAGGATATGCCGGCCGGGCTTGCCGAGGATATTTATCAGTTTTGCGAGGAATTTCCGCAGGTTATCGATGATATCGAGGGGCTGCTGACGGATAACCGGATTTTCAAGCAGCGCAATGTGGATATCGGTGTTGTCAGCCTTGACGATGCTTTGGACTGGGGCTTTACCGGCGTCATGCTGCGCGGCAGCGGGGTTGCCTGGGATCTGCGCCGGGCGCAACCCTATGAATGCTACAGCGATCTGGAATTTCAGGTGCCCATTGGCAAGAACGGCGATTGCTACGACCGTTATCTGTGCCGGGTCGAAGAAATGCGGCAAAGCACGTTGATCATGAAACAGTGTATCGAGCGGTTGCCCGATGGACCGGTTTCATCCAATGACGGCAAGATCGTGCCGCCCAAACGCAGTGAGATGAAGCGCTCGATGGAAGCGCTGATCCATCACTTCAAGCTCTATACCGAAGGCTACCATGTGCCTGAGGGCGAGGTTTATGCGGCGGTCGAGGCGCCAAAGGGCGAGTTTGGCGTCTATCTTGTTTCTGACGGCACGAACAAGCCTTATCGTTGCAAGATCCGCGCACCGGGATATGCGCATTTGCAGGCGATGGATTATTTGTGCACCGGGCATATGCTGGCGGATGCGTCGGCAATTCTCGGTTCTATGGATATTGTATTCGGGGAGGTGGACCGGTGAGTGTACGTCGCCTGGCCGAAGAGCAGCCGGAATCGTTCGAATTTACGCCTGAGAACCTTGATTGGGCAAAGCAGCAGATTGCGAAATACCCCGAAGGGCGCGCGGCAAGCGCGGTGATCTCGCTGTTGTGGCGCGGGCAGGAACAGAATGACGGCTGGGTATCGGAGCCGATGATCCGCTGCGTCGGTGATTTGCTTGGCATGCCCTATATCCGGGTGCTGGAGGTGGCGACCTTCTACACCATGTTCAATCTGGCGCCGCGCGGGAAATATCTCATTCAGGTATGCAAGACGACGCCTTGCTGGCTGCGCGGTTCCGATGATGTGACCGAGGCGGTCAAGCGCAAGCTTGGTGTCGGGGCGGGCAAGGTAACAGAAGACGGGCTGTTCTCCTGGATGGAGGTGGAATGCCTCGGTGCCTGCTGCAATGCGCCGATGATCCAGGTTAACGACGATTATTATGAAGACCTCGATGCGGCGAAGACGGAAGCCCTGCTTGATGCTTTCGCGCGTGGCGAAACGCCCGCGCCAGGATCGCAAATCGGCCGCCGCAGTTCCGAGCCGGTGGGCGGGCTAACCAGCCTGACCGGCAGCGCAGGCCAGAACGGCGGAGATAGCTGATGCTGCAGGATAAAGACCGGATTTTTACCAATCTCTACGGTTTTGAGGATTGGGGCCTGGATGGCGCGCGGCGACGGGGCGATTGGGACGGCACCAAGGCGTTGCTTGCACGCGGGCGCGAGGCGATCGTCGAGGAAATGAAGCAGTCGGGCCTGCGTGGGCGCGGCGGGGCGGGTTTCCCGACCGGGCTGAAATGGTCCTTCATGCCAATGGAATCCGATGGGCGGCCGCATTACCTCGTCGTCAATGCCGACGAATCGGAGCCCGGCACCTGCAAGGACCGGGAGATTATGCGTAACGATCCGCATAAGCTTGTCGAAGGGTGTCTGGTTGCCGGCTTCGCGATGGGTGCGCATGCCGCCTACATCTATGTGCGCGGCGAATTTATCTTTGAGCGCAACAGGTTGCAGGCCGCTGTTGATCAGGCATATGAAGCCGGATTGCTGGGGCCGGATGCCTGCGGTTCGGGCTGGGCCATGGATGTGTATGTGCATCACGGGGCGGGCGCCTATATCTGCGGTGAGGAAACAGCGCTTATTGAGAGCCTGGAAGGCAAGAAGGGGCAGCCGCGCCTCAAGCCGCCATTCCCGGCCAATATGGGGTTATATGGCTGCCCCACCACTGTGAATAATGTGGAAAGCATCGCGGTTGCGCCGACGATTTTACGGCGGGGCGCATCCTGGTTCACCGGCTTTGGCCGGCAGGGTAATGCGGGGACCAAGATCTTCTGCATCTCTGGCCATGTGAACAATCCCTGTAATGTCGAAGAGGAAATGAGCATTCCGCTGCGCGAGCTGATTGAAAAGCATGCGGGCGGGGTGCGCGGCGGCTGGGACAATCTGCTGGCGGTGATCCCGGGCGGATCGTCGGTGCCGATGATTCCGAAGTCGATCTGTGACGATGTGCTGATGGATTTTGATGCGCTGAAGGAAGTCAAATCCGGGCTTGGCACGGCGGCGGTCATCGTGATGGACAAGTCCACCGATCTGATCAAGGCGGTGGCGCGGCTTGCGGCATTCTATAAACATGAAAGCTGCGGGCAGTGCACCCCTTGCCGGGAAGGCACGGGTTGGATGTGGCGCGTGATGGAGCGCTTTGTCACCGGCGATGCCGATGTGGCGGAAATCGACATGTTGCTGGAGGTCACGACCCAGATCGAGGGGCACACCATCTGTGCGCTGGGCGATGCGGCGGCCTGGCCCATTCAGGGGCTGATCCGGCATTTCCGCGGTGTGATCGAAGAACGGATCGCGGGCAAGCGCGGCCAAATCGCGGCGGAGTAGGGGTATGCCAAAGCTTACCATTGACGGGATAGAGGTCGAGGTCGAACCGGGTAGCTCGCTGTTGCAGGCGTGCGAGGCGGCGGGCAAGGAAATTCCCCGCTTCTGCTATCACGAGCGGCTGTCGATCGCGGGCAATTGCCGGATGTGCCTGATCGAGGTGGAGGGCGGACCGCCCAAGCCTGTTGCTTCCTGCGCAATGACGGCGGCCGACGATATGGTCGTGCATACCGATACACCGATGGTGAAAAAGGCGCGTGAAGGGGTGATGGAATTCCTGCTGGCCAATCACCCGCTCGATTGCCCGATCTGCGATCAGGGGGGCGAATGCGACCTGCAGGATCAGGCCATGGCATTCGGAACCGATGGCAGCCGCTTTGCGGAAAACAAGCGCGCCGTCGAAGACAAGAATATGGGGCCGCTCATCAAGACGGAGATGACCCGTTGCATTCATTGTACACGCTGTGTCCGCTTCACGACTGAAGTCGCGGGAATTTACGATCTCGGTGCAACGGGCCGCGGCGAGGATATGGAGATTACCACCTATCTTGAAAAGGCGGTGATGTCTGAGATGTCGGGCAATGTCATCGATCTTTGCCCGGTTGGTGCGTTGACGTCGAAGCCCTACGCCTTTACCGCCCGGCCCTGGGAATTGACCAAGACCGAGACCATCGATGTGATGGATGCGGTGGGTTCGAATATCCGGGTTGATGCGCGTGGGTCAGAGGTGATGCGGGTTTTACCGCGTATCAATGACGATGTGAACGAGGAATGGATTTCCGATAAAACCCGTTTCATCTGGGACGGCTTGCGGCGGCAGCGGCTTGATACGCCTTATATTCGCGAGAATGGCAAGCTGCGCAAGGCTGGCTGGGGTGAAGCATTGCGTCTTGTCGCGGACAAGATCAAGGCGGCGACGCCGGATCGGATCGCAGCGATTGCAGGCGATCTGGCCTGTGCGGAATCCATGATGGCGCTCAAGGATCTGTGGGTGGCGCTTGACAGCCCGCATATCGATTGCCGCCAGGACGGCGCGCGGATCGGCGGCGGCGAGCGGGGCGATTACCTGTTCACCTCCGGGCTGTCAGCCATCGATACGGCAGATGCGCTGCTTTTGATCGGCTGCAATCCGCGCGCGGAAGCGGCAGTGTTCAACGCCCGTATCGTCGAACGCTCGCGACTTGGCGGGTTTGCAGCGGCCTCCATCGGTGCGCCCATTGATGCAAATTTCCCCTGTGCGCAGCTGGGGGCAGGGCCTGCAACCTTGCGTGAGCTGATCGCGGGCGAGCATTCATTTGCCAAGACCCTGGCTGACGCTCAGCAGCCAATGATCATTGTCGGCATGGGCGCGCTGGCGCGGCCGGACGGGGCGGCGGTTTTGGCGGCGGCCAAGCGGCTTGCGGCCAATGTGGGGGCG
Organism: uncultured Alphaproteobacteria bacterium; assembly: GCA_937888955.1. Taxonomy (GTDB): domain Bacteria; phylum Pseudomonadota; class Alphaproteobacteria; order UBA11222; family UBA11222; genus CALAQW01. Next base: position 17,202 of record CALAQW010000027.1, on the reverse strand, counting down.
GCTGGTGTCGATGTGCTGCACAATGCCGCGGCGCGGGTCGGTGGTCTTGATCTTGGTCTGTTGCCGGGCGAAGGCGGCCGCGATGTCGCAGCAATGATGCAGGGTGCGCAGGCAGGCGAAATCGATCTTGTGTATTTGCTGGGGGCAGACGAGATCGATATGGGTGGCCTTGGCGACGCCTTCGTCGTCTATCAGGGCAGCCACGGGGATGCCGGTGCGCATCGCGCGGATGTGATCCTGCCCGGTGCCGCCTACACGGAAAAGAACGCGACCTGGGTGAATACTGAAGGCCGGGTGCAGCTGGGCGTGAAAGCCTGCTTCCCGCCTGGCGATGCGCGCGAGGATTGGACGATATTGCGGGCGCTGTCTGATTTTGTGGAGCAGACGCTTGGCTATGATGATCTGGCGGCACTGCGCGCCCGGATGATCGAGCAGGCACCGCATTTTGCGGAGATCGGGACAGTGGGACAGGCTGCGGCCAGCCCCGCGGCGGGTGAGGAGGCTATGGCGGAAACCCCGTTCGGGCTTGCGATCGATAATTTTTATCTGACCAATCCAATTGCCCGGGCTTCGGCAACTATGGCGGAATGCAGTGCGCTGGCGCAGGCTGCTGCGCAGGACAAGGAGGCGACCGGCACCCATGGCTGAACTTTGGTGGGATTATGGCTGGCCGCTGACCATCATGGTCGGACAATCACTGCTTGTGATGGTCGGTGTGTTGGTGGCGCTTGCCTTTTTACTGCTGGCGGATCGCAAGATCTGGGCGGCGGTGCAGCTTCGGCGCGGGCCCAATGTCGTGGGACCGTTCGGTCTTTGGCAGTCTTTTGCCGATTTTTTCAAATTCGCGCTGAAGGAAGTCATCATACCTGATGGGGCGAACAAGGGTGTCTTCCTGCTTGCGCCGCTGATTACCTTCGTGCTCGCCTTTATGGGCTGGGCCGTGATTCCGTTTGCCGATGGCTGGGTCGTTTCCGATATCAATGTCGGCATTCTGTATATTTTTGCCGTGTCCTCGCTCGGGGTTTACGGGGTTGTGATGGGCGGCTGGGCCTCGAATTCGAAATATCCGTTCCTTGGCGGATTACGGTCGGCGGCTCAGATGGTGTCCTATGAGGTGTCGATCGGTTTCGTGATCATTACCGTGCTGCTCTGCGTTGGTTCGCTTAATCTCAGCGACATTGTCCGGGCCCAGGAAAAGATCTGGTTCTTTATTCCGCTATTCCCGATGTTTGTGATTTTCTTCATTTCGGCGCTTGCGGAAACCAACCGCCCGCCTTTCGATCTGCCGGAAGCGGAATCGGAACTGGTGGCGGGTTATCAAACGGAATATTCCTCCACCCCGTTTCTGCTTTTCATGATCGGGGAATATGCGAATATCGTGCTGATGTGTGCGATGACCGTCATCCTGTTCCTTGGCGGCTGGTTGCCACCTTTCGATATCGCGCCGTTCAACTGGATCCCTGGCATTTTCTGGTTCATCGGCAAAATGCTGCTGATTTTCTTCATGTTCGCCATGGTCAAGGCATTCGTGCCGCGCTATCGCTATGATCAGCTGATGCGGCTGGGCTGGAAAGTATTCCTGCCATTCTCGCTTGTCTGGGTTGTGGTGACCGCCGGGGCGCTTGTAGCGTTCGATTGGGTGCCGGCATGAGGCGGGGCAAAGTTAAATCGCTGCATGCGATGAGGAAGGATTGAACCGATGGCGTTTCTCGACCGATCCGCGCGCTCCTTGTTTCTGCTGGAATTCGTTGGCGCGTTCTGGCTTGCGATGAAGTATTTCTTCAAGCCCAAGCGCACGGTGAACTATCCCTTTGAGAAAGGGCCGCTGTCACCGCGTTTTCGGGGCGAGCATGCGTTGCGCCGTTATCCGAACGGCGAGGAACGCTGCATTGCCTGCAAGCTGTGTGAGGCGGTTTGTCCGGCGCAAGCCATCACGATTGAGGCCGGTCCGCGGCTGGATGACGGCAGCCGCCGGACCGTCCGCTACGATATCGATATGACCAAATGCATCTATTGCGGCTTTTGTCAGGAAGCCTGTCCGGTGGATGCCATTGTCGAAGGGCCGAATTTCGAATTTGCCACCGAAAGCCGGGAGGAGCTGTTTTACAACAAGGAACGGCTGCTTGCGAATGGCGACCGCTGGGAGTTCGAGATTTCAAAGAATATCGAACTGGATGCGCCTTACCGTTGAGGCACTGGCAATCGGCCGCGTGAGGCGGTGAAACAGGACGCTGCGCCAGGCAAGGGCAGCACGGAAATCAAAGGACTGGCCGGCGCGCGGGGCGCGTGGCCGGGCCAATTTGAGGGGAAGTAAATCGAATGATCGTCCAGGCGTTAGCCTTTTACCTGTTCGCCGCGGTAACCGTTGCCGCCGCGTTCATGGTGATCGTGGCACGAAATCCTGTGCATTCCGTCTTATTTCTGATCCTGACATTCTTCAATGCGGCGGGGCTGTTCGTGCTGATTGGCGCGGAATTCCTCGCCATGATCCTTGTCGTCGTCTATGTCGGCGCGGTTGCGGTGCTGTTCCTGTTTGTTGTCATGATGCTCGATATCGACTTTGTCGAATTGCGGCAGGGCTTTTTGCAATATGTGCCGATCGGTGCTGTGATCGGGCTGATTTTGATGGCCGAGCTTATCCTGGTTATCGGCGCAAATAGTGCGGTTGATGGCGCGGCGGGGAATGTTCTGTCGTCGAGCTTCCCTGTTGTGAGCGACGTCAGCAATGCGGATGCTCTGGGCCGCCTGATTTACACAGAATTCGCCTATCTGTTCGAGGCTGCGGGCATGGTTCTGCTTGTGGCGATGATCGGTGCAATCGTGTTGACGCTGCGGCAGCGGCCCGGCGTCCGCAAACAGAATATTTCGGCACAGGTCAGCCGTCGCCGCGAAGACGGGGTTGAGTTGCGCGACGTCAAGCCGGGGCAGGGGATCTAGGCGATGACGATGCGCGCGGGCCAGACAGTTCAGGGAAACAAATAAGTCATGGAAATCGGACTGAGCCATTATCTGACGGTTGCCGCGATCCTGTTCACCATCGGTGTTCTGGGCATTTTCGTGAACCGGAAGAATATCATCGTCATTCTGATGTCGGTGGAGCTGATGCTGCTGTCGGTGAATATCAATCTGGTGGCATTTTCAGTATTCCTGAGCGATCTCACCGGGCAGATTTTTGCCTTGTTCGTTCTGACGGTGGCTGCTGCGGAGGCGGCAATCGGGCTGGCGATTCTCGTGGTTTATTTCCGCAACCGCGGATCGATCGCGGTTGAAGATATTCACATGATGAAAGGCTGAGGGGCAGGGGAATGTATTCAGCGATTGTATTCCTGCCGTTGATCGGCGCGCTGATTGCCGGCTTTTTTGGACGCTGGATCGGCGATCGCGGTGCGCAGATCGTGACAAGCGGCCTGCTGGTGATTTCAGCTTTATTGTCGGCTGTTGCGCTTTACCAGGTCGGTTTCGCGCATGAGCCTGCCAGGATCGTTCTGCTCGAATGGATGGATTCAGGGACGTTCGAGCTCAACTGGGCGTTGCGGATCGACACATTGACCGCTGTCATGCTGGTTGTCGTTACCGGTGTCAGCTCGCTCGTGCATATCTATTCGATCGGCTATATGAGCCACGATCCGCACAAGCCGCGTTTTATGGCTTATCTGTCGCTATTTACCTTCGCGATGCTGATGCTCGTCACCTCCGACAACTTCCTGCAGCTTTATTTCGGCTGGGAAGGCGTGGGGCTTGCCTCCTATCTGCTGATCGGGTTCTGGTACAAGAAGCCATCGGCCAATGCGGCGGCCATCAAGGCTTTTGTCGTCAACCGGGTTGGTGATTTCGGCTTTGCCATCGGTATCATGGCGATCTTCCTGGTATTTGGTTCGGTCGAGTTCGATACCGTATTTGCCGCGGCGCCCGAGATGGCAGGCAAGACTTTCAGCTTCCTGAGCTGGCAGCCTGATATCATGACGACGATCTGCCTGCTCCTGTTTGTCGGTGCGATGGGCAAGTCGGCGCAGCTTTTGCTGCACACCTGGCTGCCCGATGCGATGGAAGGCCCGACACCGGTTTCGGCGCTCATTCACGCCGCTACCATGGTGACCGCGGGGGTATTTCTTGTGGCGCGCTGTTCGCCGTTGTTCGAGTTTGCGCCCGCAGCGCTTGGCGTCGTGACGATCGTCGGCGCGACCACCGCGTTTTTCGCGGCGACAATCGGGCTTGTGCAGAATGATATCAAGCGGGTGATCGCCTATTCGACCTGTTCGCAGCTTGGCTATATGTTCTTTGCGGCGGGTGTGTCGGCCTATGAGGTGGCGATTTTCCATCTGTTCACCCACGCCTTCTTCAAGGCATTGCTGTTCCTTGGCGCGGGGTCTGTCATCCATGCCCTGTCGGACGAGCAGGACATGCGCAATATGGGCGGTATCTACAAGATGGTGCCCATGACCTGGATGCTGATGATTATCGGCACACTGGCGCTGACCGGCTTCCCATTGACAGCGGGTTATTTCTCGAAGGATGCGATTATCGAGGTTGCCTATGCTGCGGGGTCCGGGGTCGGGCAATATGCCTTTGCCATGGGTGTTATCGCGGCGACATTGACCGCATTCTATTCATGGCGGCTGATCTTCCTGACGTTCCACGGCAAGTCGCGGGTCGGAAAGGATGTGCTGTCACATGCGCATGAATCGCCGCCTGTGATGATGGTGCCGCTGTTGCTGCTTGCCGTTGGCGCCTTGTTTGCCGGTGTCGCATTCGCGGGCTCCTTTATCGGGGAAGGTGCGGCCGAATTCTGGAACGGGGCGATTTTCGTTCTGCCGGGCAAGGATATGCTGGAGGCGATGCACCATGTGCCGGCCTGGGTCGTCTGGTCGCCGACGGTGGTTGGTTTCGTCGGGCTTGCCTTGGCCTGGTATATGTATATCCGCAACCCCGAAGCGCCGGCCCGTCTCGCCAAGACGCATGAACCGCTTTACCTGTTCCTGCTCAACAAATGGTATTTTGACGAGCTTTACGATCTGATTTTCGTACGGCCCGCGAAATGGATCGGGAACTTTCTGTGGTTCCGTGGCGATCAGCGGACAATCGACCGGTTTGGACCCGACGGGATTGCGTTCAGCGTGTTGAGTGTCACACGGCGGCTTGTGCGCTTGCAGAGCGGTTATCTCTACCATTACGCCTTTGCCATGCTGATCGGGATTTCCGCGTTGACCACCTACTTTATCTTCGCGGGGGGAGCGCACTGATGAGTAACTGGCCGCTACTTTCGCTGATTACATTCCTGCCATCCGTCGGGGCGTTATTCATCCTGATGATCCGGGGAGAGGATGCGCTCGTCGCGCGTAACGCGCGGATGGTTGCCCTCTGGACGACGCTGTTCACCTTCCTGTTGTCATTGTTCCTGTGGATCGATTTCGATGTGACGACGGCGGACTTCCAGTTCGTCGAAAAGCATGAATGGCTCGGCGGGAACATCACCTACCATATGGGGGTGGACGGTATTTCGATGCTGTTCGTCATCCTCACGACTTTCCTGATGCCGCTGTGCATTCTGGCGAGCTGGGAGGCGATCACGACCCGGGTCAAGGATTACATGATCGCGTTTCTTGTTCTTGAAACGCTGATGATCGGGGTATTCAGCGCGCTTGATCTGGTGCTGTTCTACCTGTTCTTCGAGGGTGGGCTGATCCCGATGTTCCTGATCATCGGGGTTTGGGGCGGCGCGCGGCGTGTCTATGCGTCCTTCAAGTTCTTCCTTTATACGCTGCTTGGCTCCGTGCTCATGCTGCTGGCGGTGATGGCGATGTATTGGGATGCGGGAACAACCGATATTCCGACTTTGCTTGCGCATAATTTCGATCCGTCGATGCAGAAATGGCTGTGGCTTGCCTTCTTTGCGTCATTCGCGGTGAAGGTGCCGATGTGGCCGGTTCATACCTGGCTGCCCGACGCGCATGTGGAGGCACCGACAGCAGGTTCGGTCATCCTTGCCGGTATCCTGCTCAAGATGGGTGGCTATGGTTTTCTGCGGTTCTCACTGCCGATGTTCCCTGTGGCGTCGGATTATTTCACGCCGCTTATTTTCACCCTGAGTATCGTGGCGATTATTTACACCTCGCTTGTTGCGCTTGTGCAAAAGGATATGAAGAAGCTCATTGCCTATAGCTCGGTCGCGCATATGGGCTTTATCACGATTGGTATCTTTACCATCACGATCCAGGGCCTGCAGGGCGGTATCCTGCAGATGATCAGCCACGGCCTTGTGTCGGGTGCGTTGTTCCTTTGCGTGGGGGTGATTTACGACCGGATTCACACCCGCGAGATCGATGCCTATGGCGGGCTTGTGAACAGGATGCCGATTTACGCCTTTACCTTCTTGTTGTTCACCATGGCGACGATTGGGTTGCCGGGAACAAGCGGTTTTGTCGGTGAGTTTCTGATCCTTGTCGGCGCGTATCAGGTAAACAGCTGGGTCGCATTTCTCGCGACGACCGGCGTTGTTCTGGCCGCCGCCTATTCGCTGTGGCTTTATCGCCGCGTTGTATTTGGCGAACTCACAAAGGATAGCCTCAAGGACATTCTCGATATGAACCGGCGTGAAGTCCTTATATTCGCGCCCTTGATTATCGCGACCATCTGGTTCGGGGTGTATCCCATTCCGCTTCTCGATGTCACAGAGGTATCGGTTCAAAACCTTATCCAAAATTATCAGCAGGCGATCGCCGCGTTTGAGGCGAGCGCAGCGGATCTTGCCGTTGCCGCTGAACCGCAGTTGGGAGATGCGCAGTTATGAGCTCTGGCGAATTCATTTCTCCGGATTTGATGCCGGCAATGCCCGAACTCATTCTGGCATGCGGCGCGATGGCGTTGCTGATGCTGGGTGTCTTTCGCGGCGATCAGAGCACGCGGCTTGTCACGTTGCTGTCGGTCGGGCTGATGGTCGTGGCCGGCGGTTTTGTCCTCATGCAGGGCGAGACGCGGGTTGAGACCTTTGGTGGCAGCTTTGTCATCGATGCATTTTCCCACTTTGCGAAAATTCTGATTTTGCTGGGGTCGTCGGTCATCTTGCTGATGGCGCGCGACTATCAGCGGCGTGAGAATATGGAACGGTTCGAGTTTCCGATTCTGGTGCTGCTGGCCACGCTTGGCATGCTGATGATGGTGTCGGCGAATGACCTCATTGCCTTGTATATGGGCCTTGAGCTGCAAAGCCTTGCGCTTTACGTGATTGCGTCCTTCAAGCGCGATTCCGAACGCTCAACCGAATCCGGGCTGAAATATTTCGTGTTAGGCGCGCTGGCGTCCGGTATCCTGTTATACGGTGCCTCGCTGATTTACGGCTTTACCGGCACGACCAACTTCACCGCGCTTGCCGGTTTGGTGGGTGAGGGGGATACCTCAATCGGGTTGATTTTCGGTCTTGTATTTCTGACTGCCGGGCTGGCTTTCAAGATTTCGGCCGTGCCCTTCCATATGTGGACCCCGGATGTTTACGAAGGTGCGCCGACGCCGGTCACCGCTTTATTTGCCTCCGCCCCTAAAGTGGCGGCGATGGCGCTCTTTATTCGCGTATTGATGGGACCGCTGCCCGGATTGAGCGGCGAATGGCAGCAGATCATTGTCTTCCTGTCGATTGCGTCGATGGTACTTGGCGCGGTCGCGGCGATCGGGCAAAGCAATATCAAACGGCTGATGGCCTATAGCTCGATCGGGCATATGGGGTTTGCGCTTGTCGGGCTTGCCGCGGGTACGCCCGAAGGTGTGCAGGGCGTGCTGATCTATATGGCGATCTATGTCGCGATGAATTTCGGTGTGTTCGGGTGCATTTTGGCGATGCGCGACAAGCAGGGAATGCTTGAGAATATCAATGATCTGGCCGGGCTTGGGCGGACCAATCCGATGATGGCACTTGCGCTTGCGCTGCTGATGTTCTCGCTTGCCGGTATTCCGCCGCTTGCCGGCTTTTTCGCGAAATTTTATGTGTTCCTCGCCGCGATCAATGCCGGGCTCTATACGCTTGCGGTGATCGGCGTTCTGGCAAGTGTCATTGGCGCATTCTATTATCTGCGGATTATCAAAATCATGTATTTTGATGCGCCGGCAGATGCAATTGAGGCGCCGATGTCTGGCGAATTGCGCGTCGTTGTGGGCGCATCCGCGCTGTTCACCCTGTTTTTCTTCCTGTATCCGGCGCCGATACTATCTGTCGCGGAACATGCGGCAACCGCCTTGTTCTAGCGCGAACAGAGCCATACAGGCAGTGTGATGCCCAAGATGCCGACAGCGCCGCCGGTCATGCCGGCCGGTACAGCCATTATTGTCTTTGATGAAATCGACAGCACCATGGATGAGGCGCGCCGGCAGTTGACTGCCGGGGCAGCCACGCCTTTGTGGATCCTTGCCGCGCGGCAGACCAAGGGGCGCGGGCGACGCAGCCGCCCCTGGGAATCAGCCGATGGTAATTTGTTCTGCACATTGGCGCTAAGGCCTGAAGCGGCACCGGCGCAGGCGGCAACCTTGTCATTTCTGGCCGCGGTCGCGGTAGCTGAAACCTTGGAAAACTGGGTTTTCCCGACATCCGATCACCCGCAGCGGCTGCAATGCAAATGGCCCAATGATGTGCTGCTGGACGGGCGAAAAGTGGCTGGAATTCTGCTGGAATCTGAAATGGCGACGGGCGGCGGCGGCCTTGCCTGGCTGACGATTGGAATTGGCGTTAATCTTGCCACCCATCCCGAGATTGCCGAGCGCCCGGCCACATCGCTTGCGGGGGCGGGTTGCGCGGTGCCGCATCCACATCAGGTTTTGTCTCTTATGGCCGAGAAATTCGCTGACTGGATGGCGCGCTGGCAGGAGGCGGGGTTTGCGCCGGTTAAGCAGGCATGGCTTGCGCGCGCGGCACGATTTGGTCAGGAAATCGACGTCCGACTCGACAAACAGACCCTTCACGGGATATTCAGCGCGCTGGATGATAGCGGTGCATTGCTGTTGCAGCAGGCAAATGGCGAATGCGTTGCGGTCACTGCGGGCGATGTATTTTTTCCGGATGTGAAATAGCGTTATGTTACTGGCCATTGATGTAGGGAATACCAACACGGTTTTTGCGGTCCTGTCCGGCGAGGATGTGTGCGGTGAATGGCGCAGCGCGACAACGGATTTGCGGACCGCCGATGAGTATGCGGTGTGGTTGACCCAGCTGATGCAGATCAATGGCATTACGCCCGCGCAGATTAATGGTGTCATTGTGTCAACAGTGGTGCCGCAGACCCTGTTTGAGCTGCGCGTGCTCTGCCACAAATATTTCAGTGGTGAACCGCTCGTCGTCGGCGAGGATGGCGTCAAAACGGGATTGACCATCATGCTGGACCGGCCCGAGCAGGTGGGGGCGGACCGGCTTGTCAATGCGGTCGCCGCGCACAAGGCGCATCCGGGGCTGGATCTGGTCGTTATCGATTTCGGTACGGCCACCACATTCGATGTGGTATCGGCTGAGGGCGAATATCGCGGCGGCATCATTGCACCGGGTGTCAATTTATCAATTCAGGCATTGCATGACGCGGCGGCGAAGTTGCCGCATATTGTTGTGCGCCGGCCCGACAAAGTGATTGGTACCGATACCGTATCGGCCATGCAGTCAGGGGTTTATTGGGGGTATATCGGGTTGATTGAGGGGATCGTCAGCCGGATCGCCGAGGAATATGGGCGGTCGATGACGGTCGTTTCAACCGGGGGGTTGGGACATTTGCTGCGGCATGGGACACCGGTGATCACCCATTTCGATCCCGATCTGACCATCCGTGGACTGGCCGAGATCTATCGGCGAAATTGCGTGACCGGGACCTCCCTTTGACTGACGGACTTTTCTTTTTGCCGCTTGGCGGCGCTGGCGAAATCGGCATGAACCTGAACCTCTACGGCTTCGGACCGGAAGGGGACCAGGACTGGATTATTGTCGATCTCGGGGTGACGTTTGGCGATGATACGGTGCCGGGCATCGATGTGATCATGGCGGACCCTGATTTCATCGTGGAACGGCAGAACCGGCTGCTTGCCATTGTCCTTACCCATGCCCATGAAGATCATATCGGTGCGGTCGCGCATTTATGGCCTGATTTGCGTTGCCCGGTCTATGCGACGCAATTCACCGCCAATATGTTGCAGGACAAGCTTGTTGAGGCAGGCATTGACAGTGAAGTTGAGTTGAATATCGTGCCGCTTGGCGGGCAAATCCAGATCGGGCCCTTCGATATTCGCTATATTTCGATCACCCATTCCATCCCTGAAGCCAACGCGCTTGCGATCCGTACGCCGCTTGGCAATATCCTGCATACCGGCGACTGGAAACTTGATCCCGATCCGCTGCTTGGCGACAAGACGGATATAGACGCGCTGTCCGCATTTGGCGATGAGGGTGTGCTGGCGATGGTTTGCGATTCAACGAATGTGCTGACGCCAGGGCGTGCGGGTTCGGAAGCAGCCGTCCGGTCCAGCCTGTCCACGTTGCTCAGCGGTATGCGCGGCCGTGTGGCGGTTACAGGTTTTGCCTCAAATGTCGCGCGGGTGGAGACGATCATCAAGGTCGGCGCATCACATGGCCGCAAGGCTGTGCTTGTTGGCCGGTCAATGCATCGGGCCGTCGCTGCGGCGCGGGATGCGGGATATTTACAGGATCTGCCGCCGCTTCTGCGCGAGGATGAGGCGCAAAATCTGCCACGCGATGAAGTGCTTTATGTGTGCACCGGGTCACAGGGCGAGGCGCGAGCGGCCTTGTCGCGGATTGCGCGCGGCGACAACCCGCGCATCAGGCTGGAGCCGGGGGATCAGGTGGTGTTTTCGTCGCGGATAATTCCGGGCAATGAAAAAGCGATCTTTGGTCTGCAAAACCAGCTTGCGCAGCTTGGCGTCGAGGTTATTACCGAAAAGGATCATTTCATTCATGTTTCAGGTCATCCGTGCAGGGATGAATTGACCGATATGTACCGGTGGGCCAGGCCGCAAAACGCAATTCCGGTGCATGGGGAAATGCGGCATCTCCTGGAACATGCGGAACTCGCCAAATCGGTGCAGGTTCCCAATAGTATTGTTGCACCCAACGGCTCGCTGGTTCAGATTGCGCCGGGCCGCTGCAAGATCATCGATGAAGTTTATGCCGGCCGTCTGTATCTGGATGGCAATGTCCTGACGCCGATTGAGGATGGTCAGATCGCGGTCCGGCGACAACTTTCCTTTTCAGGCTATCTCGGGGTCACGCTTGTGCTTGACGAGGAAGGCTGTTTCATGGCGCCGCCGAAGGTAAGGCTGATCGGTGTTCCCGCACATGATGGGGAGCCGGACAATCTTGCGTCCGAGATCGCAGATGCGATTGAAGAGGCGGTAGCAAAGATGCGTCGTGCCCAATTGCGTGAAGATGCGGCGGTAAAGGAAAAGGTGCGGCGTCTGGCGCGGCGCGAAATCCGGCATGCAACCGGCAAGAAGCCGGTCACCGAGATTGAGCTGATACGCGTGTAAACTTGCACAGCGCCGCAATTGAACGGTATTTTGCACGAAATCAGGAATGGAGCAGGACAATTATGATCGGACGTTTGAACCATGTGGCGATCGCCGTGCAGGATGTCGAGGCGGCGGCGAAAATCTATCAGGAAACGCTTGGGGCAACCGTTTCGGAAAAGGTGGCTCAGCCTGACCACGGCGTCTGGACGATTTTTGTCGAATTGCCGAACACCAAAATCGAACTTCTTGAACCGCTTGGCGACAATTCGCCGATCGCCGGATTTCTGAAAAACAACCCCAAGGGCGGGATGCACCATCTTTGCTATGAGGTTGAGGATATCGAGGCGGCATGTGCGCAGATGCGCGCGCAGGGGGCAACCATAACCGGAACCGGCGAGCCGCGTATCGGTGCGCATGGCAAGCCCGTTGTGTTTCTGCATCCAAAGGATTTTTGCGGTACACTGATCGAGCTGGAACAGGTTTAGAGGCGTAATTATGGGGCTTGCCGGCGGACTGGTATCCTTTGCGATCATCTGGATGCTGTGTTTCTTTATCGTTCTGCCCTGGGGCATCCAGAACCATATTGAAGCCGGGCAAGAGGTGGTGCCCGGAGAGGATCCTGCCGCACCCGTTCGCCCCCGTCTGAGGCTCAAGGTCTGGATAACGACGGGGGTAACGGCCCTGTTATGGCTGGCGCTCTATTATATATTGGAAAACCATCTGATCACACTCGATGATTTTCCTTTCTGACTAATGAGGCAATTCGCTACCCGTCGCACAGAAATTTTTCTGTCTTTTAGCGTAAGGCAATCTTTTTGATTTCAGCTTCTGTTTCGGTTGCCGCCACCTCACCCACGTCATCAAGCGTTTCCCATCTGTCCCGACCGTTTTTCTTTGCAAGATAGAGGGCGGAATCCGCGCATTGTATGAGTTGATCGGGGGTCTGAGCGTCGTCTTCTGCCGTTGCGATGCCAATGCTGACGGTGACAAATGCCGAATGCGAGTTGGGGTGCGGCAGTCCCATTTCCTTTATCGCCAGCAGGATACGTTCCGCCATTGCGATGCCGCCTTCGCCGGTTGTATCGGGTAATATAACCGCAAATTCCTCGCCGCCATAACGCGCGACAAGATCGCCAGGACGTGTTGCGCAGTTCGAAATAGTCGTCGCGATTTGTCGCAAGCAATTGTCACCTGCTAGATGTCCCAACGCGTCATTATAGTTCTTGAAGTGATCCGCATCGATCATCAGCAAGCTGAGCGGTTGATTTGATCGTGCCGAACGGCGGATTTCGTTTTCGATTGTAGTGTTAAATTGGCGCCGGTTTGCAAGGCCTGTCAGGGCATCTGCGTCCGCGAGCTTCTGTAACTCCCGGAATGCACGGTCGCGGTCGGCCTCTGCGGCTTTTTGTGCTGAAATGTCTCTCACCGTTCCAATTACGCCATCGAACTCTCCTGTCTCGGGTGCCCTGATAATTTGAGAGCTTAATTCAGTCCAGATATAATGCCCGTCTTTGCGGCGATAGCGAACATCGATCCGCCGGCGTTCTATTCCGTCCGCGCCTATTTCAAATGGGGTATCAAGTTGAGGCAGGTCCGCAGGGTGAAGGAAATCACGGCCGATCATATTTTCCGCTTCGGCCACATCCCAACCCAGAATGCGGGTAACGGCAGGGGAAATAAAGGTGATCCGCTGATCGGCGCTGCGTTCAAAAATGATGTCGTTGGTATTATCCAGAAGGAATTTGTAACGATGTTCATTTTGTTCGATTTCGCGTAACAGCCTGTGCCGAAGAACAAGAGTTGTTGCGGCCGGATAACTCATGGCAATCAGGCTCGCGACAAACAGCTGGATGAGCGCTACTTTTTCGCGGATTGAATAGAGTTCGGATGTGCCGATCGGGCCAAATCCGTAAACGGTAAAGGTAATCGCTATAATTCCCGATAGCGCAACCGCTGCCGTTGTGCCGTAAAAGCCCGACTGGAATGCCGTCAGCATCAGAATGGGCGGGATCAGGAACAGTAATTGATAGTATGATTGCGTGAAAACAATCAGATTGATGCCCGCAACCAGTAACAGCATACTGATTGTCAGTACGCGTCTCGCAGTTGAATCCGAAGATAATTTATAGCCGCGCCGATATCGCAGGATAACAGGTGTCAATAACGCAATACCCAAGGCGTCGCCAGGCATCCAGACGACAAAGACACCGGCAATATCCGCGCCGACCTGCAGGTGAAGGATTGTTGCGGCAAGCAGCGCGGTAGCAGTGGGCGCAAGCAAAAGACCATACACACCCAATCGGATGAGCGTCGGGAAGTTAAGCAGGTCTTCCTGTGATGCACGCGGGTCGCGCCGGATGCAGGTGGCCGCCAGTAGCACCTCAAAACTGTTGCAGGCAGAAAGCATCAGCGCGAGTGATACAGAATCGCCGACATACAAATCCGCGATGACGTTGCCAATATAAGCAGCACCCAAAAGCTGTGCCCAGCGCCTGAGCGGTTGACACAAAATTATGGCGAGCAGAATACCATTGGCGGGCCAGAAACTGGCAATGCGACCAGCTTCCTTTGTCAGTTCGATGCCAAACCAGCTTGTAAGGCCAATGACAAGGCACACCAATAATGTGCCGCCTGGACCCACAGGTGCCGCAGTTTCCCCCAAATGTGTTTTCTGCCGCACTTTAGTGGCTCTCCATCGCGACCTGTTGAGGCAGAAACGGTGACAGAAAAAGGGTAATGAAATGTTACCCGATTGTTAGGGGCAAGCTCAGACCGGTCCGGGCGTTTTTCCATTTTGAGATGTTTCGAGAAAGCATGCGCGTATGCCGTGCAGGTGCTGAAGGCATGCGATGATAGGGGAAGATGTATGTGGCAAAAAAAATGCAAGACTCGCAGGAGTCTTGCCGTAAATAGGGATTATATTATTTTTTTTACATCTTTACTGCAATTAAGCAGTATTTAAGCGGCTATAAAACCTCGCTTGACAGATGTTCTCCCCCTAAACTCGGGCCGAGCCGTTCGTTGCGGCGATACCTCATTCTTATTCAGTAGTTATATTCTATAATTTATAGGGTGTCACGCAATAATTTTACGATTGTTCATTTTTTTTCGCAATTTTCTAATATGTAATAGAATTTGTCTTGGTTTTGCAATTTTCACCTTTGTCAATATTTGCGCAAGGATTACCCGATTGAACGCACAGATAACGGCAGATGATATTGCTCTGACCGAATTCGCGGGCAAAAATTTAAGGATAGATTAGCGCTTTTAGGGGAAGCTGATCCGGCTGAGGATCCATTTTCCGGGAATGAAGCAATATGCGTCGGACAGGACCGCACATCATTCACAGCCCAGTAAGCGGAATTGTCTGCGCGATTATTGTTTCTTGTGCGGGGATCGGCGCGGCAGCGCAGCCGGGCACAGATGGAAATGATGTTGTCATCAGCGATAAGTGCAGGCCTTTATCGGTGCATGTGCCGACACCCGATGTTGCCTATCAAGCTGGCGTCGACATTAATGGAAAAGCTGTCGTGCCGGCGGATTTGGGGGCGGCGCCTGCGCTTGCCGCGCCCGATAGTTTCACAGTCGATATCGACATTAATCTATCCGATCGGTTTGGAATTCCCGGCGATCCGACATTTTACGATCCCACCGCGACGGTGGGCACCTTATCGGTCCGTTCGCTGCACAATCAGCCGCAGCTGGAATTCAATGGCCAGTTGCTGCCAACCACGCCGGAACTGCTGACCGACAAGAATTGCGCGGACTGAACGCCAAAGTCGCAGGCGCATCTCTTGCCATGTCTAGAATTCCGGGTGGGGCTAGAATTCCGCGTGGGGGCTAGAATGCCGAAGGCCGGCCTTTGCCCCGCCATGCGGCCATCTTCCGGCTCGCTTAATCGTGCCATTGCCAAGCGTCAGGCCTTTCCCTAGAACAGTTTCAAGAGATCGATAAGTGCATCGTCACCGGAGTCCAGGATGAAGCTTTCCCAATTTTTCCTCCCGACATTGAAGGAGGTGCCGTCGGATGCGCAGATTGCGTCGCATCGTCTGATGTTGCGCGCCGGAATGATCCGGCAGACAAGTGCGGGAATTTATGCCTGGTTGCCGCTTGGCCTGCGGGTGTTGCGGCGGATCGAACAAATTGTCCGGGAAGAACAGAACCGGGCAGGGGCGATCGAGCTGTTGATGCCGACCATTCAATCGGCGGATTTATGGCGCGAGAGCGGCCGCTATGATGATTACGGTGACGAGATGCTGCGCATTACCGACCGGCATCAGCGCGACATGCTGTTTGGTCCGACAAATGAGGAAATGATCACCGATATCTTCCGTCATGCGGTGCGTTCCTATCGGGATCTGCCGCGCAACCTGTATCATATCCAGTGGAAATTTCGTGACGAGATCCGCCCCCGTTTCGGCGTCATGCGTGGTCGCGAATTCCTGATGAAGGATGCTTATTCGTTCGATCTTGATGCCGCGGGTGCGCGACGTTCCTATAACCGGATGTTCGTCGCCTACCTCAAGAGTTTCGCGCGCATGGGGCTGAAGGCTATTCCGATGGCTGCGGATACCGGACCGATCGGCGGCGATCTCAGCCATGAATTCATCATCCTCGCCGAAACAGGCGAGAGTGAGGTGTTCTGCCATGCGGACTATCTTGCCCGCGACTGGGCGGGTGACGTCGATTATGAAGCGGATTTGCAGCCATTGATCGACGGGTTGACCGCACTTTATGCGGCGACCGATGAAAAACATGACGCGGCAAAATTCGCGGCCGAAGTGCCCGAGGATAAGCGGCGCAGCGCGCGGGGGATCGAGGTCGGGCATATCTTCTATTTCGGCACCAAATATTCCGAACCGATGGGCGCAGTTGTCGCTGGTCCGGATGGCAATGATATCGCTGTTGAAATGGGGTCTTACGGGATTGGCGTCTCGCGGCTTGTCGGCGCGATTATCGAGGCAAGTCACGATGATAACGGTATTATCTGGCCCGCTTCGGTCGCGCCTTTTGATCTCGGGCTGATTAATCTGAAGCCGGGCGACGATACGGTCGATGAACAATGCGCGCTGCTTTATGCGCAGCTGCAAGCTGCCGGGCGGGACGTACTGTATGATGATCGTGACGAACGGGCGGGGGCGAAATTCGCGACAATGGATCTGATCGGCTTGCCCTGGCAGCTGATCGTTGGACCAAAAGGGGTGAAGGCGGGCACCGTCGAACTCAAGAACCGCGCCACGGGGGAGCGGCTTGAACTGCCGCCCGCCGCCGCGATCGAACGATTGCTGGCATAACTTATGGCGGCTGGTGCATTTTCCGCATTTGAGCGCATGATCGCCTGGCGTTATTTGCGCTCGCGGCGGCGCGAGGGGTTTGTTTCTGTCATTGCCGGCATTTCCCTGATCGGAATTGCACTCGGTGTTGCCACCTTGATCATTGTGATGGCCGTGATGAACGGCTTCCGGATTGAGCTGCTCAATCGCATTCTCGGGCTGAATGGCCATATGCTGGTGCGCGCCGAAAGCAGGTTTGTCACCGATTTCGACCCGCTTGCGCAGCGTATTGCGGCAATTGACGGGGTGACCCGGGTCGCACCTGTAATCGAGGGGCAGGTCATGGCAAACAGCGATGTCGCCGCGGCCGGGGCGCTTGTTCGGGGATTGCGGCAATCAGATCGGAAGAGCACACGTCTGAACTCCAGTCACGGCTACATCTCGT
>CALAQW010000026.1 GCA_937888955.1 uncultured Alphaproteobacteria bacterium | reverse complement strand
CACCGGGGCGGTCGCATCCTCAGACGTGTGCTCTCCCGATCTGGATGCGACCGCCCCGGTGCGCCCGGCGCAAGAAGGTATTGCGACCGATCTTGAGCGGGCCTTGATGCGGCTGACGGTGACGGAGCGGTTGTGCATCCTGTTATCTTATCAGGAGGGGATGAGCCATGCGGAGATTGCGGCGGAAACCGCATTGCCGCTTGGCACGGTCAAATCCCATATCGCGCGCGGCGGCGCACGACTGCGGGCGTTTCTGTCAGATTACGGAATGTCGGGGATGGAAGGAGAAAGCGATGCAAAGCGCTGATGAGGAACCGCGCGATCCGTTCGTGCAATCCCTGTTCATTGCGGCGGATGCGTCATTGGCCGATACGGGGTTTACGGACAAGACAATGCAAGCAGTTACCCGCGCCGTGCGGCAATCGCGCCGGCGCAGGATTATCGGGTGGGGGTGTGCGCTGCTATCGTTTTTCTGGCTCGCGGCTAATGCGGGCGGCGAGATACAGATGGCGATCGCGGCTGTTGCCGACAGGCTGATGCTGCCCTTGCTGCCGGTTCACGACCCCCTGCTTGCGGCCCTGTTTGCCCCGGTCAATCACCTTGGGGCGCTTATCCTGAGTGTGGGCGCCATTGTCGGCAGTCTTCAGCGCCTCGCACGACCGCGCCGCCCCTGGTTCTAGGTCTCTAGGTCTCTAGGTCGGGAGCTTTCAACAGATTGTCCGCGTTTGGCGCCGCTGTTCAGGCGGCGTTTTCGAAGCGGCTGTCCACGATGGTGACGATATCGGCCATGATGTCGTTAAGCTGGTAATCCTTGGGCGTGTAGACGCGCGCAACGCCGGCTGCGACAAGTTTCGCCTCATCTTCGGGCGGGATAATACCGCCCACAATCAGCGGAATATCGCCAAGCCCCGCGGCCCGCATCCGCTCCAGCGCATCGAGCACAAGCGGCACATGGCTGCCCGACAGGATCGACAGCCCGACCACATGCACCCCTTCCTCAAGTGCCGCATTGACGATCTGCGCGGTGGTCAGCCGGATCCCCTCATACACGACTTCCATGCCGGCATCGCGCGCGCGCACGGCAATCTGTTCAGCGCCATTTGAATGCCCGTCAAGCCCGGGCTTGCCGACAAGAATTTTCAGTCGGCGGCCAAGTTTGTCCGATAGCTGATCGATGCGGTTGCGTACCGTCTCAAGTTCGGCCCCGCCACTTGTCCGGCCGGAACGCCCCACCCCGGTGGGTGCGCGATATTCGCCAAAAATCTCGCGCAGCGCTGCACCCCATTCGCCGGTGGTGACGCCGGCTTTCGCCGCGGCGATGGAGGCGGGCATGATGTTACGGTCTTCCCGCGCTGCCGCACGCAGTTCGGCAAGTGCCGCCATGGCTGCCTTTTCGTCGCGTTCCGCGCGCCAGGCCTGCACATTGGCGATCTGCTGCGCCTCGACCTTGGGATCCACGGTCAGGATGCCGCCATCCGCCCCTTGCGACAGGGGGGAGGGTTCGGTTTCGGTAAACATGTTGACGCCGACGACGATTTGCTCGCCCGCTTCAATGGCGTCAAGCCGGGCGCTGTTCGATTCGACAAGCTTCTGCTTCATATAGCTTGATTCGATGGCCGCGACGCCGCCGCCCATCTCATCGATACGCGCAAGCTCGGCGCGGGCTTCCGCCTTCAGTTCCTCGACCTTTTCATTGATGACCGCGCTGCCATTGAAGATATCGCCATATTCGAGCAGATCGGTCTCATAGGCGACGATCTGCTGCATACGCAGGGACCATTGTTGATCCCAGGGGCGCGGCAGGCCAAGCGCCTCGTTCCAGGCGGGCAGCTGCACGGCGCGGGCGCGGGCATCCTTGGACAGCACGACGCCGAGCATCTCCAGCAGAATCCGGTACACATTATTTTCAGGCTGCGGTTCGGTCAGGCCAAGCGAGTTGACCTGCATGCCGTAGCGGAACCGGCGCAGCTTGGCATCTTCCACCCCGTAGCGCTCGGCGGTGATCTCATCCCACAGATCGACAAAAGCGCGCATCTTGCACATTTCGGTGATGAAACGGACCCCGGCATTCACAAAGAAGCTGATCCGGCCGACGACCTGCGGGAAATCGTCTTCAGGCACATGGCCCGCCGCCTTCACCGTGTCGAGAATGGCAATCGCATTGGCAAGCGCAAAGGCCAGTTCCTGCACCGGCGTCGCGCCCGCCTCCTGCAGATGGTAGGAACAGACATTGGTCGGGTTCCATTTCGGAATTTCCTTGTAGGTGTAGGAAATTACATCGCTTGTCAGGCGCAGGCTGGCGGCGGGCGGAAAGATATAGGTGCCGCGCGAGAGATATTCCTTGATGATATCGTTCTGCGTCGTGCCCATCAGCTTTTTGGGATCGGCCCCCTGTTCCTCGGCGGCGGCGATATAAAGCGATAGCAGCCAGGGCGCGGTCGCATTGATCGTCATGGAGGTATTCATCTGCTCAAGCGGGATGCCGTCGAACAAGGCGCGCATATCGCCAAGATGGGCGATCGGCACGCCGACCTTGCCCACCTCGCCCGCCGACAGCACGTGATCGGCGTCATAACCGGTCTGGGTCGGCAGATCGAAAGCAACCGACAAACCCGTCTGCCCCTTGGCGAGATTGGTGCGGAACAGCGCGTTCGAGGCTTCCGCCGTGGAATGGCCCGCATAGGTGCGCAAAATCCAGGGCTTGTCTTTCTTCACCGTCTTTTTTCCCGCTTCCGGAGAAGATGTGCCTGTCCGGGTGCCAGTTTCTTTCTGTGCCATCGCGCAATCCTTACCTGCCGACTCTTGAACCGCTCGCGGCGGGATTCGAGTAATATTCCGGGACATTTAGCCCGCGCGGAATACGATCATTTCCCATTCGCAACCGGGCAGGAAATATCATATCGTCTGTTGCGGTGCAAAAAATCCCTTGAAACTAAATTGTCATTGGCGTTTTATCGCGCGCCACGATGAAAGATTAGGCAATTTGTGGAGACGAGGCGCATGTCCGCTGTCGAGACTGTATCTGAAGGTGAAATCAAGGATCTTTACGAGGTCGGGGAAATTCCGCCGCTTGGCCATGTTCCCAAGCAAATGTATGCTTGGGCGATCCGGCGTGAACGGCATGGCCCGCCCGAAGAGGCGATGCAGCTCGAAGTTGTCGAAACGCCCGAGCTCGACAGTAACGAAGTGCTGGTTCTCGTGATGGCGGCAGGCGTCAATTATAATGGCGTCTGGGCCGCGTTGGGTGAGCCTGTTTCTGTTTTCGATGTACATAAGCAACCCTATCATATCGCCGGTTCCGACGCGTCGGGCATCGTTTACGCGGTGGGTTCGAAGGTGAAGCGCTGCAAGGTCGGGGACGAGGTCGTGGTGCATTGCAACCAGACCGACGGCGATGACGAGGAATGCAATGGCGGCGATCCGATGTTTTCCCCAAGCCAGCGGATCTGGGGGTATGAGACGCCTGACGGCTCATTCGCGCAATTCTGCCGTGTGCAGGCGCAACAGGTCATGCCGCGGCCCAAACATCTCACCTGGGAAGAGGCGGCCTGCTATACGCTGACGCTCGCGACCACCTATCGCATGCTGTTCGGGCACCGGCCGCATATTCTGCGCCCGGGGCACAATGTGCTGGTCTGGGGGGCGAGCGGCGGTCTTGGCTCCTTCGCGATCCAGCTTTGCGCGACGGCGGGTGCCAATGCGATCGGCGTGATTTCGGATGAATCGAAACGCGATTTCGTCATGTCGCTCGGCGCAAAGGGCGTGATCAACCGCAACGACTTCAAATGCTGGGGTCAGTTGCCGCAGGTGAACGGGCCCGGCTTTGATGAATATATGGCCGAATCCCGCAAATTCGGCAAAGCGATCTGGGAGATCACGGGCAAGGGCGTGGATGTCGATTTCGTGTTCGAACATCCCGGTGAATCGACCTTCCCGGTTTCCTGCCTGGTCTGCAAGCGCGGCGGCATGGTCGTGTTCTGCGCCGGCACCACCGGCTTTAACATCACCTTTGATGCACGGTTCGTCTGGATGCGGCAGAAGCGAATCCAGGGCAGCCATTTCGCCAATCTGAAACAGGCGTCGCAGGCAAACCAGCTCGTCATCGACCGGCGTATCGATCCCTGCATGTCGGAAGTGTTCCCCTTCCAGGATATCCCGAAAGCCCATACCAAGATGTGGAAGAACGAGCATCAGCCGGGCAATATGGCGGTGATGGTTTCGGCCAAGCGCCCCGGTCTGCGGACCGTGGAAGACGCGATCGCCGCCAGCAAGGAATAGGGCGGCGATCCACCGTTCCTTGGAACCGATTTGGGGCCGGGTTTTCCCGGCCCTTTTTATTTGCCCCAAATATCTGTCATGTCCTCGTTTGTCTGCACGCTTTTCAGCTTGCATAATCCGTGTTAGCATTGTGTCAACCGTGATAAGCCGCGCGTCAAGAT
This sequence comes from uncultured Alphaproteobacteria bacterium, assembly GCA_937888955.1. Taxonomy (GTDB): domain Bacteria; phylum Pseudomonadota; class Alphaproteobacteria; order UBA11222; family UBA11222; genus CALAQW01. The sequence continues at coordinate 30,562 of CALAQW010000026.1, read as the reverse complement.
GCGGCTCTGCGGCGATGTGGGAGGGTGCGATGGTCGATGCAGGCGCACAAAACCGGCAATTGAAGGTCACAGCCTTCGATACGCCGCTTGGCGCGGTGGTGGAAGGCTGGAACCCGGCGGCGGATATGACCGCGGCGCTGAAAGCGGAAATAGGCCGCGCGCTTGCCGCGCATCAGGTGCTGGTTTTTCGTGGTCACAGGCCGCCAACCGATGACGAGCTTGTGCGGTTTGCGCAGAATTTCGGCGATCTTGTCAAAGGGTCGGAATGGTTTGGCGATGTCGATCCGATTCCGGAAATTCTGCGCGTGAACAATCTGGTCGGCGCTGACGGGGTGCCAGAGGGGACGGGTGCGTCCCGCGCGCTCGAATGGCATGCGGATTATTCCTATGTGCCCACCGTCGGCAAGGAAAGTTTCCTTGAAGCGGTCGAGATACCGCGCAACAACCCGCCGCAAACCTGTTTTTGCAGTCAGTATCTGGCGCTGGAAACCCTGCCTGCCGCACTTGTGAATGCGTTGCGGGGCAAGCGCGCCTATCATTCGATCACAGGCTATGCAAATGATGATGACGGGCCGCAGATCAGCGAAAATCTCGCATCCGATGATGAATTTCGCAAAGGCTTTGCCGCCAAGCGCGAACGCAACCGGAAACTGGGGGTAAGCCGGCCTGATATTCCCCAGGCGATCCACCCTGTGATCCTGCGCCATCCCGATACAGGCCGTGAAATCCTCTATGTCAGCAAGGGGATCACCCGCCATATCCTCGGCATGCCCGAAGATGAAAGCAAGGCGCTGCTCAAGGAACTGGCACAGCATTCCACACGGCCCGATCGTGTCTACGCGCATGACTGGCAGGTGGGCGATATGGTGATGTTCGATACGCTCGGCACGCTGCACCGCCGCGACGCCTGGGAGCCGGGCGAACGCCGGGTAATGCGCCAGCTCAGTACCTGGTGGACCCCGCCCGCCGGTACGGCTGAAGCCGCCTGAGCGGGCAAGCCGCGAAAGCAAGGACGGCTGGTGACCCCGGCAGGATTCGAACCTGCGACCTACAGATTAGGAATCTGCCGCTCTATCCTGCTGAGCTACGGGGCCATGGGGCTGCTATAGCAAAAAGCGCGGATATATGCATCCTGCTTGGCGTCTTTTGTGGCGGATTTCGTTAGTCGATTTCGTTAGCCGAGGCGGGCGCGGAGTTTGTCGCGCAGTTCGGGCCATTCGGGGCGGATGATCGAGAAATAGATTGAATCACGCACAAAGCCATCGCGCGCCACCATATGGGCGCGCAGGGTCCCTTCCCGGGTTGCGCCGAGCTTTGCGATCGCGGCCTGCGAATGGGTGTTGCGCGCATCGGTTTTAAGTTCCACCCGGTTTGCGCCATGGCTGAACGCATGATCGAGCAGCAGCAGCTTGCATTCCGGGTTCACCGGCCCCCCATGGGCAAGCGTCGCATACCAGGTATAGCCGATTTCCACCCGCTTATGGTCCGGGACTAGGTTGGCGAGCCGGGTGCTGCCGATCAGCCTGTCATTGCTGATCCGCCGCACCGCATAGACGATCTGCGTGCCCGCGGCCTGCGTGGCGAGCGCCGCGTCGAACCAGCGGTCAAATTGCGTGCCGCTCCCGTCCATCGGCAGGAATTGCCAGATTTTGGGGTCGGCGGCGGCTTTGCGCAGCCCTTCGCGATGCGCCTCGGTGATGATTTCAAGCCGCACGACACGGCCAGCGAGCTCATTTGCGGGAATATCCATGGCCGGCTGCATAGCGCGACTCCGCTTCGTCCGGCAAGCCTGCTTGCTGCATGCGGGGCGTGTGCTGCTTGCATCTTGTTGCCCGGCAAGAAATGGTTTTCACTTTTTTCCCGCAGTCGGGCCGTTATACTGCGCCGCCTCACGCGATCCCAACAGAAAGCTGCCGCATGGCTGACACATCTCAGAACGACATTGAAAGTTACAAGCAAAAGGCCGCATTGCGCGCGCTCGACATGGTGGAAGATGGTATGCGGATCGGTATCGGCACCGGTTCGACCGCCGATTATTTTACCCGCGCCCTGGGGAATGCGGTGCGTGACGGGCTGCGGGTGATCGGGGTTGCGACCTCGCGGCGTACCGATGCGCTGGCCCGCGAATGCGGTATTCCCCTTGTTGAGCTTGATGCCATTGACGGGCTTGATATGACGATCGACGGGGCCGATGAGCTTGACCCCGCCTTGCGTCTGATCAAGGGGGGCGGCGGTGCGCTGCTGCGCGAAAAGATCGTCGCGGCGGCGTCACGCCGGTTATTGATTATCGCCGATGACAGCAAATATGTGGAAACGCTGGGCCGTTTTGCCCTGCCGGTCGAGATCACGCCATTTGCCTGGCGCACCACGGCACGCCGTATCCGCGATAATCTCAGTCAGTTCGATGTGGGGAATGTGGCGGTCGCGCTGCGCCGGGGCGGGGCAGGCGATAATGCTCCCTTCGTCACTGATGGCGGGCATAATATCATCGATTGCGACCTGCAGAGCATTGGCGATCCGGAAGGGCTTGCCGGATATCTCAACCAGATCCCGGGCGTGATGGAGCATGGGCTTTTCATCGGCATGGCAAGCGAGGCGATTATCGCCGGGCCGGACGGGGTGACGCTGTTGCAGGCACCACGCTTTCCCGGCCAGACCGGGGTGGAAAGCAGCGGCGGCTGAACCGTCGAGCCGGTGGAATGTCATTTGTGAGCACGCGTTGAAGGAGCGGAAGCATGGCGGATTATGATTATGACCTGTTCGTGATCGGCGGCGGGTCGGGCGGGGTCAGAGCCGCGCGCATGGCCGCCTCCCACGGGGCGAAAGTGGGCGTGGCGGAGGAATATCGCTATGGCGGCACCTGCGTGATCCGCGGCTGCGTGCCCAAGAAGCTGTTTGTCTATGCCAGTCACTTTCATGAGGATTTCGAGGATGCGGCGGGCTTTGGCTGGCAGGTGGACGGGGCGCATTTCGACTGGTCGACGCTGATCGCGAACAAGGATCGGGAAATTGCGCGCCTGAGCGGGATTTACGAGAACCTGTTACGCAATGCGGGCACGGAGTTTTTCCACAGCCGGGCCGAATTGCGCGACCCGCACAGAATCCATCTGGTTGCTGAAGAACGCGAAATTACCGCTGAGCGCATCCTGATCGCCGTGGGCGGCTGGCCGTCCATGCCCGAAATTCCCGGCATCGCGCATGCGATCAGCTCCAACGAGGCCTTTCATCTCGATAGCCTGCCCGCGCGGATGATCGTTGTCGGCGGCGGCTATATCGCGGTCGAGTTTGCCGGCATCTTCCAGGGGCTTGGTGTTGCAACCAGCCTGCTTTATCGCGGGCCGGAAATCCTGCGGGGCTTCGATCAGGATGTGCGGACCCATCTGCATACGCAAATGCGCAAGAAGGGGATCGATGTAAGGGTTAACACGAACCCGGCCAGCATCGAAAAAACCGCGGGGGGCTTCCGGGTCACGATGGAAGATGGTTCGGTCACTGAAACCGATCTGGTCATGTATGCAACCGGCCGAAGCCCCAAGATCGACGGGCTGGGGCTTGAGAATGCCGGGGTCGCGGTCGCGAAATCAGGGGCGATCATCGTCGATGACTATTCCCACACCAATGTGCCGAGCATCTGGGCCATCGGCGATGTGACCGACAGGGTCAATCTGACGCCCGTCGCCATTCACGAGGCGATGTGTTTCGTGGCGACCGAATTTGCCGGCAATCCGACAACCGTCGACCATGCGCTTATTCCGACCGCTGTGTTCAGCCAGCCGCCGATCGGCACCTGCGGCATGAGCGAGCAGGAGGCACGGGCGCAATATGGCGATGTGGATATTTATAAATCCACCTTCCGCCCGATGAAGCACACCTTGTCCGGCCGCGACGAGCAGAGCCTGATGAAGCTGATCGTCGATCCGGTTTCCGACAAGGTGCTTGGCTGTCACATCGTCGGCCCGGACTCAGGCGAGATGATCCAGTGTCTGGGGGTCGCCATCAAGATGGGGGCCAGCAAGGCGCAGTTCGATGCCACCATGGCGGTGCATCCCACCGCCGCCGAAGAGCTTGTCACCATGCGCGAGAAATGGGTGCCGAAAGCGGCTGAATAACTGGCCGTATTGCCGGGGGCGGTGCGAAACGGATGGCCGGACGATGTGGCTACCGCTTCTTGCGGTCGAAATAGATTTCCGCCATCAGTCCGAACAGCTGCAATGTGTCGGGCGCTGATGTATCACCGGCAAATTCGCGATAGGCAGTTGCGACGTTGACGGCAATCCGTTCCGCATCGCCCCAGCTGTCATAATCGCCAAGTGCGATGTCGCGCGCGGCCTCCGCCGCATCAAGCCCCGCATCATAGCGCTTGCGGGCTTCGCTATGGACATAGCGCAGATAATCCCGCACCGCCCGGACGCCGCGATTATCCGTGATCGGCCCATGGCCGGGTACGATGATATCCGCATCAAGCGCAAGAATGCGGTCGCAAGCGGCGATCCAGTTGCCGATCGGCCCTGCCCAGACGATGGGCGTCCCCTCGATAAACAGGATGTCGCCGGTATAAAGCAGCTTGTCGGCAGGCACATGCACAAGGGTGTCGCCCGCTGTATGGGCGGGCCCGACATTGTACAGCGCGACCCGCTTGTCGCCGACGGTGAGTGATAATTCTGTCTCGAAAGTGCGGGTGGGCAGTTTCTGAACGACGCCCGCAAAATCGAAAGGCGCGAAAACCTCGGCAAAGAACTTGCCCATCAGCCCCATATTCGGGGCATTTTTCTGCATCGCGGCAAGCATCTCGGGCGGTTCGGCGGCCAGCTGTTCGGCGCAGGCGCGCGAGGCGATGATCTCCGCCTCCCCGCAGCAGGCATTGCCGTTGCAGTGATCGCCATTGGCATGGGTATTGACCACCATATCGAGCGCGCGGGCAGCGGGTTCCGCATCGCGCATCGCGGCCAGCATGGTGTCGGTCATCGGCATGTCGAACAGCGTATCGACCAGCAGGGAACACGCCCCGTCGACGATCAGCCCCGCATTGCTCCACCCCCAGGATCCGTCGGGTGCAAGCCAGGCATATGCCCCGTTGCCAAGATCATGCAGCCCTTTTGTATAGGCAAATTTCCCCAACCCAAGCGACATATGGCTATCTCACCCCATTCCCTTTTTCCCGGCACCGGCCTGTGATGGCGTGACATTTTCGCGCCGGCAGGCGTCTCATTTACCAACTATATTCATTTACCAATCATAGTCATTTACCAAGCATAGAATGTCGCCGTGGAAAATAAAATGGAAGCATCCATTTAAGGTTGTGCTGTCAGGCATATACTTATTAGCTTTATAGGGGACATGCTTTTGGAGGAAGGTGTGGCCAGGAAGGGATGTTCATTGGTTGCCGAGACAAGAAGGCCAGGGGTGAGAACTGCGATATCTCCCGCCGCACACCGGCATGGGTATTTTTTTGTGGGCTTGGGCGTGGCTATTGCCCTGACGGCATTTGCGGTCGATATTGCAACCCCGCCCGGCGTAGCAGTCGGTGTGTTTCCTTATTTTCTTGTCGTCCTTCTGACCGCCTGGATGCCCTGGCGTCTGTCGCCGCTTGTCGCGTTGCTGGGCTGTTCCGCCTTGACCCTCATCGGCTATGCCATGATCGAAGGCGTGCCCGGCCCGATTATCTTGATCAACCGGCTGTTCATCATTTTCGCGATGGCGATCATGACCTTTCTGGTAATGCTGCGGAACAAGGCAGATCGTGCCTTGGCCGATCAACGTGCCGGGCTTGAGCATCTTGTTGTGGAGCGGACGGCCGAGTTGAGCGAGCGCAATGTTGCGCTTGAGCGCGAAATCGAAAGCAGACAGCGAAGTTGTGCGGCGTTGGAAGTGCGTGAAAGACAATTTTCCAGACTGGTCGAGTTTGCGCCGACGCCGGTGCTTATATTGTCCAGAGATGCCGAGAAAATCATTTATGCCAATCCGGAAGCGCGACGGGTCCTGGAGCTCGATCCGTCTGATTTCGGGCAGCGCGAACTTACCGATTATCTCGTGAAGCCGGAGGAAGCGCTGCAAATCCGCGATGCATTACAGGAGAATCCGGGGACCACACATACCGCATTCACATTTTCACTTGTCGATGGCAATCCAATGGAGGCGACGATCTTGCATGCCCCGGTGGAGTTCAGGGGGGCTGCTGCTTTCTGCGTCATGCTGCATGATGTCAGTCAACATCTTGCCGCGATCAGGGAATTGAAGCAGGCCAAGCGTCAGGCCGAAGCCGCAAGCGCCGCGAAATCACGCTTTCTTGCGAATATGAGCCATGAATTGCGTACGCCGCTCAATGCGATAATCGGGTTTTCCGACGTCATGTTGAAGGAAATCCACGGGCCGCTGGGTAGTGGGCACTATGCGGAATATTGCCGCGATATTCACGATAGCGGTCACTATCTGCTCAATCTGTTGCAGTCTGTTCTGGAAGAATCGCAGCTTGAGGACGGCAGTTACCATCTGCGCGAACAAGTGGTGGCAGTGGCCGAAGTGGTGCGACGCGCGGTGCACATGATCCGAACAGAGGCGGCGAAGTCGAAAATTGAAATCGTGCTGAACTGCGCGCCGATGCTGTCCGATCTGCGTTGTGATCCCTTGGCATTGCAGCAGATTGTCCTGAACTTGATGTCGAATGCCGTCAAATTTTCGCCTGACGGTTCGATTATCAAGGTGAAGCTGTGGGAAACAGGGGGCGCTATCCGGTTGCAGGTCCTTGATCATGGTGTTGGTATTGCCGCTGAAGAGCTTGAGACAGTCCTGCGACCGTTTGAACGTGGCGCCGAAACCCATAATTCGGGGGTCAGCGGGGTCGGTTTGGGCTTGTCGATCAGCAAGGCGCTGGTGGAACTCCACGATGCTGAAATGACGATCAGCAGTGCGCCAGGCGATGGCACGGCCATTACCATTTCGTTTCCTGCCGCGCGTAGCTATCCGCGACATAATGCGGCGCTGTCGGAATGACGGCGGAGCGCATATAATCGCCGCAAAATAAGCAAGCCGCGCAAAACATGGGGTAGGATGATGTCAAAAACTGTTGCACGCGAAGTGATTTCCGCGGATTCCGCACCTGTCGCACCGCGCTATTTCGCGCATGCCGTATTCCGGACGCCGAATTATCAGGCCATGATCGACTGGTACGGCAAGGTTCTGAATGCACATGTTGTTGCGGGCGGGCCGATGCTGACCTTCATGTCGTTTGACGAGGAACATCACCGGCTTGCTTTCATCAATCAGCCGAAACTCAAGCCTGCGGATGGCAGCCAGGCGGGGGTTGAGCATCTGGCTTATGGCCTTGGCGATCTGGCGGAGCTGCTCAACACCTATGCACGGCTCAAATCATGCGATATCGCGCCTGTCTGGTGCGTCAATCACGGGCTGACCATATCGATGTATTTTCAGGACCCGGATGGCAACCGGGTCGAGCTTCAGGTCGATAATTTCGATACGGTTGAAGAATTGCAGGGTTGGTTTAAGGGCGCCGAATTTGCCGAAAATCCGATCGGACATTCCTATGACCCCGAAGAATTGCTGCGGCTCTATGCGGCCGGTACGCCGCGCGCGGATCTGATTCGCATCGGATTTGAGCGCTGACGTCCTGTTGAACCGTCTTAGCAGGAAGCTGGAGGCGACGACCGGAATCGAACCGGTGTACACGGATTTGCAGTCCGCTGCGTCACCACTCCGCCACGTCGCCTTGCCTGCTTCATGCCGGGCAGGAACCAGCCCGGCTGAACAAATTTCCGATTGCCGCATCTTCAGGAAGAAAAGCACAGATTATGTGGTGAAATTGCACCCGCAGCAGATCAGGGCCACCCATCTATCATAACCGTTGCCATGGGGCAATTGGCAGTTGCGGGCAATCGGCCTGCCATTGTCGGTCAGGCCGCGAATTCGTCGGTTGGAGTAATATTGCTGTCCTGTGCGTGCCCGACCATGGCCGGTAATGCATTTGCATAGGTGGTCCGGGCGGGGCAATTTGTTGCTAATGGGCTGCTTGGCCGGTATAAACACACAAGTTTTCCGCTCTGTCTGCATTTGTATCGGGAGGCAAAGCAGGCAGACTTCGTAAATCAGAGCATCCCAAAGGCGTTGCATATGTCCGATCCGGTCACTGCAAGACGTATCATGGTGGAAAGCCAGATCCGGCCCCGCAATATCACCGATCCTCGAATTCTGGCGTCGCTGCGAAAAATTCCGCGCGAAGCCTTTGTTCCCAAAGCAAAAAAGGCCGTGGCCTATAGCGAAGGCAATATTGAAGTCGCCGCCGGCCGGTATTTGCTGGATCCAGGCACATTATGCACCATGATCGACGGGGCGGAGATCGGCCCGCAGGACATTGTGCTGATTATTGGCGGCGGCGATGGCTATGCAGCCGCCCTGATCGGGCAGCTTGCCAATGCCGTGCTGGCGCTTGAATCAGATTCGGAACTTGCCGAAAAGGCAGCCTCGCTTCTGGAAGGTCTGGATGCCGATAATGTGGCGTTGGTGAACGGGGAGCTTGCGGCCGGATATCCCGATGAAGCGCCCTATGATGTGATTCTGGTCAATGGCGGGGCGGAGCTGTCGCTTCAGGAGCTGGCGTCCCAGCTGCGCGATGGCGGCCGGCTTGTCGGTATAGAATATGAGCAGAACATCGGACGTGTGCGGTTATATCGAAAGGACGGCGGTATTGTCAGTGGCCGTACGCTGGAAGATGCGGATGCGCCCGTACTGCCCGGCTTTGTAAAACCCAGGCAGTTCAGCTTTGATGCCGCGTGACCCCGCACAGAGCCGGTCGGTCAGCCAGCGCGCCGGTTTTTGCCCAAGCGGGTATGCAGGTTGAAATGGCGTATAATGTGGTGGCGCGTTACACTGAATATTAACCTGATTGGCTATCGTTTCACGGCTGATGCGGGAAATAAAGGACCGGGTTTCGCGGAAAGTATCGTGAGCCGGAACATGAAAAACTGGTTCCGGGACTTGTTGGAGAGATAACGGGACTTGTTAGAGAGATAAATAGTATGTGGATGCCGCGTTTTTCTGTTGGGGTTAATTTTCGATTTGGCGGAGCGGGGGCCAAAGGCATGCTCCTGGCATTGCCGATTGCCTGTTTTTCCCTGCCTGTCCATTCGGAAACATTGATCGATGCGCTGGTGCAGGCTTACCAGTCCAACCCGCAATTGCAGTCGCAGCGCGCGGCCTTGCGCGCGACCGACGAAACCGTTCCGCAGGCCCTGTCGGGCTGGCGGCCGCAGGTTACCGCCTCTGGCTCATATGGGCATCAGCGGACACGTACCGAGCAGCCGCTCAGCTTCATCGGCGCGGGGGCGACAATTTCAAACGACCGCACCGTCAGCCCGCTGGGTGTCGATGTGACGGTACGCCAGCCGCTGTTCCGCGGCGGGCAGACATATTATGGCACACGCCGCGCCGAGGCGGGTGTCCGCGCCGGGCGCGAACAGTTATCCGCGACCGAACAATCAGTCCTGCTTTCCACTGTGACGGCCTATATGGATGTCGTCGCGGATGGTTCGGTTGTCGCCCTGAACAATAATCAGGTGGAGGTCTTGTCGCGGCAGCTGGAGGCGAGCAATGATCGTTTCCGGGTGGGTGAAATCACGCGCACCGGTGTGGCGCAATCGGAAGCCCGGCTGAGCGCCTCGAAGTCCAGTCTGACTGCCGCCGAAGCTTCATTGACGGCAAGTAAATCGGCTTATGAGCGGATTGTCGGTCAATTGCCGGTGCAGTTGGACCCGCCGCCGCCCCTGCCGGCCTTGCCTGAAACCGAGGAAGCAGCGGTTGAAATGGCATTGAGCAACAATCCGACATTGCGTGCGGCGCTGGAAGCAGAGCGTGCCTCGGCACATGCGGTGCAGGCGGAAATCGGTCGGTTGCTGCCGTCTGTATCGCTTGAAGGCAATGCGCAGCTTGCTGAAGATCAGGGATCGGAAGGGTTCCAGCAGGATCAGATCGGTGTCGCGATGCAGGTATCTGTGCCGCTCTATCAGTCGGGTGCGGTCTATTCATCGGTCCGTCAGGCCCGTCAGGTGAACAGTCAGCGGAAACTGGAGGCGGCGCAGGCTCGTCGCCAGGTGATCGAGGGCGTCCATAACGCATGGGAAGGCCTGCGTTCGGCACGGGCGCGTATCGTTTCCGATGAAGCCGCGGTGCGGGCGAACCGGATCGCGCTGGATGGTGTGCGGCAGGAGGCCGAGGTTGGTTCGCGGACCACGCTCGATGTGCTGGATGCCGAGCAGGAATTGCTGAATACGCAGGTTGCGCTCGTCCGTTCCCAGCGTAACGAATATGTTGCGGCCTATAGCCTCTTGGCGGCAATCGGTGGGCTGACAGCCGGGCAGATCGGCTTGCCGGTGGAGATCTACGATCCCGTCGAACATTATGATCGGGTGCACTACAAATTGCTGGGCACAAGGGATCGCTGGCAGTTGCCGGGCTTTGGCAGTGACGAAAACGGGAATTGAGAAGACGGAAATTCATGGTCCGTTAACCGCATCATGGCTCAATCCCATATTGAAAATTTTCACGCTTCAATGGTGAAGGCATGAGCGACGAGCAGCAAGAAAGTCAGGAAGACGAACCGACGATGGAAGAGATTCTGTCTTCCATTCGACGGATCATCTCTGACGACGATCAGGAAGAATCCGATGGGGGCGCGGCTGACGAACCTGTCGAAGCTGATGATGCTGTTGCGGAAGAGCCCATGCCGCAGGGTGAGGAGGACGAAGTTCTCGATCTGACCCAAATGGTCAATGAAGATGGCTCGGTTACCGAACTTGATGAAGATATGGTAGCCGATCCGGAACCCGAACCAGTCGCTGAAGAAGCTGAGCCCGAGCTTGAAGATGACTTTGTGCTTGAATCCGAGCCCGATCCGGAGCCGGATTTCGATACCGCGTCCATGCCCGATATGCCAGATATGGACGAGGAATTGGCCGCTGTAGAGGACACCCCGCCGACAGCGGTTGAAGCGGGTATTGTCGATAAGGTCACGGCACAGGCCACAGCGGCCGCCCTCAATCAGCTTGTTGTCGATATGCCGAGCTATGTGGGTATGGGGCAGGGGCTGTCGCTTGAGGAAATCGTCAAGGAGCTTTTGCGCCCGCTCCTCAAGGAGTGGCTGGATCAGCATCTGCCCGGCATGGCCGAGCGATTGGTGCAGGAAGAAATCTCGCGTATTTCCCGCGCGCGCCAATAGTGCTACATCGCTTCTAATTCACAAAATATGCTGCGCCCGCGAGGTGCGGCCATATCTTCTATTGACGCATTGACAGAAGGCTTTGCGCATGCTCGACAAGCATTATCGCCCGCAAGAGGTTGAACAACGGATCTATGAAGCCTGGGAAGAGGGGGGCGCGTTCAATTGCGGGCAACGCACAGGCGCTGAAACATTTTCCATCGTCATACCGCCACCCAATGTCACCGGCAGCCTGCATATGGGGCATGCGCTCAACAATACTGTGCAGGACATTCTAGCGCGGTTCGAGCGGCTGCGCGGTCGTGACGTCCTGTGGCAACCGGGCACCGACCATGCGGGGATCGCAACCCAGATGGTGGTGGAGCGGCAACTGATGGAAAATCAGGAGCCAAACCGCCGCGACATGGGACGCGATGCCTTTGTCGAGCGGGTATGGCAGTGGAAGGCGGAATCAGGCGGCACGATTGTGCAGCAGTTGCGCCGGCTTGGTGCATCCTGTGACTGGTCGCGCGAACGTTTCACCATGGATGAGGGGTTGTCGCGCGCGGTCATCAAGGTATTTGTCGAGCTTTACCGCCAGGGGCTGATCTATAAGGACAAGCGGCTTGTCAATTGGGACCCGGGCCTTCTGACCGCGATTTCCGATCTTGAGGTCGAACCGCGTGAGGTGAACGGGCATCTTTGGCATTTCAAATATCCGCTGGCCGATGCGCCGGGCCAGTTTGTCATCGTTGCGACCACCCGGCCTGAAACCATGCTCGGCGACAGCGCGGTTGCGGTGCATCCGGACGATCCGCGTTATCGCGATCTTGTCGGCAAAATGGTGGAGTTGCCCCTGGTCGGGCGTCAGATCCCCATTGTCGCGGACAGCTATGCCGATCCGGAACAAGGAACCGGTGCGGTGAAAATCACCCCGGCCCATGATTTCAACGATTTCGAGGTGGGCCGGCGGCACGATCTGCCGATGTACAATATTCTCGATGCGCATGCCTGCCTGAATGAAGAGGTGCCTGAGGTTTATCGCGGTCTGCCACGCTATGAGGCGCGCGAGCGGATTGTCGCCGATCTCGACGCGCTGGGGCTGCTGGAGCGGGTTGAGGAACATGTTCACATGGTGCCGTTTGGCGACCGGTCGGGCGAGGTGATCGAGCCCTGGTTGACCGACCAATGGTATGTGGATGCCGCAACGCTCGCACGTCCGGCAATCGAGGCGGTTGAGCAGGGCAAGACCGTCTTTGTACCGCGTAACTGGGAAAAGACCTATTTCGAGTGGATGCGGAATATCCAGCCCTGGTGCATCTCGCGTCAGCTTTGGTGGGGGCATCAGATTCCCGCATGGTACGGGCCCGACGGCGAAATTTTTGTCGCCCCTGACGAGGAACAGGCGGTAGAGGCGGCGCAGGCCCATTATGGCAAGGCGGTCGCGCTCGTCCGTGACGAGGATGTGCTCGACACCTGGTTTTCTTCCGCCTTGTGGCCTTTTTCGACGCTTGGCTGGCCCGATGAAACGCCCGAGCTTGCGCGTTACTATCCGACCGATGTGCTTGTCACGGGTTTTGATATCATCTTTTTCTGGGTCGCGCGGATGATGATGATGGGGCTGCATTTCATGAAGGAGGTGCCGTTCCAGACTGTCTACATCCATGCGCTGGTGCGTGATGAGCATGGCCAGAAGATGTCGAAATCCAAGGGCAATGTGATCGACCCGCTGGAGCTTATCGATGAATTCGGGGCCGATGCGCTGCGCTTTACGCTTGCGGCGATGGCGGCGCAGGGACGCGATATCAAGCTGTCGAAAAACCGGGTCGAGGGCTATCGCAATTTCGTCACCAAACTGTGGAATGCCGCCCGCTTTTGCGAGATGAGCGAATGCCGGCGGATCGAGGGCTTTGATCCGCGCCAGTGCAAACTGCCGTTGAACCGCTGGATCGGGGGGGAGTTTGCCCGCGCGCATTCCGAAGTGACCGCGGCAATCGAGGCGCATAAATATAACGAGGCGGCCAATACCCTCTATCAGTTTGCCTGGCATCTGTTTTGCGACTGGTATGTCGAGTTCGCGAAACTGCCGTTGAATGGCGATGATGGGGCGGCGCGCGATGAAACCCGCGCCATGGCGGCCTGGCTGTTCGATCAGCTCTTGATCCTGTTGCATCCTTTCATGCCCTTTGTGACCGAACAGCTGTGGGGCCTGACCGGGGAGTGGGGCAGCCCGCGCACGCATATGCTGATCCATGCGGAATGGCCGCGCGATCTTGGTGATCTTGCTGACCCCGCGGCACAGGCTGAAATGGGCTGGGTCATCGGTGTGATTGCGGCGGTGCGGTCGGTCCGGGCAGAATTGAACGTGCCAGCGGGTGCCAAAGTGCCATTGCTGCTACGCGACGCAGACAGCGCGGTTGCCGCCCGGCTCGAGCGGCACAGCCAGGCGATCGCGCGGCTTGCGCGGGTTGAGCCGGGCCTGCTCGATACGGCCGAACCGCCCGCCGGTGCGGTTCAGGAGGCGCTGGACGATACCGTCCTTGTGCTGCCGATTGCCGATGTGATCGATGTCGCGGCGGAAAAGGCGCGGCTTGAAAAGACCCTGGGCAAGCTCGACGGGGAAATCCGCAAGCTGTCAGGCAAGCTCAAGAACGAGAAATTCATCGGCAAGGCGCCAGCCCATATTGTGGAAAAAGAACGCGAAAAACTGAGCGAGCAGGAGGCCGCGCGCGCCAAGGTGGCCGAAGCGCTCGCCCGGCTGAAAAAGGTCGCCTGATCAGCAGGCCTGCGCGCGGCTCATTCAGGCAGCGCGAAGGCCATCAGCGTTGCCCCCGGTGGTGACAGCCGTGAAAAATGGCCCCCCACCGCGATCACGACATATTGCTGCCCGTTTTCTCCAAGCCGGTAGCTCATCGGCACCGCATTGGCCGTGGTGGGCAGATTGGCGCTCCATAATTCCTTGCCCGTGGTGATCTCGATCGCGCGGAACTTCCGATCCATTGACGCGCCGATGAAGATCAGCCCGCTTTCGGTGACCATGGGGCCGCCGAAATTGGCCCCGCCCTTGATCAGTGAGAACAGACCGCGCCCGACCGCGCCCAAAGGCTCTGTCCAGACGATGTCACCGCTGTTCAGATCGATCGCTGACAGGGTGCCCCAGGGCGGCGCTGTGCAGGGAATTTTAAGCGGTGAAACAAGCGGCATATTGGCATAGCAATAGGGTGTCGATTTCTGCGCGAAGGCGACCGCGTCCTCATTGCATTCCGCGCGCGGGATCAGGCGTGCTGCCACCGGCAGATGGTTGGTATTCGCGATCAGCCAGTTGCGTGCTGGATCAATGGCCGGCGATCCCCAGTTATTGCCGCCGATCTGCGAGGGCAGGATGGCGGTTCCTTTCAGGGAGGTCGGGGTATAGATCGGCCCGTGGTCAAGCGCTGCAATCTTGCGCCGGCAGACCCCGCGATCCCAGAAAGTGAGCCCCCAGGCATCGTCCGGTGTAATGCCAAGCCGCGTCAGGGCAGGCGGCTTTTCGGGAAAGGGCTGGGTCGGGTGCAGATATTCACCCGGCACGGCACCGGTTTGCGGCACCGGCTTTTCATGGACGGGGAAAATCGGTTCCCCGGTTTCGCGATTGAGGATGAATGTCAGCCCCATCTTGGTGACCTGGGCGAGCGCGGGTACGGATTTGCCGTCAATGGTCAGATCGACAAGCGTGGGCTGGGCGGGCACGTCATAATCCCAGATATCGTGGTGCACGGTCTGAAAATGCCAGACAAGTGCGCCTGTCTCCCCGTTCAGAGCGACGATGGAGCTTGCATAATGATCGTATCCGTTGCGATCACCGCCATAATAATCGGGGAACGGATTACCTGTCGGTACGAAAACAAGCTTGCGCGCCGGGTCGACCGAGATCAACGACCAGACATTCGCCGTGCCGCCGCGAAAATTCCCCTCCGCATCATACATGCTGTCGCCCGGCGGTACGGCGTTCCAGCCCCAGACAAAGCGGCCATCGCGCGCGTCATAGGCGCGCACCACCCCCGAAGGGGTATCCCCATGGGTCGCGTCGATCACGAATGCGCCAAGGATCACCAGATCGCCAAGGATTGCCGGCGGGCTTGTGATGGCATAATCGCGCATCTTCTGATGCGGCGACAATCCGGCGCCCAGATCAACCGTCCCCGCCGCGCCAAAATCGGTGCAGGGCTTGCCAGTGCCGCCATCAAGCGCGATCAGCCGTCCGTCCATCGTGCCAAAGAAGATGCGGTGCCGGCAGGGGCCGTCCGCCTTTTTTGTGTCGGTCCAGCTTGAAACACCGCGCGATGGCGGGGTGAAATGGCTCCGGTCGATCTTGATTTGCGGATCGTAATGCCAGCGTTCGGCCCCTGTCGCAGGGTCGAGCGCAAACACCCGATTGTAAGGGGTCGTGTAGTAAAGTGTGCCATCGACCATCAGCGGCGTCGCCTGGAACGAGGTGCCGCGTCCGCGCTGAACGGGACCCGGCTTTTCAGGGTCTTCATGGACATCGTGAAAGTCCGGGGTTTCATGGACCCAGGCAAGCTTCAGCGCATGCACATTTTCAGGGGTGATCTGGTTTGCGGGGCTGTAATGGCCCCCGCCCGGTGCACCGCCGAAAGCGGACCATTCGGTTGCCGGGCCGTCAGGCGCATGAAAATCGGGCGGGCCGCCGCATGCGCTTGCCAAAAGCAGCATGATACCGCCTGCCATATGCCCGATGCGTAAAACCATTTTCTATCCCCTCTTGCCGCATCGCAGTTTAGGCGGGTTTGCGGCGTTGGGGAATATGACAGCGGTTACTGAAGGAAGCTCAGCGCATCGCGTACGGTTGGTATGGCAGCCTCCATCGCTTCCTCGCCGAGGTCGATCAGTTCCCGGGCACGGTGAAATTCCACAAGCCCGACATGCGCGACCTGTGGGTTGATTGTGATATCTGGGGGATCACCGGCCAGCCGGCTGCGGGCCAGCCGGTCCTGAATGATATTGAGTGAGGCAAACATGACATCGGTCAGCCCCGGTGCGCTGTTGCCGACGCCGAAAAGCTGCCGCAGCAGCAGCCTGTCTGGTCGCTTGGCGGCCGATAGCAACGCTCTGAAGCCGCCTTCCTCCGCATTCTCATCCTCATCCTCATCATGGCGCAGATGCTCGGCATCCGCGAATGTCCCCTTGCCAAAGGAATCCGCATTCAGATTGACCGCAATGACAAGCCGGGCGCCAAAGGCACGGCAAACCGATACGGGCACCGGATTGACAAGCGCCCCGTCGATAAGCCAGTGATTATGCACCCGTACCGGGTTGAATATGCCTGGAAGGGCATAGGAGGCACGCAGATTCTCGACGAGATTGCCTTCGCGCAGCCAGATTTCATGGCCGGTCGCAAGTTCGGTGGCGATTGCGATAAAGCGCTGACTTAGATGCTGAATTTCAAGATCGCCAAGCTTGTCCGTCAGCTCGTCCGCCAGCCGGTTGCCAGCGATCAGCCCGCTGCTGCCCAGCCGGATATCGAGAAAGCGGAACAGCCGCGACTGGGTGAGGCCTGTGGCCCATTCCTCAAGCGGATGTAATTTTCCCGCGGCATAGCAGCCACCGACAACCGCGCCAATCGAGGTGCCCGCGATGATGTCGGGGCGGATGCCCGCCCGTTCGAGTGCACGCAGCACCCCGATATGCGCCCATCCGCGGGCGACGCCACTACCAAGCGCAAGGCCGATCGGTGCGGGGCGGCTGAACCAGTTGGGTCTGTCCGGATGCCCGTTCATGCGCACCGCTTGGATGAAATTTCAGGTTAGAGCTGCGTCGGGTTGGGCGCATCGCCATAGACGGCTTTCGGGTCAAAGACCTTTTCCGTCTCTTCGAAGTTCAGGCTGACCGTGCCTGATGCGCCAACCGGGACCGAACGATAAAAGCAGGAACGATAACCGACATGGCAGCTTGCGCCGCCATTCACATTGACACGCAGCCAGACCGCATCCTGATCGTCGTCGATACGCATCTCGACCACCTTTTGCACAAGCCCGCTGGTCGCGCCCTTGTGCCACAGGCATTTACGGCTGCGGCTCCAATAAACCGCTTCGCCAAGCGCGACGGTTTTGCGGAAGGCTTCCTCGTTCATGTAGCCATGCATCAGTACTTCGCCTGATGAGGCATCGGTCGTGACGACCGGAATAAGGCCATATTCATCGAATTTCGGGGCCAGCTCGTCGCTTTCCTCGACCTGTTCGACGGTTTTGCGTGCCGAAAACTGAATTTGTTCCTGATTACTCATCGCCGCTAGTTTCCATCAATCGGGTTAAGCATGCGCTAATAGCGCTAACTCAGCTGCGGTTCAACATGTGCATGAAACGTTCTTCAAGGCGCGGATCGTCCTGAAAAGCGCCGATCATGCGGCTTGTGATCATGGATGTGCCCGGTTTATGGACACCACGGATCGTCATGCATTGGTGCGATGCCTCGACCAAAACGGCGACACCGAGCGGTTTCAGATAGTTGTCGACCGCATTCGCGATTTGCGAGGTCAGCGTTTCCTGGGTCTGCAGCCGTTTGCCGAATGCATCGACAATCCGCGCAAGTTTGCTGATGCCGACCACGCGACCATTGGGGATATAGGCCAGATGCACTTGCCCGATAATAGGCAGCATATGGTGTTCGCAATGGGATTCAAGACGGATATCACGCAGAACGACCCAGTCGTCATAGCCTTCGACTTCCTCGAAGGTGCGGGCCAGAATCTCTTCAGGATCTTCCTGATAGCCGGCGAAAAATTCGGAATAGGCTTTAACCACCCGGGCGGGTGTATCGGTAAGCCCTTCGCGGGACGGATCGTCGCCCGCCCAGCGGATCAGTGTTTCGACGGCAGCTTCCGCTTCAGCGCGCGTCGGTCGTTTCAGTTTGCTTGATTTGTTTGATTTTTCGTCAAATGCAGTGACTACCTTCCCCGCCTCTTTTGCGATGGCATCCATAGGAATGTAACTCTCTCGATTGTAACCCCGGCGCGCTCTCATGAGGGATAACGGGGATTTGTCCCTTACGCTTCTGTCCCGTTAAAAAGGACGAAGCCCTCTAATTTTGTTAAACCAGCGCTGCGAACTTCAAAAACATCAATAGAGCAGAGCCATTGAATGCCCCGAATTCACATCCAAACTTTAGCCTGAATGATTATATAAGGCAATCGTGGCTTGCATTCCACGGTTGAGCGTGGAATTGCACATATTCGGATCACCAGAGAACAAAATAGGACAAGCTGTGCAGGCACAGACATCGATCGCAGAAGAACAGGCCGAATTGATCGACGAATTTCAGTTTTTCGACGATTGGATGGACCGCTACCAATATCTCATCGATCTGGGTCGGAAGCTGCCGGAGTTTCCCGAGGAATGGCGGACGGATGAGGCCAAGGTGCATGGCTGCCAAAGTCAGGTCTGGCTGCGGGCGGAAGGTGATGCAGATTGTCTGACATTTCAGGCGATCAGCGATTCCGCCATCGTTTCGGGCCTGATTGCCTTGCTGCTGCGCATCTATAGCGGGCGCTCGGCGCGTGATATTGTGGACACGCCCCCTGATTTCATTGCGCAGATCGGTCTTGATTCCCATCTTAGTCCGACACGCGCGAACGGGCTGCACGCGATGCTGAAGACGATCAAGCAAAAAGCGGCGGCGCTGGCGGCGTGAGAAGACCTGAACATTCGCCGCGACATGGCGTCATTTGGGGATAATATCGGTCCAGAAGCGCCGATGGCGTCGCATCGGGAATGCAGGATGGGGAAATAAGGGCAGGGTGAAGGGCAGCCAATGGTCGCAGATCTGTACAACAAAACGATCCTGAGCCTTGCGGGCAATATTGCGCGTACAGAAAGGCTCGATGCCCCCGACGCGACGGTGTTTCTTGACAGCCCGCTCTGTGGCAGCCGGATCACCGTTGATCTGAAGATGACCGGCGATAAGGTCAGCGATTACGGGGCCGAGGTGAAGGCTTGCGCACTGGGGCAGGCGGCATCGGCGGTCATGGCGAAACATGTTGTCGGGCAGTCATCCGCCGCGCTGCGTCAGCTGGCAAAAGACATGCGCGCGATGCTGAAGGAAAAAGCGCCACCACCAGGTGGTATCTGGGCAGAGCTGGAGGTGTTGCAGCCGGTCGCTGATTATAAGGCACGGCACGGTTCGGTCATGTTGCCTTTCGAGGCGGTGGTTCGCGCCATCGATGAGATCGAGGCCCAGCGCAAGACAGCCGAAGCATCCGATGCGCCCGACGGCAAATCGCAGCCTGCATCCGCCACCGACGATCATGGCCGCGCGCGATAAGACGAGGTTGGGCCCTGCCGCCCGGTTGAGCGGTGCTGTCCTGACCGGATTGATCCGGCTCTATCAACTGACCGTTTCCCCTCTTTTGGGCCCCAATTGCCGGTATGCGCCAAGCTGTTCGGAATATGCGCTGGAAGCGATTAGGCGGTTCGGGCCACTGCGCGGCGGATGGCTTGCACTGCGCCGGATTGGCCGCTGCCACCCCTGGGGCGGTTCGGGTTATGACCCCGTTCCGGAGAAACGGAAGTAATTTTTTGCGGTTGCGTTGTCATCGCAATATGGTGCCGGGGCTTTTTTCTTAAGGCGGCTGCTGTATAAAGCGGGTCCAGGCAACGCATGTGAGAATTTAAGAGTTGAAACGATGATTGAGATTGCACTGCCAGATGGTTCGGTTCGTCAGTTCGACGCGGCCATCACCGGTGACGAGCTTGCGGCCGATATTTCGAAATCCCTTGCCAAGAAGGCCGTTCTGCTGCGGCTTGACGGGGAATTGAAGGATCTGTCGACGCGCATTGACCGAAATTGTGCGGTTGAAATCATCACACGCGACCATCCTGCCGCGCTTGAGACCTTGCGCCATGACGCCGCGCATGTGCTGGCGGAAGCGGTGAAGGAGCTTTATCCCGAAACGCAGATCACCATCGGGCCGGTTATCGAAAACGGCTTTTATTACGATTTCGCGCGCCCCGAACCGTTCAGCCTCGACGATCTTGAGGTCATCGAAAAGCGGATGTGCGAGATCGTGGATCGTGACGAGCCGATTGTGCGCGAGGTGTGGGATCGCGACGAGGCGGTGGCGTTCTTCCGCTCGATCGGGGAGGAATATAAGGCTGAGATCATTGCATCCATTCCGCAAGGGGAAGATGTGGGGCTCTACCGGCAGGGTGACTGGCAGGATTTATGCCGCGGGCCGCATTTGCCGTCCACCGGGAAGCTTGGCAAGGCGTTCAAGCTGACCAAGCTTGCCGGTGCCTATTGGCGCGGCGATTCCGACAATGAGATGCTGCAGCGGATTTACGGCACCTGCTGGGCCAGCGACAAAGAGCTGAAAGCCTATCTGCATATGCTGGAGGAGGCGGAGAAGCGCGACCATCGCCGTCTTGGCCGGGAAATGGATCTGTTCCATTTTCAGGAAGAAGGGCCGGGCGCGGTATTCTGGCATCCCAAGGGCTGGACCCTGTTTTCGGCGCTGGTCAACTATATGCGCGACCGCCAGCGTATTGCCGGCTATCACGAGGTCAATACGCCCGAGCTTCTGGACAGTTCGCTATGGGTGGCGTCGGGCCATGCCGAGAAATTCGGCGAGGAAATGTTTTCAAGCCATACCCCCGATGAACGGCATTTCTGTATCAAGCCGATGAACTGCCCCGGTCATGTGCAGATCTTCAAGCAGGGGATCCGCAGCTATCGTGATCTGCCTTATCGGATGGCGGAATTTGGCAAGGTGCATCGTTATGAACCGTCCGGCGCGCTGCATGGATTGATGCGCTTGCGCGCCTTCACGCAGGACGATGCGCATATTTTCTGCACGGAAGATCAGATTACGGAAGAATGCGTCACCGTCACCAATCTCATTCTGGAAATCTATCGTGATTTCGGTTTCGATCAGGTGCGGGTGAAGTTCTCTGACCGGCCGGAGAAACGTGTCGGCAGTGATGCCATCTGGGACAAATCCGAGGCCGCGCTCAAGGTCGCGGTGGAAGCCGCCGGGCTTGAATATGAGCTGAACCCCGGCGAGGGGGCGTTCTACGGGCCAAAGCTGGAATTCGTCTTGCGCGATGCGATCGGCCGGGACTGGCAGTGCGGCACGTTACAGGTTGATCTCAATCTGCCGGGCCGGCTTGGGGCGAGTTATATCGGCGAGGACGGGCAGAAGCATCAGCCAGTCATGCTGCACCGGGCCTTGTTCGGATCGCTTGAACGGTTTGCGGGCATCCTGATCGAGCATCATGCGGGCCGCTTCCCGCTATGGCTCGCGCCGGTGCAGGTTGTCGTTGCAACCATTACCTCTGATGCCGATGAATATGCGCAACAGGTGGCGCAGGCCCTGTTTGCGCAAGGGGTGAGGGTCGCGACCGATTTGCGGAATGAGAAAATTAATTATAAGGTGCGTGAACATTCCCTGCAAAAGGTGCCTGTCTTATTCGTTGTCGGGCGCAAGGAAGCGGAGGATGAAACGGTTTCGATCCGGCGTTTGGGTGCGAAACAGCAGCAGGTCGTCAATTTTCAGACGGCAATTGCTGCCTTGTTAAATGAGATTAAAGAAAAGCAAAGTTATTCTGGCGATACGGAAAGGACGCAAACAGCCGAGTAGAGGGTTGGTTTGCGGACTGCCGTTCCGAAAGTCGAAAACCTTATTTTCAGGTGTTTTTCGGAACCTTCCGTCAAATTTATAGGGCTGTGGGAATAATCAGGATCTGATTTGTCAGGCGTACCTGTCGACCCACCGATGGGTAATATGCAGGAAAAAGTTATTGCGGCGCTGCCTGCGCATTCATTTTTATTCAATGCAGGCAAACCCTTACATACGATCGTTTTTCGTATGATTTGTCTGACTTTGGGCTGTGCGGCGTTGGGTGGCATGGTTGAGTGGTGGTATTTAGCCGTCACAGGTCAGGCGACCTTTATTGAATATATCGCATTGGCTGCGACCGAGCTGTCATTCTTGACTTTCATAACATTGGGTTTCTTGCGTTTTCGCAACAGCAGAGAGTCATTTGATCAAGCGATAAATGCGCTGCAATGGATGACATTTACCATTTTCTGGTTAGCGGCTTTATACATCCTGGTGATGGTTGGGGGGACGCTATTTTCGAACGGGGTGCCCGGACGCGCCCTCCACACTGCCTTGTGGATTCACCCTGCGTTAATAGCGATGGCATTGACGCAAGGTCCGCAGACCGCATGGCGTCTTGGTCTGGTTGCGGTATTGGTGGCTGTGCTGTCATCTGTGGCATTTGCCTTCGCGCTTGATACCGACGGGATGCCGCATGTTACGGTCGTAAGTTTCGTTCAGCTATCGCTATCGGTTTGCGCCTCGACGGCTCTTTTATACGTGCTGGCTGCTCTGCGGGAAGAGCGTGGCGCGACCAGAGCCGAATTGGCATTGATGGAAGAAACTCAGCATGAATTGCGCCGCTCGGCGGAACTGGCGCAAGAGGCGCAGGCTGCGGCAGAGCAGATGAACAAGTCGATGACGGCGTTTCTCAACAATATCAGTCATGAATTGCGCACACCGCTCAACGGGATCATCGGGTTTTCGGAAATTATACGTGATGAGATGTTCGGCGCGCATGCCAGTCCACAATATAAGGATTATGCCGGCGATATCGCGGGCAGCGGCGCGCATCTGCTCGGGCTTGTGAATGATCTGCTGTTTTTTTCACAACTCAATGCCGGGCGGGTAACGATCACGCCCGAGCCGTTCGATATATACAGCTTGCTGAATGAAATTGCTGACAGCTATGCCACCCAGACCGAAGATGCCGGGCTGACAATCAAGGTGGATGAAGCGGCAAATCCTGATTATTTTATCAATCTGGATACAGTTGTGATCCGGCAGATCTTGCGCAACCTGATCAGCAACGGCATCAAGTTTTCCCATGCGGGCGGCGTGATCACGCTTGGCTACCGGATGCTAGCTGACAATCATTGTGAAATCTGGGTGAGTGACACAGGAATCGGTATTTCCGAAAAGGAACAGGAGAATATCCTGCAACTGTTCCGTCGCGGCGCCGAGAGTGACCGCAATGCTGTACCGGGAACGGGGCTGGGGCTGGCGATGGTGAAAATGCTGGTGGATATGCAGGACGGGATTATCGATTTTGAAACGGGTGGCAAATGCGGAACGACGGTCCGGATCACATTGCCGCTATCGGCGCAAATGTCCGACGCGGATCTGCAGGATAAAGCCGCCGCCCGTTAAAAGGTCAGCCGCCTGTTGTCGACATGTGCCGTTTCACCGCGGGTTTGCGGCCTTTGCGGTCGATAACGAAATCATGGCCCTCGGGCTTTCGGCCGATGGCCTCATCAATCCGTGCCATCAGTTGCCGGTCGCCGGTGCCTTCTGACGCATCCGTGCGCAATGCCGCGCGCAGATCGGCCGAATCCTCCTGCCCGAGACACATGTAAAGCGTGCCTGTGCAGGTAAGCCGGACCCGGTTGCAGGATTCGCAGAAATTATGGGTCAGGGGTGTAATCATACCAAGCTTGCCGCCGGTTTCTTCAACCCGGTCATAGCGGGCGGGCCCGCCTGTCCGCTCGGCAAGCGGGGTCAGGGTGAATTCGTCCGCCAGCGCCGCGCGCACGCGCGACAGGGGCAGATATTGATCGGTCCGGTCGCCATCGATATCGCCAAGCGGCATGGTTTCGATCAGGGTCAGATCCATATCGCGGCCATGCGCCCAGCGGATCATCTGCGGGATTTCATCGCCATTGACGTCTTTCAGCGCGACCATATTGATCTTGACGCGGAGCCCGGCTTCCTGCGCTGCATCGATGCCCGCAAGTGTCTGCTCAAGCCGGCCCCAGCGGGTGATGTCGGCGAATTTATCCCGATCGCGCGTATCGAGCGAGATATTCACCCGCCGCACGCCGCAGTCATACAGCTCGCGGGCATATCTGGGCAGCTGCGTACCATTCGTGGTCAAGGTCAGCTCTTCCAGCGCCCCGCTTTGCAAATGCCGGCCAAGCCGGTTGAACAGCCACATGATATCGCGCCGGACAAGCGGTTCGCCGCCGCTGATCCGCAGCTTGACGACACCGCGCGATATGAAGGCGCTGCAGACCTGATCAAGCTCCTCAAGCGTCAGCAGGTCGCGTTTGGGCAGAAACGTCATATGTTCCGACATGCAGTAGACGCAGCGGAAATCGCAGCGATCGGTCACCGACACGCGCAGATAGGTCACGGCCCGTCCATAAGGGTCGATAAGCGGCGTATCTGCCGCCGATGCGGGCAATTGATCAGGGTGGTGCAGTTCGAGTGCCATAATGCGATAACTTATATAGGATGCCGGATATTTTCGCCCCTAAAAGCAATAGGGCTTTTCCGCCTCTAGATGGTAACCAGGCCGATGCAAGACAAGCGCTACATCCTGTCCTTCGATCAGGGAACGACAAGCAGCCGGGCGCTGCTTTTCGATGCTGAGGCGCGGCTTTGCGGAATGGCACAACGTGAATTGCCGCAGATTTATCCGCAGGAGGGTTGGGTCGAACATGACCCTGAAGCGATTTGGCGCGATACGCGCGATGTGGGGCGCGAGGTGCTGCGCACAGCCGGTGTGCAGGCATCCGAGGTGGCGGCGATCGGTATCGCCAATCAGCGCGAAACGACCCTGCTGTGGGATCGCCAAACCGGTATGCCGCTTTATCACGCGATTGTCTGGCAGGATCGGCGGACCGCCGATTACTGTGCGGCTTTGCGGGGCGACGGACGCGAGGAAATTGTACGTGAGCGCGCCGGGCTGCTGCTCGATCCGTATTTTTCCGCCAGCAAGCTGAAATGGCTGCTCGACAATGTGCCCGACGCGCGCGGCCGGGCGAAACGCGGCGAGCTGGCTTTCGGCACAATCGATAGCTGGCTGATCTGGAAACTTACCGGCGGGGCCGCGCATCTGACCGATGTCAGCAACGCCAGCAGGACCAGCCTGTTCAATCTCGCGCACCGCAAATGGGATGATCAACTGCTTTATCTGTTTGGCATTCCGCGGCAGCTTTTGCCCGGCCTGCGCGATTGTCAGGGAGATTTCGGGATCTGCGATGCGGCGCATTTCGGGGCGGCGATCCCGATTACAGGTGTCGCCGGCGATCAGCAGGCCGCCACGGTGGGGCAGGCCTGTTTCCGGCCCGGCATGCTGAAATCCACTTATGGGACCGGCTGCTTTGCGATGATGCATACAGGCGACAAGGCGGTTGCCTCGCAGCATCGGTTGCTATCCACCATCGCCTATCAGCGGGCGGGCAGCCCCTCATATGCCCTTGAGGGCAGCATCTTTATGGCCGGCGCGACGGTTCAATGGCTGCGCGATCAGGCGCGCTTCATCGGCCATGCGGAAGAAAGCGCGGGGCTGGCTGCCGCCGCCGCCCCGGATTCGCAAGTCTATCTTGTGCCCGGTTTTGCAGGGCTTGGGGCGCCTTATTGGGACCCGCATGCGCGCGGCGCCATCCTGGGCATGACGCGTGATACGGGGATCGCGGAAATCGTGCGCGCGGGGCTTGAATCGGTTGCCTATCAGACGCGCGATCTGTTGCAGGCCATGGCGCAGGATGCGGGAACCCTGCCCGACAGATTGCGGGTCGATGGTGGTATGTCGGCAAATGACTGGGCGATGCAGTTTCTGGCGGATATGACCGGTCTTGTCGTCGAAAGACCGGAAATAATCGAAACGACGGCTTTGGGGGCGGCTTATCTCGCCGGGCTTGAGGTCGGGCTTTATCCCTCCCTGGATATGCTGGCGGATAACTGGCGGTGCGAGCGGCGGTTCGTGCCGCAAATGTCCGCTGATCAGCGGGACAGCAAATATCGCGGCTGGAAAGCGGCGGTTGCGCGCGTGCTGACCGACGGCTGATTATGCGCTGCTGCGCGGGCAGGCGGCTTCCGCTTCACTGCGTGGGACATCCGGGACGAGGCCATTTTGCCAATCGATGCCAGGCACCCGCAGATTTGCTTGCGGGAACAGCAAGTGCCAGCGTTGCGACACGGGAATGACTTGCTGGCTGTAGCTTTTGCCCTGTGTGCGTGTGCCGATCAGGCGGGCATTGGCAAACTTCTTCAGCAGCGCCGCCAGCGCTTCGCCACTGCTTGCGGTGTCCGGGCCGATACGCACTGTCAGCCGGCCTGAGAAAATCGGTGGCGTGTCACTTGTGATGGGCAGCGGGCGCGATGCGCCATCCGCCTTTGCGATCAGGGCCTGTTCCACGGGGCCGGTAAACAGCCCGGCTGCTGACAGCATACGTTCGACATCGCCGCCGCCATTGCAGCGCAGATCAAGCACCACTTCCGGCACCCCTGCTTTTATGGCAACCGGCAACAGGGCATGACGTAACTCTTCCCGGACATTGCGCCCGAAATAGTTGAGCCGTATATGGCGGCGGCCCGCCCGCCATTCGGCATGGGTGACTGAGCTCGTCCGTTTTTGCAGGCGGATGCGATCGGTATCGGGAGCAGGAACCCTTTGCAGCCGGGCGCGCGGTTCCGCATCGATAATAAGCCGTGCAGCGCAGACCGCGTCCGCGCCACACTTGTTTTTCAGCTCTTCAAGCGGGGGCAGCTTTTCAGCCATCCCCTGCTGCGCTAACTCCCAGATCCTGCCGATCCGGTCGGGCATGCCATAGGCGGCGCGACCGGCGGCAAGGCTAATGGCAGTAATTAGCAGCGCCGACCATATACGCACCCCAGGGCTCCTCGCCGACGCGATCGATCGTGCCGGTCAATGTCGCTGTTGCCGTGTCGATCACCGCAACCTGATTTGAGCTGCTGAGCGCCACATAAAGCTTGCCGCTGCCCGGTGCCGTCACGCCGGTTTCCGGCGAGCCGCCAAGCGCAATCTCGCCATGTGACCGCATTTGGGCCAGATCCAGCACCACGAGCTTGTGATCGCCACGGGAAATCACATAGGCAAAACGCCCGGTCGGATCCGTATTCACCCCGGTCATGTCGGCCGCGCCCGGCAGAACCGCGATTGTTTCCTGTGTTGCCGCATCGACAACCGCCACCGTTTGATCGCCATTGCGCGGGATCAGCATGAATTTGCCATCCGGGGTTGCGAAGGCACGCCAGGGCCGTTCGCCAACGGACAGGTTCTTGCGCAATTCGCCGCTGTCGAGATCGATCACCGCCATCTGGCCGCTTTCACCATGCGCCGCAAAACCGAGCTTGCCGTCAATACTGCGCGTGACGTTGATCAGGCCCTGAAAATCAGCATCCGCCGCATCGCCGCGATAGGCGACCATTTGCGGATCGCCAACCGGAATTTCGCGAATGATCTCGGCCTTTGCCGTATCCACGACGGAAATGTGATTGGCGCCCAGATTTGCCGCGAACAGCAAGCTGCCCTCATTATTCCAGGTCAGATTGTGCGGTTGGAAAAAGCCGTCGATACGGGCGGTTTCGACATTCTGGGCCAGATCGATCAGCGACACGGTGCCCGCCGCGATATTACCCACGGCAAGCGTCATCCCGTCAGGGCTGAGCTGCATATGCTCGGGCTCGCTATCCAGAATGAGGGTCGCGACCGTTTGCTGCGTGTCCAGATCGATGACCGACAGGCTGTTATCTTTCGTATTGCTTGCGACCAGTGCGCCGGCTGATGCTGAAACGGCGACCTGATGCGGGACATTGCCGACGCCGACCTTGCCAATCACCTGATCCGTGCTTGTGTCGATGATGGTGATATCGGCGGATGCGCGGTTGGGCACATACAGAT
This sequence comes from uncultured Alphaproteobacteria bacterium, assembly GCA_937888955.1. GTDB lineage: Bacteria > Pseudomonadota > Alphaproteobacteria > UBA11222 > UBA11222 > CALAQW01. The sequence goes on along the minus strand of CALAQW010000026.1, from coordinate 2,620 downwards.
AGTCGGAATTGGCCACGCCGTCGGGGCTATGCGCCTGCGCGCCGCTTCCCGCCAGTATCAGCGCGCCCAGCGCAACCGTGGCGGCGACACCCGAGCGCCGCAATTGTTGAAAACCAAATGGCATATGCACCTCTCCATATTTTATCGTTCGAAGAGATGCCGTCGCGACCCGAATGCCCATCCCGATCTGATTTCCCTCATGATCAGGGCCGAACACAGGCCCGAAGCCAACCCCGGCCCCGGGTCTCGCGAAGACATCACCACCGGCAAGGTTTCCTGGCTTGCGGTTCATCGCCCCTTTTCTGCCTTCCCAGCCGCTATTGGCCAGTGGCTTGACGCGAAAGGTGGCTCGCCGCTCACAGTTGCGGGGGCAGCCCTGGCTCGGCACGCCGCAGCATTAGATGCGGTGTCCCTCCCATGTTCCCTTGCATGTGCTCCGGTCAGTTCTGACTCGGCGCAAACCGATGGTGCGGCGATAATGCGCGGCAGCCCGCTTTCGATCAACTGTTGAATTGACTAGCCCCACATATCGCGGCTTTCGCGGTCTTCGAATTTCAACGTCGCGGGATCGGGCAGATCCGCCTCAACAAGTGCCTTCGCATCCAATATGCCGGTATCTGTTTCATCAGGCGCATCTGACGGCCTGCCTTGCGCTGTTGTTTTCAGCAAACTGCGGAAGGCTTCCGTGACCATCCAGGTGTTATCCTTGTACAGTTCCCCGATTTCCGCGCCGCGCCGGGCAAGCCAGATGGCGGCCGTGCCGCTGACCGACGCGGCGGCATAGGATGATCCGTCGCCATCGGGTTCGGGGCTGTAATGCTGCTGCACAGTGCCGGGCGTGCGTTTCTGTGTCTTGGCGCGGAAAATCATATCGGCGGGTGCCCAGATATCGACGAACTGATAGTCGCTGCCGATCAGTGCCGGGTCCTGTGGTTTCCAGATTTCGACATCGCTGAGCTTGTCGCCGTCAAATTCGGGTTCAAGGCCGCCTGCGCATATGCTGCGCCAGAATTTGGCCGGGTAGGTTGCCCGGTCATGCACGTTATTGCCAAGGGCGGCGACCACGATCACCCCTTCGTTATAGGCATGATCGCAGGCTGTGCCGAGCTTCTTGATTGCCCGGCGGAAGGCGCCCCACGGGTTGATTGTCGGTCGCGCGCCCAGGCTCATATTGATGACCGAGCAAAAGCTGCTATCGACTGCATGATGAATGGCGTCGGCCACGCGGCTGATATCGCTCGGGGTAATCAGTGCGACCGAGGTCACAGCGCGGTAGGGAACGACGGGCGCGCGCGGCGCGACGCCGACCCAGTCGCCCGGCGCAAAGCCGTACATCACGCTGCCGATACGGGTGCCATGACCGGGGTTGAGCCCGCCATCGATCGGATCCGTCGGTCGCGGGTCCCGTTCCGGATCGATCAGATTCATGCCGCTATCGACAAGGATATGTTCGCTCTGGCCGGTATCGCTCCAGGAACCGAACACCGCATGTTCGACATAGCCCGTATCGATATGGCCGATCCGGACATCGCCGTAATCGAAATCATCGCCGGCCGTCTCTTCCAGCAACGGTGCCCAGGCCTGTGCCGATTTGATCAGCTTGGTGTTCCAGCCCTTTTTACCGCGGATTCGTGCAATCGTCATCGTTGCCCCCCTGTCGCTTCGGATTAACCCTTGTCGCTTATCGCGCGCCTTCGGCGGCCATTGTGGTCAGCTTGCCGATCACCGCATGGGCTTCTTCGACGATATCGCGCATCACCTCCGCGGCCGGTTTGACCGCATGAATAAGTCCCGAAGTCTGTCCCGCCGGGCAGGAGCCATTCGCCATATCGCCATTTTCGCGGCCCGCGACCGAGGCTTTCTCCCCTGCGATCCGCAATTGCTTGGGAAAGGGCTGCACTTCTTCAGGATGCGAGTCCCAGTAATCGGTGAAGTCGTTCTTGATCAGCCGGCAGGTCTTGCCGCTATGGCCAAGGGTGATCACCGTGCCGTTGATATCGATATCGACAATCTTGTCCTTGTAATTCTGGTGGGCATAGGATTCTTCGGTCGTGATGAAGCGTGTGCCCATCCAGATCCCCTGCGCCCCCATTGCCAGCGCCATGACAAGCCCGCGCCCGTCGGCAAAACCGCCCGCCGCGATCAGCGGCAGATCGGTGACATCGACGATGGCGGGGATCAGCACCGAGGTGCCGATCTTGCCCACATGGCCGCCGCCTTCCTGGCCCGAGGCAATGAGCGCGTCGACCCCGCCTTCGGTCGCCTTGGCGGCATGGCGCGGCGCGCCGATCACCGACATGACGAAAATGCCGCGCTTATGCGCTTCCTCCACGATGTGGGGGGAGGGGCTGCCAAGGCCCGAGATAATAACAGGCACTTCCGCATCCAGCGCAACCTGGGCCATCCGTTCGATATGGGCTTCGTGCCGGCCATCCTGCTGACGCGGGCGGCCGAACAGGATGTTGACGCCGAACGGCTTGTCGGTTTTGGCGCGCAATGCGGCGATTTCGTCCTTCAGGACCTCAGGGGTCATATAGCCAGAACCGATGCAGCCAAGCCCGCCCGCCGCGGAAACGGCAGCAGCAAGCTCGTGCCGCGCCAAGCAGCCTAAACTGACCCC
>CALAQW010000025.1 GCA_937888955.1 uncultured Alphaproteobacteria bacterium | reverse complement strand
GAATATTCGCCAAGCGAATCGGGCGCGGAAGCGGCAGGGGCGGTTTGTCAGGTGGCCAATGACAATGCGCCGGGGCAGGTCGTGATCAGCGGTGCGCGCGCGGCGGTGGAGGCGGCAATCGCCGCCGCCAAGGAAATGGGCGTCAAACGCGGCACGCTGTTGCCGGTCAGCGCACCTTTCCACTGCGCCCTGATGCAGCCCGCGGCCGATGCCATGGCCGAAGCGCTCGCCACTATTGACATTCAGGTGCCGATTCCGGCGCTTATTGGCAACGTCACCGCCGGCATTGTCGAGGATCCCGAAGAAATCCGCAGCCTGCTGGTCGCGCAGGTAACCGGCATGGTGCGTTGGCGTGAGAGCGTCGAATTCATGGCCGCCAACGGTATCGATACGATCGTCGAACTGGGTGCGGGCAAGGTGCTGACCGGAATGGCCAAGCGGATTAATCGCGATCTGACCGGGATGGCTGTCGGAACACCCGATGAAATCGAGGCTTTTCTGAAAACCCTGTGATTAAGTGATTGCCCGGTGGCCGCGCTAGTCAGGCGTATTCTGCCCGTTGCCGTAGCCATCGCGAAACAGGTGGAGCAGTTCGGCCGCTGCTTCCCCTGCGGGAAGTGTGCCTGCCTTTACCGCCTGTTCGAGTACCGGGGCGCGGGCGGCAATTTTCGGATCTGCATGCAGCATCTCGACTAATCCATCATGCACCTCTGACCACATCCAGGCACGCGCCTGCTCGGCACGTCGTTCGGCAAGCTCGCCTGCCTCACCGCCAAGTGCATCGCGATAGCTCTGGATCGTTTCCCAAACCTCGGCCATGCCGAGCCCGGTCAGCGCTGATGTCTTGAGCACGGGAACCTGCCAGTTCCGGCTTTTCGGGCGCATCAGATGTAGCGCCGCCTGATGTTCCGCCGCCGCCCGGCCTGCAGCCGCCGCAAAATCGCCATCCGCCTTGTTGACGATGACCAGATCGGCAAGCTCCATAATGCCGCGCTTGATCCCTTGCAGTTCGTCGCCGCCGCCAGGTGACAGCAGCAATACGAACATATCGACCATATTGGCGACTTCCGTTTCCGACTGGCCGACACCGACGGTTTCGATGATGACGACATCATAGCCTGCGGCTTCGGCCATCAGCATCGCCTCGCGGGTGCGCCGCGCGACCCCGCCAAGCGCACCGCCCGATGGCGAAGGCCGGACGAAGGCATTCGGATCGCGCGCAAGCTGTTCCATGCGGGTCTTGTCGCCAAGGATCGATCCGCCCGACCGGGTCGAGGATGGATCAATGGCCAGCACGGCGATTTTCAGCCCGAGCGATGTGAGATGGCTGCCGAACGCTTCGATAAAGGTGGATTTCCCAACCCCGGGCGCGCCCGAAAAACCAAGCCGGATTGCCCCGCCTGTATGCGGCAGCAGCGCACGCAGCATTCTGCCTGCATCCGCCCGGTCGCTAGATCGGAAGAGCGT
>CALAQW010000024.1 GCA_937888955.1 uncultured Alphaproteobacteria bacterium | reverse complement strand
CCGTATTGCCGATATCGTAGAACTTGAAATCGAGAAACACCCGGTCGCCGCGGGCTATTCACTCCGCCGCCTGTTGCGCCGCGCCGGTTGCCTCGGCGCCCGCCGCCTCGGGACCCGGGGTCGGGCGGATGCCGAGCTTGCCGAACAGGGTTTCGTCGCGATCCTTTTCCGGGTTCTTGGTGGTCAGCAGTTTCGGCCCGATGAAGATCGATCCCGCCCCCGCGAGGAAGCACAGCGCCTGCGTTTCCTCGCTCATCAGTTCGCGCCCCGCCGACAGCCGCACGACGGAGGCGGGCATCAGGATTTTCGCCACCGCGATGGTGCGCACGAACTCGAAACTGTCAAGCGGATCGGTGCCGAAAACCGGCGTGCCCTCTGTCTGGATCAGCAGGTTGATCGGCACGCTTTCGGGATGTTCGGCAAGATTGGCAAGGGTGTGCAGCATGCCGATCCGGTCGGCGCGCGCCTCGCCCATGCCGACAATGCCGCCACAGCAGATATTGATGCCTGCATCGCGCACCGCACCGAGCGTATCGAGCCGGTCCTGATAGGTGCGGGTGGTGATCACCTCGCCATAATATTCGGGCGATGTATCGATATTGTGGTTGTAATAATCAAGCCCGGCCTGCTTCAGCCGTGCCGCCTGCGCATCGCTCAGCATACCGAGCGTCACGCAGGTTTCCATGCCAAGCGCGGCCACCCCCTCGATCATCTCGCAGACCTTTTCAAGATCCTTGTCCTTGGGGTTGCGCCAGGCCGCGCCCATGCAATAGCGGCTTGCCCCGGCTTGCTTCGCGCGGCGCGCTTCCGCCAGTACTGTCTCCACCGACATGAGCTTTTCCGCCTTCACCGGCGTATCGAATTTCGCCGATTGCGAGCAATAGCCGCAATCTTCCGGACACCCGCCGGTCTTGATGCTGAGCAGGGTGCTCATCTGCACTTCATTGGGGTCGAAATAGCGCCGGTGTGCTGTCTGTGCCCGGAATATCAGATCATTGAAGGGCAGATCGAACAGGGCGGCGATATCCTCGCGCGTCCAGTCATGGCGCAGCGCGCTGTCGCTTGCGGCGGATACGGGATTGGGGGCGGTTGTGGTTTCGGGCATGGCTGTTGTCCTGTCTGTCCTGTGAGGGGACTATCCCTTGTTCATCCGGTTACCGACGAGATCGTCCACCACACCCGGATCGGCCAGTGTGGAGGTGTCGCCCAGATTGGAGAAATCGTCCTCGGCGATCTTGCGCAGGATACGGCGCATGATCTTGCCCGAGCGTGTTTTGGGCAGGCCGGGCGCCCATTGCAGAAGATCGGGGGCGGCAATCGGGCTGATTTCGCGGCGCACCCACTGAACAAGCTCCTTGCGCAATTCCTCGCTCGGTTCCTCGCCCGCATTCAATGTGACATAGGCATAGATACCCTGCCCCTTGATGTCGTGCGGATAGCCGACGACGGCGGCTTCGGCCACCTTGGCGTGGGCGACGAGTGCGGATTCGATCTCAGCGGTGCCCAGACGGTGGCCCGACACATTCAGCACATCGTCGACGCGGCCGGTGATCCAGTAATAGCCGTCCTCGTCGCGGCGGCAACCGTCACCGGTGAAATATTTGCCCGGATAGGTCTTGAAATAGGTCTCGATGAAGCGCGCGTGATCGCCATAGACGGTGCGCATCTGCCCGGGCCAGCTGTCGGTGATGCACAGATTGCCCGATACCGCCCCCTCGAGCACCTTGCCCTCGCCATCCACAAGCTGTGGCTGAACCCCGAAGAAGGGCAGCGTCGCCGAACCGGGCTTGAGATCGGTCGCGCCGGGCAGCGGCGCGATCATGATGCCGCCGGTTTCGGTCTGCCACCAGGTATCGACAATCGGGCAGCGGCCATCCCCCACCACCCGGTGATACCAGAGCCAGGCTTCGGGGTTGATCGGCTCCCCGACCGAGCCGAGCAGTCGCAGGCTCTTGCGGCTGGTGGCCTTTACCGGTTCCTCCCCCTCGCGCATGAGCGCGCGCAGGGCGGTCGGCGCGGTATAGAAGATATTGACCTGATGCTTGTCGCACACCTGCCAGAAGCGGCTATTGTCGGGATAGTTCGGCACCCCTTCGAACATCAGCGTCGTCGCCCCGTTCGACAGCGGGCCATAGACGATATAGCTGTGCCCGGTGACCCAGCCCACATCGGCGGTGCACCAGTAAATCTCCCCATCCTGATAGTCGAAGACATAGTCATGGGTCATGCTGGTATAGACCATATAGCCGCCGGTGGTGTGCAGCACCCCCTTGGGCTTGCCGGTCGAGCCCGACGTATAGAGGATGAACATCGGATCTTCCGCCGCCATCTCTTCGGCCGGGCAATCGTCCGATACATTGGCCGCGGCTTCGTGATACCAGATGTCGCGACCCTCGCGCATGGCGATATCGCCGCCGGTGCGGCGTACCACCACCACCGTCTCGACGCCGGGACATTGGGCGAGCGCTTCATCGGTGTTGGCCTTGAGCGGGATCGTGCGGCCGCCGCGAATGCCTTCATCGGCGGTAATCACGCAGTTTGAATCGCAATCGAGGATCCGGCCCGCCAGCGCGTCGGGCGAAAAGCCGCCGAACACCACCGAATGCACCGCCCCGATCCGGGTGCAGGCCAGCATCGCATAGGCGGCTTCCGGGATCATCGGCATATAGATCGTGACCCGATCGCCCTTCTTGATGCCGCGCGCCTTCAATACATTGGCGAAACGGCAAACCGCTGCATGCAGCTCGCGATAGGTGATCTTCTTGTCGTCGGTCGGCTCGTCCCCTTCCCAGATGATCGCGACCTGATCGCCGCGTTTGTCCAGATGCCGGTCGATGCAGTTGACGCTCGCATTCAATGTGCCGTCATAATACCAGCGGATATGCAGATCCGCCGCGTCATAGGAAACGTCCCTGATCTCGGTATAGGGTTTGATCCAGTCGATCCGCTTGCCCTGTTCGGCCCAAAAACCTTCCGGATCCTCGACCGAGGCACGATACATCTGCTGATATGTCGCCTGATCCGCATGCGCACGCGCCGCCCAATCGCCGGGCACCGGAAATAGCTGATCATCAGACATATCTGTCTCTCCCTTCGATACGGCCCTGTTCAAGGCATTGTTCCCTGTCCATGGCATTGTTCTATGACAGGCATTTTTATGCTGCATTTATGCGGCGGCTTCTGTTTTGCGGCAACGCGGTGCGATAGCACCTGCCGGGCATTATGCAAAGCCGCCGCGAGCGGGGCAAGCGTGCCCGGCCCTGCCTGTCCCGGCCGGGTTCGCTTGGTGCTTGTTTGACAGACCGGGCCGTTACCCGCAAGCAGTTGACGCGAATTATTTGAACTGTGCGTTATGTTCGCCGAGTTTCGGGGCGCGCTTGCGGTAGCGTGGCCGTTTGCCGTCAAGTTTAAGCGGCAGGGCGATCTGGATGCCCGCGCCATCCTCGCCCGGTTGCAACATGCCGCTTCGCTGCGCTTGGGGATGGTTGAATGCCTCGACCGGCGTATGCAGGGGGGCGTTCGGAATATTCGCCGCATTCAAGACTTTTTCCCAATGGGCGCGGGGCTTGGTCGCGATGACCGTGCCGATATTGGCGCTCATCTCAACCTCGTTCAGCGAGCGCGCGCGCGGCGTTGCGAATTTTTCATCCACGGCCCATTCGGGGTGGCCCAGAACTTCTGACAGTTTGCGGAAATGATAGTTGGTGCCCGCAGTGATCATCATCGCGCCATCGGCGGCTTCGAATGTGCGGTTGGGTGCCAGTCCACCTGGCCCGCGCGTGCCGTAGCGGCCAGGGGCCTTGCCGGTCGCCCGGACAGACGCCATGGGCATGGTCATCCAGGCCATGGCCGTTTCGTAAAGGGCAACATCGACCACACCGCCCTTGCCGGTTTCCTTACGCTGCATCAGTCGGGTGATGATGCCCATGGCCGCCCACATGCCGGTTCCCATATCGATAACCGGCATGCCGACGCGGCACGGCTCGCCATCCTCGGGCCCGGTGACGTGGCAGATGCCGGTGAAGGCCTGCATCAGCGGGTCGTAGCCCGGCAGACGCGACATCTCCCCCTCCGTGCCGAAGG
>CALAQW010000023.1 GCA_937888955.1 uncultured Alphaproteobacteria bacterium | reverse complement strand
CGCCATTCGCGGTTGCAATCTGCCGATTCGTGCGCCGCGCTGGCTGCCGCCATTGGGGGCCGCAGGGGCGGCCGCATTATTGGCCGCACAGTTTCTGATGGGCTGAGAAAGGCGGGCCTGCCTTTCGGGGGTGCGGCGCTGGTTCCCGGCCGGTAAAAAAAACGGCGCATCGCTGCGCCGTCCTGTCTTTCGAAACCCTGTTATCCATCCTTACAGGGTTGCGCGAATTTCCCGCAGATTATCAAGCACCGCCTGCGCCACCGCGCGGGTGATGTCGTCAGCCGCATCGGCCACATCCTCGGTGGCGTTCTGGATCCGCTGATCAAGCTCGGCGGTGTCGAGTTCGGCGAGGTTCAATACATCTTCCGCCAGAATGGTGAGCCCCGCAGGCGTCACCTCGGCAAAGCCGCCGCGCACAAAGATCCGCGCCTCTGCCGTATCGTCACTCACATCGATGACACCGGGCCGCAGGGTCGATACCACCGGCGCATGCCCTGACAGCACGCCAAAATCGCCTTCTGTCCCGGGGACGACGACCATATCGACTTGCGCCGATATGAGCAGCTTTTCCGGCGATACCAGTTCAAAGGCGAGTTTATCCGCCATCGGTTTATCCTTTTGCCTTGCGGTTGTTCAGCTTGCGGTAGCCTGGGCTGCTTACGCAGCCTCCGCCGCCAGCCGTTCGGCCTTTTCCATGGCGTCTTCGATCGTGCCGACCATATAGAAGGCGGCTTCAGGCAGATGGTCGTAATCGCCATTGCACAATGCTGCAAAGCCCTTGATCGTATCTTGCAGGTCGACCAGCACGCCCGGCGAGTTGGTGAACACTTCCGCCACGAAGAAGGGCTGGCTCAGGAACCGTTCGACCTTACGCGCCCGCGCCACGATCAGCTTGTCTTCCTCGGACAGCTCGTCCATGCCCAGAATGGCAATGATATCCTGCAGCGATTTATAGCGTTGCAGGATTTCCTGCACGCGCCGCGCGGTATTGTAATGCTCGTCGCCGACGATGCGCGGATCGAGAATACGCGAGGTCGAGCCGAGCGGATCGACCGCCGGATAAATGCCTTTTTCAGAGATCGCACGGTCAAGCACGGTCGTCGCATCCAGATGCGCGAACGATGTCGCCGGCGCGGGGTCGGTCAGATCGTCGGCCGGCACGTAAATCGCCTGCACCGAGGTGATCGAGCCCTTGGTCGTCGTGGTGATCCGTTCCTGCATCGCCCCCATATCGGTGGCAAGGGTGGGCTGATAACCCACCGCGGAAGGAATACGACCGAGCAGCGCGGACACTTCCGAACCCGCCTGGGTGAAGCGGAAGATGTTATCCACGAAGAACAGCACGTCCTGGCCTTCCTCGTCGCGGAAATATTCCGCCTGGGTCAGGCCGGTCAGGGCAACCCGCGCGCGCGCGCCGGGAGGTTCGTTCATCTGGCCGTAAACCAGTGCGCATTTGGAACCCGAATCCTCGAGATTGTTCACCCCCGATTCGAGCATCTCGTGATACAGATCGTTGCCCTCGCGGGTCCGTTCGCCAACGCCGGCGAACACCGAATAACCGCCATGGGCTTTGGCGATATTATTGATCAGCTCCATGATCAGCACGGTCTTGCCGACGCCGGCACCGCCGAACAGACCAATCTTGC
>CALAQW010000022.1 GCA_937888955.1 uncultured Alphaproteobacteria bacterium | reverse complement strand
ATGTCGATCGGCGATGAGCACATTCCCGCGGTTGCCGCGCGGGCGCTGCCGAACGGCGATGAGCGGGGTGCGCTGGCCCTCGATGCCGCGGAAAATCAGGTGCAGCAATTTGCTGCCGCCGGTAGCTTGTCAGGCGCGCCGCTGACGCTGAGCGATTACAGCGCGCAGCTTGTCGCCAACGCCGCCCGCGCCGCGGCCCAGGCCGAAAGCGTTGCTGAAAACCGCGAGGGAATCCGCGAGGAAATTCGCGGTCAGCTCGGTGAAATTTCCGGCGTGAATCTGGATGAGGAACTCGCCAACCTTATCGTGTTTCAAAATGCGTATAACGCCTCCGCACGCCTTATCCGGGCCGCGGAAGAGCTGCTTGATACGCTGATCGATCTTGTCTAGGTCGGAAAGGAGCGACGATGTCCCGAATTTCCACACTCGCGCAGAACCAGGCGGTGGTCGCGCGCATGCTGCAGGCGCAGCAACAGGTCGCCGATACCCAGCGTCAGGTTGGCAGCGGCGTGATTGCCGACCGTTTCAAGGGGATCGCGAAGGATGCGAATGCCCTGATCAGTGCAAAAGCGATTGAAGCGCGCACAAGCTCCTATATCGCGCTTGGCACGCAAGTCGGATTGCGTATGGAAGTGCAGGATGCGGCGATCAGCAATCTGTATGAAGCGGCCAAGAGCTTGCGTGAGGACCTGCTCGGGGCGCTTGCCAATGATTCAGGGCGCACCTTGTCGGTGAATATCGAAAACGCGTTCGGCGCATCGAAAAGCGTATTGAATACGCGTTTTGCGGGTAGCTATATTTTTGCCGGCGGGCGTACCGATACGCCGCCTTTCTCGGCAGTGGATGTGCCTGACCTTGCGACAATTGCAAATCCGATCACGGATTATTTCGTGAACAGTCAGCAAAAGCCTCAGGTGCGGCTCGACCAAAGCCTTGTTATCGAATATGGCGTCCTGGCCGACGATCTGGGGCAGGGGCTGCTTGCGTCGGTCAAGCGGCTGGCCGAATATGACGCGGCGACGCCGTTCGGCACCAATCTGACGCCCGCCGATGAGGCGATCGTACAGGCCGAGATTGCCAATCTCGATCAGGTAATGAGCGATATCATCCAGATCCAGGCGAATAACGGCCTCACCCAGCAGCGGGTCGAGGAAACGATTATTCGCCATGAAGAATTCGACACCGTGAACAAGGGGTTTATCGCAGCGATCGAGGAAGTCGATATTGCCGAGGCGATATCGCGGCTCAATCGTCAGCAACTGGCTGTCGAGGCATCCTACAGCCTTGTCCGGAAACTGAACGAGGTGTCGCTGCTCGATTTCATCTAGCGCGGGACCGGACCGGCATGCGGACATGGCTTTGCCACGCGATACTTGCACAATGCGGGTAACGGTTATATCTCCGTAGCTGAGCCGGCGCCTTTTGGCGCGTGCACAGATCCCGTATGTGAAAAGCCCCGATGCAGCAGGAAATTAAATTGCATGATGTCCCTGATGGCGGACGCGTCGTCGTCGCCATGTCCGGCGGTGTCGATTCCTCGGTGGCGGCTGCATTGATGCACGACGCAGGCTACGAAACCATTGGCGTGACATTGCAGCTTTACGATCATGGTGCCGCGGTCGCCCGACCGGGCTCATGCTGCGCGGGACAGGATATCCACGATGCGCGCCGGGTCGCTGAAATGGTGGGCATTCCCCATTATGTGCTGGATTATGAAAGCCGGTTTCGGCAGTCGGTAATCGATGATTTCGCCGATACCTATCTGGCCGGCGAAACGCCGATCCCCTGCGTCAAATGCAATCAGACGGTCAAGTTTACCGATCTGCTTGCCGTGGCGCGCGATCTTGGTGCGGCCGCGCTTGTGACCGGGCATTATGTTATCCGCAAGACCGGATCCGAGGGCGCCGAATTGCATCGCGCGGTCGATCCGGACCGGGATCAGAGCTATTTTCTGTTTGCAACGACCCGGCCGCAGCTCGATTTTCTCCGCTTTCCCCTGGGCGATCTGCACAAGGCCGAAACGCGTGCGATCGCAGGCCGGCTCGGGCTCACGGTGGCGGAGAAGCCGGACAGTCAGGATATTTGCTTCGTGCCCAATGGCAATTATGCAAGTGTCATCGAAAAGCTGCGTCCCGAAGCGCTTGATCCGGGCGACATCGTGCATCTGGATGGCCGTGTGCTGGGCAATCATGACGGGATTATCAATTTTACCGTCGGCCAGCGGCGCGGGCTGGGGATCGGTGGCGGTGATCCGCTGTATGTGATCCGCATCGATGCGCCGCGTCGGCAGGTCATTGTCGGCCCCCGCGATGCGTTGCAGAAAACCACGCTTGCGCTGCGCGAACTCAATTGGCTGGCCGCTCCGCTCTATCAGGGCGACAAGGTGCGTGTGCAGGTCAAGGTCCGCTCGACCCGTCCGCCGGTGCCTGCAACGCTTGAGAAACTTGCGGGCGACCGGGCGCGTGTCTGTCTCGATATCGCGGAAGAAGGGGTCGCTCCGGGTCAGGCCTGCGTCGCCTATGCAGCCGATGACGGCAACCGCGTGCTGGGCGGTGGCTGGATCGTTGCGGGCGAGCCGGCGGCATATTGAGGGACGCAGAGCTTCCCGCCACCCGGCTTCGCTTCGGGTGTGAGCGGGGATAAATTTACCTTCTGCTCACCATTTAACGCTAGATTTACGACAATGCCTTGATCGTTGATATCATGGGCTTTGGTTGATTTTTCAGGCGTGAGGTAGCGGTGTCGGCAAGTCGGAATATTGCGCTGATCGGTTGTGGCTATTGGGGCAGGAATCTTGCGCGTATTCTTGCCGAAAAATCGGCGCTTGTCGGTATTGCCGACCCAAGCCCGCAGGCCAGCGCGCTCGCCGCGCAATATGGTGTGGAACACTGGCCAGACAGCAAAGCCGCGCTTGCCCGGACCGACATTGCGGCGGTGATGATCGCAACGCCCGCTGAAACCCATTACCGCTTTGCCTGCGATGCCTTATGGGCGGATAAGGATGTTTTCGTCGAAAAACCGATCGCGCTCGACAGCCGCGATGCGACCGAGCTTGCAGCCCTTGCCGCATCGAAAGACCGTATCCTGATGGTCGGGCATCTGCTGCAATATCATAATGGCTTTTTGCGGCTGAAGCAGATGGTCGATGACGGTGAATTGGGGCAGCTGCGCTATATTTATTCCAACCGGCTCAATATGGGAAAGCTGCGGCGCGAGGAGAATGTCCTGTGGAGTTTCGCGCCGCATGACTTTTCGATGATTCTGGCGCTGGCAGGCGGCCTGCCCGAACAGGTCACGGCCAGCGGCGCGGCCTATCTGCATCCCAAAATCGCCGATACGACGATGACGCATATGGCGTTTTCCACCGGCTTGCGGGCGCATATCTATGTCTCCTGGCTACATCCGATGAAGGAGCAGCGGCTTGTCGTCATCGGCGAAAAGGGGATGCTGGTATTTGACGATACCCGCGATTGGGACGACAAGCTTACCCTGTACCGTCACGCGGTTGAGTGGCAGCAGGGGGCGCCAGTGGCAAGCAAGGCGGATGCGGAAGCTGTCGCGCTTGTCAAAGCCGAGCCGTTATCGGCGGAAGTTGACCATTTTCTTGATTGCGTGGCGCAACGGTGCGCACCCAGAACAGATGCGCAGGAGGCCATTTGTGTGCTGCGCGCGCTCAACAGCGCCCAACAGTCTATGGAAACCGGCTTGCCGGTCCGTCTTGACCCCGCGGCACAGGAGGGGGCGGTGAACGCTGCCAAGGATCAGTATTTTGCGCATGAGACAGTCGCGATCGACCCCGGTGCTGCGATCGGCGCGGGCACCAAGATCTGGCATTTCTCCCATATTCTGGGCAATAGCCGGATCGGCCGCGATTGCGTGATCGGCCAGAACTGCGCCATCGGGCCCGATGTGACGATCGGCGATGGCTGCAAGTTTCAGAACAATGTCTCGGTCTATAAGGGCGTGACCATCGAGGATGATGTGTTTTGCGGGCCGAGCATCGTTTTTACCAATGTGCTCAATCCCCGTGCCCATGTCGAACGCAAGGATGAATTCGCCGCAACGATCGTGCGCAAGGGGGCGACACTGGGCGCCAATGCGACAATCGTTTGCGGCAACGAGATCGGCGCCTATGCGATGGTGGGCGCGGGCGCGGTGGTTACCCGCCCTGTACCCGATCACGCGCTGGTCGTGGGCAATCCGGCACGGCAGATCGGCTGGGTCAGCCATGCGGGGGAGCGGCTGGGCGAGGATCTTGTCTGCCCGCGCAGTGGCGACAGCTACCGCTTGAGCGACAAGGGGCTTGTCAGGGACGCGGCATCACAGCCTGTCCGCAATGCCGCCAAAACCGCGCGATGAAAGGCTGGTTGTGAAAAAAATCCCGTTTATCGATCTGGCCGCGCAACAGGCGCATCTGCAGCCCGAAATCGATGCCCGCATGCAGCAGGTGCTGGCGCATGGGCAATATATTATGGGCCCCGAGGTGGGCGAGCTCGAACAGGCGCTGTCGGATTTTGTCGGTGGTGGCGTCACAGTCGGCGTGTCAAGCGGCACCGATGCCTTGCTGATGGCGCTGCTGGCGCTGGGGATCGGGCGCGGCGATGCGGTATTTGTGCCCACATTCACCTTTACCGCCACGGCGGAGGTTGTTTTGCTGTTGGGGGCGGTGCCGGTATTTGTCGATGTCTGTGAAGATAGCTGCACGCTCGATCCCGAGGATCTGCGTCGGCAAATCGCACAGGTCGCGCAGTCGGGCACGCTTTGCCCCAAGGCTGTGATCGCGGTTGATCTTTACGGGCTGCCCGCCGATTACCCGCGCCTGCGCGCGATTACGGACGCGCACGGTCTGCGGCTTATCGGCGATGGGGCGCAAAGCTTGTCGGCAAGCTGTCACGGGCGTCAGGTCGGGCGGCTTGCGGATCTGACCGCCACAAGTTTTTTCCCGGCAAAGCCGCTTGGCTGCTTTGGCGATGGTGGCGCGATCTTTACCGAGGATCAGGCGCTTGCCGAAACGCTGCGTTCGATCCGCGCGCATGGCAAGGGCGCGGGGAAATATGACATTGTCCGGGTCGGGGTGAATGGCCGGCTCGATACCTTGCAGGCCGCGGTGCTTCTGGCGAAGCTGCCGGCACTGCGTGTGGAACAAAGCCGCCGCGAAGCGTTGAGCCGCCGCTATGATGCGGCACTTGCGGGTCTGGCGCGCCCGCCTGCGCGGCCGGAAGGCTATATCTCCGCCTGGGCGCAATACACGCTTCAGACCCCGGCGCGCGAACGGTTGCAGCGGCAACTGACGGATGCCGGTATTCCGACGCAGATCTATTATCCCAGACCCATGCATCTGCAACCCGCCTATCGCGCTTATGGCGGGGGTGAGGGCAGCCTGCCGATTGCCGAGCGTCTGTCACAAACGGTCTTGAGTTTGCCGATGCACCCCTATATGCCGGAAGATGTTGCAGACTATATTTGCGATCACCTGTCGCAGATGGCATCCGCGCTGGCGGAGGGATAAACAAGGTGCAGGACAGTCAGGCGGCAAGCGCGCTCGCCGCGAAAATTTCATCCCGGCAGGCCTGTGTCGGGGTTATTGGTCTGGGCTATGTCGGTTTACCGCTGGCAAGCGCTGTGACCGGGGCGCAATTCCAGGTGCTTGGCTTTGACGTCAATCAGAACCGGGTGACACGGATCAATGGCGGCCATTCACCGATCGGCAGCGTGTCAGATGCGAAAATCGCCAAAATGCGCGATGGCAACCTGTTCGAGGCGACGGCCGATTTCACCCGATTGCGGGACGCCGATATCATCCTGATCTGCGTGCCGACACCGCTCAATATCTATCGCGAGCCCGATCTGAGCTTCGTGGAGGATAGCGCGCGCGCCATCGCACGCAGCCTGCGCCCGGGGCAGCTTGTCATTCTGGAATCGACGACCTATCCGGGGACGACCGATGAGGTCATGCGGCCCATTCTCGAAGAAAACGGGCTGCGGTCGGGGGCAGATTTCTTTCTTGCCTATTCCCCCGAAAGGGAAGATCCCGGTAATCCGCAATTCAATACATCGGATATACCCAAGGTGGTGGGCGGCGACGGGGCCGCAGCCTGCGATCTTGCCTGCGCGTTCTACGAATGCTTTGTGCCCGGAGTTGTTCCGGTTTCTTCGGCGGCCACGGCCGAGGCGGTCAAGCTGATGGAGAATATTTTCCGCTCGGTCAATATCGCGCTCGTCAATGAACTCAAGCATGTCTATGCCAGCATGGGCGTCGATATCTGGGAAGTGATCGATGCGGCAAAGACCAAGCCGTTCGGTTTCATGCCGTTTTATCCCGGGCCCGGGCTTGGCGGTCACTGCATACCGATCGATCCTTTCTATTTGACCTGGAAGGCGCGTGAATATGACGTGCCCACCCGCTTTATCGAGCTGGCGGGCGAAATCAACAGCCGTGCGCCGCATCTTGTCGTGGAGCGGCTGGTGCGGGAGCTGAGCGACCGGAAGGGAATGGGAGCCAGGGGCGCGCGGATTCTGATGCTTGGGGTCGCATACAAGAAAAATGTCGACGACATGCGCGAATCGCCTGCCCTGGTCCTGATGCAGCAGCTTGAGCGACGTGGTGCGCAGGTGGATTATTACGACCCACATGTGCCGACACTGAGTGTCACCCGCGCGCATCGTGAACTGGCAGGCCGGACGTCGGTTGCCTGGGATATTGCGGCGTTTGCAAATTACGATGCGGCGCTGATCTGTACCGATCATGATGGCGTCGATTATGCGGCACTTGTCGATGCGGTCACGCTTGTCATCGATACCCGCAATGCGACCGCCGGGGTCACCGAAAATCGGGATCGGATCGTCCGCGCCTGAGCGTGGTTTCATGTTACCCGCGCGGGGTCTTCACAATTGCGTGGGGGTGCGGAATGATGCCGGCTGATGGCTGGCCGTCCCTTTTCTGTCAGGTTACACTATGACCCGGATTCAGGGTGTCCGACGGGGTGGCCTGTCGGATAGGTTTCTGCGCATGAAAAGGGTGGTTCATATGGTGCTTGTGGCAACTGATACGGAACAGGAAGTTCTGAAGCGTTACGGGGATGCGTCGCAAATGCGCGAAGAAGCCCTGTGTTGTCCGGTCGATTACGACACCCGCTATCTTGAGGTTATCCCCGAGGAGATCATCGAACGCGATTATGGCTGTGGCGATCCCTCGCAATTCATTCAGCCCGGTGAAACCGTTCTCGATCTGGGGAGCGGCGGCGGCAAGATCTGCTACATCATTTCGCAGATCGTGGGGGCTGAAGGAAAGGTTACGGGGATAGACTTCAACCCGCCGATGCTTGCGCTTGCGGAAAAATACCGTAGGCAGATTGCTGAAAGCATTGGCTGGGATAATGTGTCGTTCAAGCGCGGCAAGATTCAGGATCTGAAAACCGATATCGATGCGGTTGAAGCCTATCTGGCTGAACACCCGGTACAGTCCTATGCTGACTTTCAGGCATTCGAGAATTTTCGCCGGAACCAGGCCGCGCAGGCGCCGCTTATTGCAGATAATTCGGTGGATGTGATTGTGTCGAATTGCGTGCTGAACCTTGTCGCCGCAGAGGACAAGGCCGCATTGTTTGGCGAAATGTTTCGTGTGCTGAAGGTTGGTGGCCGGGTCGCAATTTCCGATATCGTATCGGATGAGCCGGTGCCGCAACATCTGCGCGATGATCCCGAACTCTGGTCGGGCTGCGTGTCCGGCGCGTTTCAGGAACGTGACTTCCTGCGCGCCCCTTATAGGCTGTCACGG
>CALAQW010000021.1 GCA_937888955.1 uncultured Alphaproteobacteria bacterium | reverse complement strand
ATTTGCGACAGCGATGCTTCCTCCCCACATTCTGGCCAGCATGTAATGCCAGCTTGTTATTATTGTGGGTAATCCTGCCAGAAAGCGGGGTGGGGCCCCAAGAAAAAACCGTGCGGGGGTAGATCAGGCAGGCCGGATCAGTAGATGCCGTTTCTTGCCCGCGCTGAGTTTGATGACACCGTCGGCCGATATATCCGCCATGCTGATTGCGGCGGTGTCTTGCTCGATCACCTGATCATTGAGCCGTGCGCCGCGGTTTTTGATCAGCCGTCGTGCCTCACCGCCCGAAGCGCACAACCCGGCGCGCCGGAACAGTTCGAAGGCCGCGATACCTTCTGAAAGCTCTGCCTGCGGAATATCGATTGTCGGTAGACCGGCCGCACTTGCGCCTTCCTCGAACGTTCGGCGCGCGGTCTCGGCGGCGGCGTCCGCTGCATCGCGGCCATGCAGCAATGCGGTCGCCTCGGTCGCGAGGATTTTCTTTGCCTCGTTCAGTTCCTGCCCGTCAAGCCGCTCAAGCCGCGCAATGTCATCAAGCGGCATCTCGGTGAACAGGCGCAGGAAGCGGCCGACATCGGCATCTTCGGTGTTGCGCCAATATTGCCAGTAATCATATGGCGACAGCATATCCTCGTTCAGCCAGACCGCGCCGCCTTCTGATTTGCCCATCTTCTTGCCCGATGCCAGCGTCAGCAGCGGCGTCGTCAGCCCGAACAGGTGGCTGCCATCGGCGCGGCGGCCAAGCTCGACCCCGTTGACGATATTGCCCCATTGGTCGGACCCGCCCATCTGCAGCCGGCAGTCGTAATTGCGATTGAGTTCAACAAAATCATAGGCCTGCAGCAGCATATAGTTGAATTCAAGGAAGGTCATCGGCTGCTCTCGACTCAGCCGCAGTTTGACGCTGTCGAATGTCAGCATACGGTTGATCGTGAAATGCGTGCCAAAATCGCGCAGGAACGGAATATATTGCAGCTTGTCCAGCCAATTCGCATTATTCACCATGATCGCGTCTGTCGGCCCATCGCCAAAAGTCAGAAACCGTTCAAAGGCCTTGCGGATGCCGCTGATATTCTCATCGATCTGTGCGTCGGTCAGAAGCGGGCGGGATTCATCCTTCCCTGTCGGGTCGCCAACGCGGGTCGTGCCGCCGCCAATCAGCACGATGGGCTTATGCCCCGAACGTTGCAGCAGGCGGAGCATCATGATGGAAATGAGATGGCCGACATGCAGGCTCGGCGCGGTGCAGTCATATCCGGTATAGGCGACGATTGTTTCGCGGCCCGCAAGCGTATCGAGCGCTTCGAGGTCGGTGCATTGATGCAGGTAACCGCGCGCAACAAAGTTTTTCAAAAATTCTGATTTCGGTGTATGCGTCATCATCTGAGCCGGAAATATACAGGACTAGCGCCGCCTGGGTGCGGCGCGGTGAGGTGTAACACCTTTGACGGGCAGGGAAAAGGCGGCAGGCGGGCACCTTATGTATGGTGTTCCAAGACAGACGGGATGATGCAGTGGCAGAGCTGACGATTATCGGCATGATGAGCGGCACCTCGGGTGATGGGGTGGATGCCGCGCTGATCCGCACGGACGGCGTGCGCGTTTCCTGGCATGGCCCCTGGCTCAACCTGCCTTATGATCAGGGGCTGCGGGCAGCGCTCGCCGAAGCAATGCAGCGTGCTGCGGTACTGGCTGCCGATGCGCATTACGATGCGGCAATTGCTGCGCTGGGCCGAAGTTTGACCCTGAAACATGTCGAAGCGGTGCGGCAATTGCTGGCCGAGGCCGGGCTGAAGCGTGAGGATGTCGATCTTATCGGCTTTCACGGGCAAACCTTGTTTCATAAACCCGCTGCCGGCATCACCGTGCAAATTGGTGACGGGGCGCTGCTGGCGCGCGAAACCGGAATCGATGTGGTGCATGATTTCCGTAGCGCCGATGTTGCGGCGGGCGGGCAGGGGGCGCCATTGGCGCCGCTTTATCATCAGGCACTTGCGCTGTCAGATAATATCTCGGCACCGTTCGCCTTTCTCAATCTTGGCGGTGTCGGTAATCTGACCTGGATCGACCCGGCAGAAGGCGGGCAAATTCTTGCCTTTGATACGGGTCCCGGAAATGGTCTGATTGATGATTGGTGTGCGCGTCATTTCGGTGAAGCCTGCGACCGCGATGGGCGGCATGCCGCGCGCGGACAGATTGATCACGATGTTCTGAGGCGCATGCTTGCCGATCCCTGGTTGGATTTGCCCCCGCCCAAATCGCTTGATCGGCATAATTTTGATCTGACGGCGCTTGCGACATGTACGCCCGATGACGGGGCAGCGACATTAACTGCCTTCACCGCCGGGACTGTTGCGAAAGCAGTGCCGTTTCTGCCCTCAATTCCCCATGAATGGATGGTCTGTGGCGGTGGCCGGCACAACCCGGTGCTGATGCAGATGCTGGCGCGCGCACTTTCCGTGCCTGTTTTCCCGGTTGAGGTGCGGGGTTGGCGTGGTGACGCGCTGGAAGCGGAA
Source organism: uncultured Alphaproteobacteria bacterium (assembly GCA_937888955.1). Taxonomy (GTDB): domain Bacteria; phylum Pseudomonadota; class Alphaproteobacteria; order UBA11222; family UBA11222; genus CALAQW01. The sequence goes on along the minus strand of CALAQW010000021.1, from coordinate 5,227 downwards.
GCTTTTGCCTATCTGGCTGCCCGCTCGGTCCTGGGGCTGCCGCTCAGCCTGCCCGAAACAACCGGCGTCAGCGCCGCTGTGACAGGCGGGGTGCTTTCCCCCGCCTTTTAGCAACCCTGATTCATTCAGTGTATCCGCTGGTTCCTGTCAGGCGGATTTTGCCGCCTCGACAACCTGCATCTGTTCGGTCAGATAGTTGCTGACATGATCAGACAGCTGATCCAGATGTTTGTCGTAGAAGTGGTTGGCACCTTTGATCTTCGTATAATCGACCACAATATTTTTCTGTGTCGCCAGTTTCTGAACCAGTTTTTCTATTGGTTCCTGCCCGACAACCTGATCGTTCGTGCCATGGATAATGGTGCCGGAGGCAGGGCAGGGCGCAAGGAAAGCAAAGTCGTACATATTTGCTGGCGGTGAAATCGTGATGAAGCCTGAAATTTCGGGCCGCCGCATCAGAAGCTGCATGGAAATCCAGGCACCGAAGGAAAACCCGGCAATCCAGCATTGCGGGGCGTTCTCATTGAACTGCTGCAACCAGTCCAGCGCGGCGGCGGCGTCTGACAATTCCCCGATGCCGTTATCAAACTCGCCAATGCTGCGTCCGACCCCGCGGAAGTTGAACCGCAAAACGGAAAATTCATGCTGCTGGAATACCTGAGTGATTTGCTTGACTACCGGATTGTTCATCGTCCCCCCATAGGCCGGGTGCGGATGCAATACCAGGGCGATCGGGGCATCGGGTTTTGGGGATACATGATAGCGGCCTTCAATCCGGCCGGCCGGGCCGTTGAAAAATATTTCCGTCATAATTTCAATCACTTCTTGGTTCTGGTGACGGCGCAGGCATTATCGAATCCGATGATTCCAGAGGCCGTGGGGCGCTCTTTCTGCACTTGCGGGATATAGTGTTGATGGCATTGGGGTTCAATTTGCCAAAAACTTGACTATTTTAGTTAGGTGTTTAGAGTGCCGGATTCAGTGTTGCGCGCGGGTGTTCATTGGGTCCGTGTCATAACATGACAAGCGATAAATTTGGAAAAAAACTACTATTCGATCAGTTCAGACTGGCTTTGGGCCAACATGACCGGTGCCAACATGACCGGTGGTTGTGTGGCGCTGACTTAGGAAAAACGGGAAGATAGCGGTGAAATTAAGCACACGTGGCAGATATGCGGTGATGGCGATGGCGGATCTGGCGCGCGCAGCCACCGATCATCCGGTTGCGCTCGCCGATATTGCGGAACGGCAGGAAATCTCGCTCTCTTATCTGGAGCAGCTGTTCTCCAAATTGCGCAAGGGCGGAATCGTAACAAGCGTGCGTGGTCCGGGCGGCGGTTATCAGCTTGCAAGCCCGATGTCCGAAACCCGCATTTCCGACATTATTCTGGCCGTTGACGAGCCGATCAAGACGACCCGTTGCGAAGTCGGATCCTCGAAAGGGTGCACGAAGGGAAACGGGCGTTGCATTACCCATGACCTTTGGGAAGAGCTTGGCCACCATATTCATATCTTTCTCAGTTCAGTAACGCTTGCCGATGTGGTGCAACGCAAGGTGCTTGGCAAGAGCGGTGCGCTGGTTTCGGAGGCCGCGCGGGGGCAGGCGCCCCTGAGTGATAGCTGGTCTTTTGATGAGCGTGAACCTGCCGGTGTGGCGGCGGGTGAGTGATACGGGCAATCGACCGTGACAGTGGTTTATCTCGACTATAACGCAACCGCGCCGGTGCGACCCGAAGTGCTCGATGCGATGCATGACGCACTTCAGGCGGTTGGCAATGCATCAAGTGTGCACGGGCCGGGGCGTGCGGCGCGTGCGCGGCTCGACAATGCGCGCGATGCGGTGGCGCGCCTCGTCAACGCGGCACCGCGCGAGGTTTATTTCACCAGCGGCGGGACGGAGGCGAATTATCTCGCCCTGCGCGGATTGCCGGCAATCACGCGGCCCGGACAGGTTGCGGTATCGGCAATCGAACATGACGCGGTGCTGCATGCCGCCCCTGAGGGCTGCCATCGCATACCGGTGGGGCAGGACGGCATCGTTGATCTTTCCGCCTTTGAGCAAATGCTCGGGCGCGACCGGAACCGCGAGATCGGGCTTGTGTCGGTGATGCTTGCCAATAACGAGACCGGGGCTGTTCAGCCGGTTGCCGAAATTGCCCGGCTTGCCCATGCGCATGGTGCCTGTCTGCATTGTGACGGGGTGCAGGCAGCGGGCAAGATCGCGATCGATATCGCCGCACTCGGGGCGGATATGCTCAGCCTGTCGGCGCATAAGCTCGGCGGTCCGCAGGGGGTTGGCGCGCTTGTGATACGCAATGAATTGGCGCTGCGCGCGGTACAGCGCGGTGGCGGGCAGGAACGCGGCCTGCGCGGCGGTACCGAGAATGTTCCCGGAATCGCAGGCTTCGGTGTGGCTGCCGATGCAGCAGGCCGTGGGCTTGTGCAGATGGCAGCGCTCGCCGAACTACGCGACAGGCTCGAAACCGGCATTGCCGCGCTTGCCCCCGAAACCGTCTTTTTCGGGCAAGGCGTTGAACGTCTGCCCAATACGGCGAATTTTGCCTTGGCAGGCGCGCGCAGCGAGATGCAGCTTATGCGGCTTGATCTGTCGGGGATTGCGGTCAGCGCCGGATCGGCTTGTGCGTCCGGCAAGGTTGCACGTTCGCATGTGCTGACAGCGATGGGGGTTGCGCCCGCGCTTGCCGACTGCGCATTGCGGGTGAGTTTGGGGTGGCAATCGGTGCCGGCGGATATTGAGACGTTTCTTTCCGCGTGGGCAGAAATCGCCGCGCCCGAAACGCTGAAAAAGGCGGGATAGGCGCATGCGGCGGAACATGAAATCAGGTTGGAGCAGGTAATGGGTGCGTCACAGGATACCATCGAAAAGACCCAGGCGCTTGGCGATTCCTACAAGCATGGATTTGTCACCGACATTGAATCGGAATTCGCGCCAAAGGGGCTGAACGAGGATATCGTCCGTTTTATTTCGGCCAAGAAGAATGAGCCGGACTGGATGCTCGACTGGCGGTTGCGTGCCTATCGCCGCTGGTGCGAGATGGAGGAACCGCAATGGGCGAAAGTCGATTTCCCGCAAATCGACTATCAGGATGCCTATTATTATGCGGCGCCGAAAGGCTATGACGACCGGCCCAAAAGCCTTGATGAGGTCGATCCGGAATTGCTTGAAACCTATGAAAAGCTCGGCATTCCGTTGGCTGAGCAGGCGATGCTGGCCGGTGTCGCGGTCGATGCGGTGTTCGACAGCGTCTCGGTGGTGACGACCTTCAAGGACAAGCTGGAAGAGGTTGGGGTCGTTTTCTGCTCGATCTCCGAAGCGGTGCAGGAACATCCTGAGCTGGTGCGCAAATATCTGGGCAGTGTCGTGCCTTATTCGGACAATTTCCACGCAACGCTCAATTCCGCGGTATTCAGCGACGGGACCTTTGTTTATGTGCCCGAAGGGGTGCGCTGCCCGATGGAGCTGTCGACCTATTTTCGCATCAATGCGGAGCATACGGGGCAGTTCGAGCGTACACTGATTATTGCCGACAAGGGTTCCTATGTCAGCTATCTGGAAGGTTGCACGGCGCCGATGCGTGATGAAAATCAGCTGCATGCGGCGGTGGTGGAGCTTGTCGTGCTTGATGATGCGGAGATTAAATATTCGACCGTGCAGAACTGGTATCCGGGCGACAAGCAAGGGCGTGGCGGTATCTATAACTTCGTCACAAAGCGTGGCGCATGCCGTGGCCGCAACTCGAAAATTTCCTGGACGCAGGTGGAAACCGGATCGGCTGTTACCTGGAAATATCCAAGCTGCATTCTGCAGGGGGATAATTCGGTTGGAGAATTCTTTTCAATCGCCATCACCAACAACATGCAGCAGGCCGATACCGGCACCAAGATGATCCATCTCGGGCGCAACACGAAAAGCCGGATCATCGCCAAGGGCATTTCGGCCGGCCGCAGCCAGTCGACCTATCGCGGGCTTGTCAGTGTCCACCCCAAAGCCGAGGGCGCGCGCAATCACACCCAGTGTGACTCGCTTCTGATCGGCGATGAATGCGGGGCGCATACCGTACCCTATATCGAGGTGAAGAACCCCTCGGCGCAGATCGAGCATGAGGCGACAACCTCCAAATTGAGTGAGGAACAGCTTTTCTACTGCCGGCAGCGCGGGCTCGATGCGGAAGCGGCGGTGGCGTTGCTTGTAAACGGCTTCTGCAAGGAGGTGTTGCAGAAGCTACCGATGGAATTTGCGGTCGAGGCGCAAAAGCTTGTCGGTGTCAGCCTTGAAGGCAGCGTCGGATAGCCGGCGCGAGGAAAATCGAAGGTTAAGTCTGAAGTCATGTTGAAAATCGAAAATCTGCACGTCACCGCTGATGGCAACGAAATCTTGCGCGGGATCGACCTTGAGGTCGGTGCTGGCGAAGTGCATGCGATCATGGGCCCCAACGGGGCGGGCAAGAGCACCCTGTCCAATGTGCTGTCTGGCCGGCCCGGTTATGAGATCACAGAAGGCCGCATAAGCTATTTCGGGGAAGATCTCACCGCGCTTGAGCCTGAGGAACGGGCGGCGAAGGGTGTTTTCCTTGGCTTTCAGTATCCGGTGGAAATTCCCGGTGTCGCCGCGATGACGTTCCTCAAGACCGCGATCAACGCCCAGCGTAAGCTGCGCGGCGAGGAAGAGCTTGATGCGCGCGGGGTCATGACGCTTGTGCAAGGGGAAGCCAGGAAGCTCAATATCGGGGCGGATATGCTGAAACGACCGATTAATGTCGGCTTTTCAGGTGGCGAGAAGAAGCGTAACGAGATCCTGCAAATGGCTGTGTTGCAGCCAAAGCTCGCGATACTGGATGAAACCGATTCCGGGCTTGATGTGGATGCGTTGAAGCTGGTCGGTGAAGGGGTGACGGCTTTGCGTGCGCCCGATCGGGCAATGATCGTCATCACCCATTATCAGCGGCTGCTCGATTATATCGTGCCCGATTTCGTGCATGTGCTGGCAGCCGGCCGGATCGTCCGCTCCGGCGGGGCCGAGCTTGCGCGCGAGCTCGACAAGCTTGGCTATGGCGAACTGGCAAGGGCCCCTGCGGCATGAGCGGCGGGAGCGTCAAAAGCATGGCGATCGCCGAGCGGGCATGGATCGATGCGCTTGCCGCTATTACGGCGGGCAGCGATGCGCGTGCCGCCGCCCTTGCCGCCTTTGCTGTGAATCTCGGCGCGG
>CALAQW010000020.1 GCA_937888955.1 uncultured Alphaproteobacteria bacterium | reverse complement strand
CAATGCCCGCCGGATCATTGCAGGCAGCCGCGATCCGCGACTTGCTGGGCACGCATCCCGCCGATCTGGTCGGCGTTCCGGACATATTGGCGGAGCTGAGTGCGGATCTGGGCCATCAGCAGCCGCTGATCGACGCGCTGAGCCACGCGCTCAAGCCCGAGCCGCCGCTGCTGACCCGCGATGGCGGGTTTATTGCCGAAGGGTACCATGCCGCGCTGGATGAGGTGCGGCTGCTGGCAAGCGAGAGCAAGCGCGTCATTTCGGGCCTTGAAGCCCGTTATCGCGAGGAAAGCGGGATCGAACGGTTGCGGATCCGGCATAATAATGTGCTTGGCTATTTTATCGAAACCACGGCCAGCGCCGGTGACCGGCTGATGCGGCCACCCCTGAATGAGACCTTCATCCATCGCCAGACGCTTGCCAATAATGTGCGCTTCACGACCGTCGCGCTGGGCGAGCTCGAACGTGAGATCACCCAGGCCGGCGGCAAGGCGCTGGCGATCGAGCTTGAGTTGTGGGAGGCGCTTGTCGCCACGCTGTCGGAACAGGGACCGGCGCTTCAACGGATGGCGCAGGCACTGGCCTTTCTGGATGTCACGGCCGGGCTCGCGACCCTGGCGGCGAGCGAGCGTTACATCCGCCCGCAGGTCGATGACAGCCGCGCCTTTCATATCGTGGCGGGGCGGCACCCGGTGGTCGAGCAGGCACTGGCGCGCGACGCCGCGATTTTCGTTGCCAATGATTGCGACCTTGGCGCAGACCGCGCCGACGGTATGGCGGGGCAGTGGCTGTGGCTTGTCACAGGCCCCAATATGGCGGGGAAATCGACATTCCTGCGACAGAATGCGCTGATTGCGATCCTTGCCCAGATCGGCAGTTTCGTGCCTGCGGACACCGCGCATATCGGCCGCATCGACCGGTTGTTCAGCCGGGTCGGCGCGTCAGACGATCTGGCGCGGGGCCGGTCGACTTTCATGGTCGAAATGGTGGAAACCGCCGCGATCCTCAATCAGGCCGGGGAACGCGCGCTTGTGATCCTCGATGAGATCGGCCGTGGCACGGCGACCTATGACGGCTTGTCGATTGCCTGGGCGACGCTTGAGCATTTGCATGATGTCAATCGCTGCCGGGCGCTGTTTGCCACCCATTACCATGAACTGACCGGGTTATCGGATCGGATGGCCGGTGTCGCCAATGTCACGATGCGGGTGCGCGAATGGGACGGTGATGTCATATTCCTGCATGAGGTGACGGCTGGCGCTGCCGACCGGTCCTATGGTATTCATGTGGCACGGCTTGCCGGGCTTCCTGACGCGGTGTTGCATCGCGCGCAGCAGGTGCTCGATAAGCTTGAGGGGGAGGCTGTGTCCAACCCTGATAAAAGACTGGCGCAGGATTTGCCCCTGTTCACAGCCGCAGCCACGATGGCAGGCAATCCAGGGGCCAAGGCGCCCGAGCCCGGTCCGGTTGAAACCGAAATCGCCGGTATCGATCCCGATGAACTCAGCCCAAAACAGGCGCTTGAAATCATTTACCGGTTGAAAGCACTGATGAAGTAGGCTTTTTCCGCTATGCTGCGGGTATGTCGCAGGCTGGCATGGCCGGCGGGCCCAGATGATACCAAGGACGGATTGCGATGAATGTGCCGATCGACAAATTGATGGATGCGGAAATCGACACCGGCATGGTGGCGGTGCCTGAAATCGGCTTGCCCGATCGCGATATGCTGGCCGCATCATTGCGCGAAAATCCCGATAATTTCGCGCCGATGAGTGCGGAGAACAGGCAACGTGTCGCCGAATTCTTGAAGTCCACGCGCCAGCAATCGATGCAGGATATCGAAAAGGCGCTGCTTGCGGGCGCTTCCGGACCGCAGGCGGTGAAGGCCATTGCCGATCTTCACGATCACATGATTCAGGCGCTGTTTGACTATGTGACGCAAACGGTGTTCCGGGCGACCAACCCGACAAGTTCGGAACGCATCTGCATCGCCGCGGTGGGGGGGTACGGCCGGGGCAGCCTTGCCCCTGAATCCGATATCGATCTGCTGTTCCTGCTGCCCTACAAACAGACCCCCTGGGGTGAGAGCGTTGTTGAATTCATGCTGTATATCCTGTGGGATACCGGTTTGAAGGTCGGCAATTCCACCCGTTCTGTGGATGAATGTGTGCGCTTGTCCCATGGCGATATGACGATCCGGACAGCGCTTCTTGAAAGCCGTTTCATTTGCGGCGATGCGGAATTGTTTGCCGATCTCCAGACGCGCTACAGCGCCGATGTCGCCGCCGATCGCGGCATGACATTTGTCAATGCAAAGCTTGCCGAGCGCACCGAACGGCATCGCCGCCAGGGGGAGACGCGTTATCTTGTCGAGCCCAATATCAAGGAAGGCAAGGGGGGGTTGCGCGATCTGCATACGCTTTACTGGATCGCGAAATATATTTACGGGATCGATGATGTCGCCGAACTTGTGGCGCGCGATGTTCTCACCAAATCGGAGTTCGATACCTTCCGCAAGGCAGAAGCCTTTTTATGGCTTGTGCGCTGCCATCTGCATTACTATACCGGCCGGCCGATCGAGCGGCTGAGTTTCGATATTCAGCCCGCCATTGCCAAGCGGCTCAACTATGCAGATCATGACGGGCTGTCGGCGGTCGAATGGTTCATGAAGGACTATTTCCGCGTCGCCAAGGAAGTCGGCGATCTGACGCGGATCTTTTGTGCGGTGCTGGAAGAACAGCATCGCAAGCCCAAGGGTATCGGCCGGTTTCTGCCGCGCTTCGGGCGCCGCGCGATCGAGCTTGAGGCATTTGTCGCGGAAGGCGGCAGGCTCAATATCACCCATGAGAGCGTCTTTACCGACGATCCGGCCAATCTGCTGCGCCTGTTCCATATGGCGCAGCATAACGATATCGATATTCATCCCGATGCGCTGCGGCTTGTAACCCGTTCGCTGCATCTGATTGATGACGATCTGCGTGCCAATCCCGAAGCCAATCGCCTGTTTCTTGAGATGCTGTGCAGCCGGCAGGACCCTGAAACAACACTGCGCCGTCTGAACGAGGCCGGGGTGTTTGGCGCATTTGTTCCCGATTTCGGGCGCATTGTCGCGATGATGCAGTTCAATATGTATCATCACTACACTGTTGACGAGCATCTGATCCGGGCGATCGGCATACTTTCGGAAATCGAAAATGGCCATCTGCAGGAAGATCATCCGGTGGCGAGCGAGATCATGCCGCGGGTCAAGAATCGCGAAGTCATCTATCTGGCCGTGCTGCTGCATGATATCGCCAAGGGGCGGCCCGAGGATCATTCCGATGCCGGAGCCGCCATCGCGCGCGAATTGTGCCCGCGCCTTGGATTGTCGGAAGCTGAAACCGAACTCACCGCCTGGCTTGTGGAAAATCACCTGCTGATGAGCGATGTGGCGCAAAAACGCGATATTGCCGATCCCAAGACCGTGTCCGATTTTGCGCAGCAGATGAAAAGCATGGAGCGGTTGCGGCTGATGCTTGTGCTGACCGTCGTCGATATCCGCGCGGTCGGGCCGGGTGTCTGGAACAGCTGGAAGGGCCAGCTTATCAGGCAGCTTTACTATGAAACCGAATCGATCCTGTCGGGCGGGCATGCCACCGCCGGCCGCGAACAGCGGATCGAAGCGGCGAAAGCCGCGCTCAAGGATCGGCTGCAGGATATCACCCCCGCCCTGCGTGAGCGCATCCTGGCCATGCATTATCCGCCCTACTGGCTGACCGGCGATACCGATATTCATGAAAAGCATGCGCGGCTTATGGCGGATTGCTGGGCCCAGGATTTGCCGATCATGCTCAATTCCGAAGTGCATCCTGAGCAGGGGGTCACCGAAATTACCCTGTTTGCGCCTGATCATCCGGGGCTGTTTTCGCGTGTTGCCGGGGCATTCGCCTCCGTCGGTGCGGTGATTGTGGATGCAAAGATCTTCACCACCGCCGAAGGGATGGCGCTTGATGTGTTCTGGGTGCAGGACCGCGAGGACAGTGCGATTGCGGAAAAATCAAAGCTGCAGCGTTTATCGAAGATTCTCAATGAAACGTTGAGCGGCAAACATCGTCCGCATGAAGTATTGAAGGACAAACGCAAAAAAGCACCCAAGCGCGAAGTGGCGTTCAAGGTGCCAAGCGTCATTCTGTTCGATAATGACGCGTCCAGCAATTCCACCCTGATCGAGGTGACCACACGCGACCGGCCGGGCCTGTTGCATGAGCTGACCTGGGCGCTGTTTGGCTGCGGCCTGTCGATCACCTCCGCCCATGTCACCACCTATGGGGAGGAAGCGGTCGATACCTTCTATGTGCGCGATGCTTTTGGCCTCAAGATCACCAATCAGGGCAAGCTCGACAAGATCCGCACCGCCTTGCTGACCGTTCTCGAAGAAACCGATCTGGCACGCAACGCTGCCGCCTGAACCGGAAGGTCGCCAGGCGGCGGCAGGCAAGAATGCCCGAATTATTGCCATGCCGGGAATCTGCCCCTATTGGCGGGAAAAGTGGGGTATTTGTCATTGCTGACGGAAGTTCCGCCCGTTTAACCTGCCTGCATGTCGCGGAAATCACACAGGGCCGGGGAAATGACCCGCGGATCGCAGGCCGGGCCGACGCGGCGCGTCGGCGGCTTGAGGAATCACCCGATTCGCTGGAACGGATTGCCGCGC